>JAHJSH010000022.1 GCA_018830525.1 Nanobdellota archaeon | reverse complement strand
CTAAGTTACCTAAGTATATCTTTTCTTGTTTTCCGGATAAAATCTTAGCAATACCCCTGGTTATCTTGCGGGTAACAAAGGTTTCACCCCTTCTCGGCGACTCATGATTAAAGAGTATCCCATTACAGGCAAAGAGATTATATCCTTCACGATAATTCTTAACCATCCAGTACCCATAAACTTTAGCAGCTGCATAAGGACTCCTTGGGCTGAAAAGTGTTTCTTCATTTTGAGGGGCAGGGGCATCTCCAAACATCTCACTGCTTGAAGCTTGGTAAAATTTGGTCTTGATTCCGCTTTTTCTTATAGCTTCTAAGATTCTTGTTGTCCCAAGTGCAGTCACATCTCCTGTATATTCAGGTATATCAAAGCTTACCCTGACATGGCTCTGGGCAGCTAAATGATAAATTTCATCAGGTTGAATATTGTAAATAATATTGGTTAATTGCCCTGCATCCGTTATATCCCCATAATGAAGAAAGAGTCTTGTGTCAGGATTATGAGGGTCACTGTAAATATGCGCAATTCTCTCAGTATTAAAAGTACTTGCCCGCCTAATAAGCCCGTGGACTTCATAACCCTTTGACAATAATAATTCTGCAAGATAACTCCCATCTTGACCTGTGATACCCGTGATTAATGCTTTTTGCATACCGTTCTCCTTTATAATATGTTAGTTAACAAGATAATTTATGCTTAAGTTTTTCTTTAATGACAAGAGATACAAATAATGGCATTGAGATTAGATTTCTTGCCCAAAGTCTTTTATGTCCTATAAGAAACCTGAATAACCTGTCTACCCCTACATGGGTTCAATATAAACCATTCAAGTCCAATTCTTCTTATCAATTTTGGAGTTCTCTTCGTAATTCTTGCAAAAAAATCAAAAGTTGTTCCTACTTAATAGATCAATTGCTGTTCCCCATTCAAATTCATCTAATAATCTCTCAATTTTCTTTCTAGCAGTTTTTAATCCAACATATGTTTTGAACTTTCTCTTCCATGGCATTTTAATTTTTGGTTGTTCAACATCAATCTCTCTTGGATGTAAATAAACAATAGGAGGCATTCCACTTGAAATTATTTCTTTTATTCCTTCTCGTATATACCAATAGGGGAAGAGACGAAGATATCCACCTCCACAGAAGGCAATATTTCCTAAAAATATTTTTCTTGTAGATATAGGAATTTCATATATCTCACCATTTTCCCTTTTTATTATGCAAGGTTTTCTTGAATAACCAGCAATGCCACCATGTTCTCTTTTGGCAGGGAAAATGGTAGAATCATATTTAAATCCTTCCTCAATCAAAATATCCAGAGCCCATTCAGTGCTTTTCTTAATTGAAAAACCAGGACCTCGGTATCCCAAAACCTCTTGACCTGTTATATCTTCTAATAAGGCTTTTGAACTTCTTATATCTTCTCGAAATGATTTGGGAGTAATTTTGTAAATCAACTCATGCTTAAAACCATGGGAAGCAATTTCATGTTTTTTATTAGCTATTTTACGAATATATTCAGGATATTTTTCCGCTATCCAACCAAGAACAAAAAAGGTAGCTTTGACATTCCTTTTATCTAATATTTCAAGAATAATATCAGTATTTTTTTGAAATCGTACTTCTTGTTTTTCCCAATTATAATATCCGATTTCAGGATTCTGCAAATCAAGGATATGGTACCAGTCTTCAATATCGATTGAGAATACTCCCTTCAAAATTGTTTTCCCCTTTTCTTAAGTTCAATTATATCTTCCCGTGTTGGAAACCCAAAATATGACATCTCACTGTTTGGGTTTGATTTAAGCTCTTCTTTCCCTTCTGATATTAAATTAAGGGATTCAATGGTAATATCTGCAACTAATGCCTTTGATTTTACAATAATAGAGGAAAGCCGATCGTTTTTTTCAATAGGATAAGTCTTTTGCAAAATAATTTCTCCACTATCAATTCCCTCGTCCATTTTGAATATAGTCACAGCTCCTTCTTTCTCACTATTAAAAAGTGTCCAAAAGGATGGCATAAGTCCACGATATTTAGGCAGCTTCCCCCCATGAAGATTTAAGCAACCCCATTTGGGTGTACCAAGAATTTCCTTTTTCAAAATCTGATTGCATGAAAGGGAAATTAATACATCAATATCATTTTCCTTGTTCCATTCTACAAACTTTTTGGAATTAACATCTTTAACCCACTCAAGGTGTGAAATGCCATATTTTTTTAATACACCTTTAATAGAAGTACCAATAAATATTTTAGATTTAATTTTATCTTTTAAGAAAAATAAACTTTCCTTAATGAAGAATTGCCATCCAAAAATATTTTTTACTTCCATAGCCTTTTCCCAAAAGGAAAGTTTTTTCCCAAAAGGTGATATTGGTAGAATCACCACACCCTTGTAGTTATATTTTCTTTTCGTTTCAGAAAGAATCTTATCAAGAGTTTTAGGCAGATATCGGTGTTCATTTTGAGTTATTATAACAATATTCATTTTTTTATTTTCCTTAAAATTTCCATAAAAACAAGAAATGAAAATTTAGGTACTGCTATAAAATTACGCTTCCCTAATCGCCACGGTTCATTAAAACATCTTGATAGCCATTCAAGTCCAATTCTTTGCCAAAAAGTTGATGCCCTTTTTGTAGGTTCGGCAAAGAAATCAAATGCTGCTCCTATAGCTCCAATTAAAGGCACTTCCAATTTAGCTTTATTTTTATATATCCATTTTTCCTGTTTAGGGGCGGTCATTCCTACCCATAAAACATCAGCTTCAGCTTTATTAATTATTTGTATATGTTCGTCATTTTCTTCTTCCGAGTTTTCTCTAAATGGTGGGGAGTATAAACCAGCTATTTTAATGTTAGAAAATTCTTTTTTAATCCTTAACTCTATCTTTTTCAATGTTTCATTGGTTGAGCCATAAAAGAAATATTTGTAACCTCCCTTTTGATTTACAAGCCTGGTAAACTCAAAGAAAACATCAGGGCCAGAGAGCCTCTTTTTGATATTTCCCCCAAGTATTTTCGAGGCTAAGACTACTCCTATACCATCAGGCAACAGAATATCGGCACTATTTAAAGCCTCTCTAAATTCTATATCTTTCATGCTTTCAATTATAGAATGAGGATTGGCACAGAATAAGGTTCTACCTCTCTCTCCATCCTTAATAAAACCATAGAGTGCCTGAATAGTCTCTTCTTCATTCAATAAACTAATTGGAATGTTTAATATTTGCTCCTTTTCAACCATTTCCTTTATTCTCTATTGTCTTTTTGTATATTTCCATCGATATCTCAAAATTCTTCTCGGCTGTATATTTAGCCTCAAATTCTGCCCGTGCATTTCTACCTATTTCAATGCAGGCTTCCTCGTTATCCAGCATCCACCTTATCTTTTCTGCAAGATCTTCAGGATTACCATGCTCAAAAAGTAAACCGGTTTTATAATCCTCAACCAACTCTGCCATTGCCCCTAATCTTGAAGCAATAACCGGTTTGCCACAAGCAAAAGCTTCGATTACAGATATGCCGAAGGTCTCATACCACACCGATGGCATTATCATAAACAAAGAGCCTTTTAATAGTTCCATGCAGTCATTAAATTCCTTCTTACCTGTAAATTCGATGTTTTCAATCCTATATTTTGATACAAAGTCTTCTAAATCTTTTCTTAACGGACCATCTCCCATAACCTTGAGTGTAATTCCCTTTATCTCTTTCCATGCCTCAATTAGAGTCCATAATCCTTTTTCAAGAGACAATCTTCCAAGGAACACTGCATAATCTTTATGATTAAAAGAAGGTTCTGGAGGGTGAACAAGAAAATTCGGTTTAACAAATATCTTTTCAGCAGGAAGACCCCCTTCAATATATTTTTCTCTCCCAAACTCTGTTAACGCAATATAGGCATTAACGTTATCATTCCAAGTTCCAATTACCTTGTGGATAAATTCTGTTAGGGCTACAGGTGCAGAATAAAAAATTGAGTTTCTATAACATCCTCTAATCGCACCCCTCCACGGAACCTTACGCAGACAATCTTCACAAACCTTCCCCTTCCTTAGTAGAAGTCCATTAACACAGAATAATCTGAAATTGTGAAGGGTTTGGACTACAGGAACACCAGCATCTTTACAAGCATAATATGCTGATGGTGATATAAGATACCAGATATTATGAAAATGAGCAATATCAGGTTTTTCTTTTTTTATTAAATCTCTTAAATCTTTATATGTCTCTTTTGACCATATAGTCCTAAATCCCAATCTTATCTTGTTTAATGACAATGCATCATCATTATAATTCTCATAAGTTATTACTTCTATACCATTCTCTTTTAAAAGTTCAACCTCATTTTTGAAAACTGTATCCTCTCCAGACGGAGAAGAGGATTGATAGAAGTTATGAACAAGAAGAATCTTCATCACTTAACCATCCTACACTTAAAAATAAACTCTCCGGTCAAATCAAAGAACAGCTTTCTTAAGAGCAACGGACAAAATCAAACTCCACTGCTGATTTCAAGAAAAATCCTGTTTAAAAAAAGGATTTTTTTGAAAAATTAGACTAAATTAGGTCGTTAGTAGAAAAAATCAGGTTT
>JAHJSH010000001.1 GCA_018830525.1 Nanobdellota archaeon | reverse complement strand
TGGAACTTTTCAAAAGTTTTCTATGGGGCAAGAAATTTTGGAGTGAAGGATATTTCGCTCGAAGTATAGGATGTGTCACAACGGAGAGGATTAGATATTACATAGAGGAATCGCAAAGTAAACATTGGAATTAGGTTTTGGAAATTGGCAGGTCACGCTCCGGACTTTAGTCCGGAGTAGTTGACAATATTTGGAAAAACAAAACTTTTTCCGAGCTTAAAAGATTTATTTAGAGTTCCACCAAAGCCCGAGATAATATTAACAAAAGAAGAAGCAAAGGTTTGGAAAATTGATTTAAAGAAAAATCCTAAAGGAGTTTATATTAAGATACAGGGAGTTAGAGTCCCAGTTAATATTAAAGATTAAATTAAATCTTCTTCTAAAACTTTTAGAATTTCTGGGGATACAAATATTTTATTTCTTTGGTATTTAGTAAATTCTTTTATAATCCCCCCCTCAACTAAGTACCTCATAGCCCTTTTTGTTTTAGGATAATTTTCTCCTCCTAATTCTTCCTGTATCAATGAAATAAACCAGTAAGGACTTTCAAAAAATTTGTCTAAAATTTTAAAAGATAATGGGGTAGCATGGATGTCTGATAATTTCTTTTTATAGTCATTATATAAATCAATAAGTCTCTTTACTTTCTTTGATGTATTAATTGCCATTTCGGTTATTCCATCTAAAAAGAATTTAACCCACTTATTATAATTTCCAGTTTGCCTTACTTCCATTAGAAGATTGTAATAAACTTCTTTATATTTTTTAAAATAAGGACTTAGGTATAAAATTGGTTCTTCTAAAACTTTTGATTTAATTAAATATAATAGAATTAATGTTCTTCCAACTCTTCCATTTCCATCTTCGTAAGGATGTATCGTTTCAAATAAATAATGGATTAGACTTGCTTTAATTAATCTCATATATCCATCTTTTTCATTAATATAATCAAAAAGATAGGTCATTAATTCTTCAACTTTCTCTTCTGATGGTGGAACAAAATCTGCATCTAAAACATCTTTTGTAGCACCCTTACTTTTAATCCAGTTTTGCTGTTTTCTAAATTCTCCAATTAATTTATCTCTACCACGAACACTATCTAAAAGAGTTTTATGCATTGTATTAAGTAATTCTTTATCCATCTCTTTATTTGATTTTAATTGCTCAAGAGCATAACTTATTGAATGTACAAAATTAACTACCTCCTTAACATTCGGATTTGAAAATTCTGGCTTCTTACTTCCAGCTTCACTTAAAAAAACATCAGTTAAGGAAACAAAAGTTCCTTCTATCTCTGAACTATCAACCGCCTCTTTTCTTAGATATGGGTCAGTGAAGAGTTCTATATTTCCAATATTTTTTGTTAACCCTTGCAATTCTCCAATAGCCCTGTTCGCTTCGTTTGATTTCTCTATAATTGAAAGGTCGTTGCAGAAGTCTTTCATATTTGGAAGTTTGTTTGGAAAGAAGTAATCAAATTCTATAGATTCTCTTCCAAACGTCGCCCATCTTCTAATTAATTTTCCAGCTTCACCATTAAACTTTGAAGTATCCATAATATGTTGTTATAAAACTTAGTATTTATATCTTTTGGTTTTTGCGATATTAGACAAAGTTTAGCTATCACATAATTAATAATGTGTTAATATCAGAATAAATATGTAACACATACATACTATATATTTATACATATTAACGTATTTATTAAATTATGTTATTATGAATAGAAAGCTTTATATAGTCTGTTTATTAATATATTATATGATAAACGTTAATAAGAAAACAATATGCCCTAATTGTAAGACCGAGAACATCAAAAAAAAAATGGCTCTCGTCAAACACAGAATAGGGGAAAAATTCAGAGATATAAATGCAATTCTTGTAATAAGCGATTTACAAAGGATGATGGCTTCTTTAGAATGAGAAACCACCCAAAGAAGATAACCGCAAGTATAGATTTATTCTTCGGTGGACTAAGCACAAGAAAAGTCCAAGCACATCTTAAAGCGTTCTTCCCTCACAACTGCACAAATATGACGGTGTATAATTGGGTTATCAAATACTCTAAGAAGATAAGCAAATTTGCAGATGGATTAAAATTAGAAGTCGGAGCAGAATTACAAATTGATGAACAATCTCATAATAGGTTGGGAAATCAAAATTGGTTAATTGATTCTATTGATAGTAAAACTCGTTTTGTTGTAGCTTCAAGTTTTAGAGTTTCAAGAGGACAAGAAGAAATAAAAGAAGTTTTGAGTTTAGCAAAATACAAAACAAAAGGAAGCATAACAACGATAACTTCCGATGGTCATCGTGTATATCCTCGGTGTGTTAAAAAAATATTTGGTTGGAATAATAAAGAAAGAAAGTTTAATGTTTTTCATAATATTGTTAATGCTTCAAAAGGACAGGGCTTTAACGTCCCTATTGAGAGATTCCATAACAACGTAAGAGATAGGACTAAAATAATGCGTGGCTTTTACGGAAGTGTAGAAAGTGCCGACGCTATCTTAAAAGGATTTGTTGTTTATTATAACTTCATTAGAAAACATCAAGGGATTAATTGTTCTCCTTTTGAATTGGCAACAGATATTAAATTAAAGAATCCTAATAGATGGATGGACTTAATAGGATTAGCAAGTATTAAATAGTTAAAAATAATGTAACTATATGAATAAAAAAGGGTTTTCTTTATTTGGATTTGGTGTTTTTATTGTAGGATTAATTATTGCTACATATCCGTTTTTATCCTGTATAGGTAATGGTGGAGCTCCATATGATATTGTAGGAATAAATAAATGTATTTTTTCATTGTCTTTTTTAGTTAAGATAATGTTGGGTTCTATAATAGCTATTATAGGTGCTGTTATATTAAAATCAAAATCCTGAACCTATCAATATTCCCCCTATAAAAATTAACACCATTGCTATTAACATTAATATTTCTTCCTTCTTAGTATAACAAGTTTTTTTATTTAAGTTCATTTTTAACCTCCATTATAATTTTTTAAAAATAGCACCCGTTAATTATACAGAGTAGGGTTATGGGTAATTTTATAAAGTTGTTTTTTCTAAAGTAGATATGAAAAAGGGAGTGGTTGGGATGTTTGTTCTGTGTTTCTTATTTGTAAATTTAATTAGTGTGAGTGTTTTTGCTGCCGTATCTGATGAGGAAATAAGTATTTTTTATAAGGCAGATATCGATGTTGATCTTCTGGAAACTTATAATGTGGGAGATGTTATTGATGAAGTGATTACGATTTATAATCGAGAAGATTTTCCAATTGTCGATGGGTTTTTGGTTATTGAAGTTTTGAAGGGATGTGAAGCACCAACTTATCCCTCTCAATTTTCCGATTGTGATAATATTTTTGGAGAAGTAGTGATTGGGGGGATTAATGTTCCGGCGAATTCTAATGTTGATGTGCCTTTTTCTTATGCTTTGAGGGAAGACTTGGGCTCGGGAACTTATCGAATGGATTTTGCGTTTAGAACTAAGAAAACTCCGATTATCGGAATGCCTCATATTTTAGTTTCAAGTAAGTATCAAACTTTTGAAGTAACTGGTGCGGGAAGTTTTCCGTATGCGAACATTGTAAGGACAAAGACAAGTATTAATAATCAAACGGGTCCTATTGGGGTTGGAATAAATCCTGGCGAGGATTTTACTTTAGATGTTTATGTTGATTCTGAGAAAGCTCAGGGCGCTACATTGGAAGTTAGCATTTGTGATTGGCAAGATAGTATTTGTGATTTAATTTCGAGTAAAACTAAAAGTGTGAGTTTGGTTGCCGGAGAACAATTGATTCTGGTCGGGTTGAAAGTTCCAGATAGTCCGGATGCTTATGCGATTAGAATTGAGTTAATAGATTTTGATGGTCTAGTTTCTTTATATAGGAGTAGGGTTGTTTCTCAAGGGGCAATGGCTAAAGTGAGACAACTTTCTACAGACAATTATTATTATAACGATGAGGAAATGACAGTTAGTATTTTAGTCGGTGGTTCTCCAGACCATTATACTTTTCCGGTTACTGAGGATATTTTTCTAACAGTGACTGTTACTGATTTAGTCGGAGACAAGGTTGTTGGAACAAAGACCCAAATTATTGGAAATATGGATGTTAATAATTTCTTTGAGGAGATTGATTTTAAATTGGCCGTAGCTGGAAAGTTATATAAATTTGAAACTTGTGCGAAGCTAATAAATTCTAAAACAAATGAGTTATACGAGGAATATTGTTATGTTACTGATGCAAATAATTTTCCTAGTTCGATTCATGATGTTAAATTAGAAGAGTCCTCGATGGGGGAGAAGTTTGAAGGTACTGTTTGTGTTTATGATGGTATTACTGATGAGCCTCTTGAATCAGAGTTATTTATTTCAGTAAAACAAGGTACTTTGATAGTTGTGCAGAAAAGGCAGGTGGTGGATAATTGTTTAGATTTAGTATTTGACGTCGGGAATGGGAAAAAATATGATATCTTGGTGCAGGATATGGGGACGAATCAAGATTTTAATTTCGAGGTCAATAGTGATATGATTCTTTTCGGTGTCTCGAGGGATATTTGGTTATATGTTATCTTGGCTGGAATTATAATTGTTGTGGTCACTATTGTGATAATCGTCGTCGCCGCTAAAAATCGGAGGAAGCTAAAACAATATGGATAAAAAAATAATTGTTGTGGTTCTTGCAGTTTTGTTGTTAGCTCCGGCGGTTGTTGCTGCGACTTACACTGTTTTCGGAACTGGGAATACAAATTTTGATGTTGAGGAGAGTGAGAATGTTAATAGTAATTCAATTGTGATTGAGAATGCAAGTCTTGGATGTCGAGTAAGTTTAAATGGTAACGACCAGGGATTTTGTAATTCAACGAGTTCTTTATCTGTAGGAGATTTTAGGGACAGTTGGGCATTTAGTTGGCCTAGTTGGTATTGGCGGGGAGATAATCAGATAACTTTTACTGGTGATATCGATAACTTTACCTTAACCTATAATACGGGAGATATAGATGGCGATGAGGGGGAGTACTGTAGGAGGGATAAGGATTGTAGTGGAGATTGTATTTTTGATGAGTGTTGTAGTTCTGTTAGTCCTGGTAGTAGTCCAATTGGCTTTGTAGCGCCGGTTACTAGTTCATGTCCGCTTTCTTCTATTCCTATAGAGACAATTATGAATTGTGGAGACCGGGATGATCCGGATTATAAAAATATAGATATTGAATTTTATTTGGGAGCTACTAAACTTACTCCGAATAATGCTATTCTAGGTGATGAATGTACTGTTGAAAATGGAGTTACGGGATGGGATTTACCTGGAAAGACTCGGTGTGGTGCGAATGTGGATGTTGGAACTGGAACTTATTCCTTGAGAGCTAAATATACTATTGATGGAGATTTCTATAATGTGGAGATCTCTCCAGCTTTTGTCGTTGAACCTTCTTGTAGTACTAATACCCCCTGCAGTCATGCAGGGGCTGCACAGGTAGATGCTGCGGGTGCGATTACTACTGTCTATTATAATAGTCCTACGGCGATTGCGCCCGGAGAATTAAAATCTAATCCCTTAGGAGGTTATGTCGTCGCTCCCGGAACTGAGGTGAGGATTACTGGAATTAACGCAATTAGTGTTCAATGTAGTAATGGAGTTCCTTATGGGATTCGTCAGGGATTTGTTGCATGGGGTTCGGCTGGTGGTATAAATGCTAATTATGATAGTATGCCTAGTTGTGATATTGGTACGACTGTGGATCGGGATTCTTATGTGGGGGATGGTCCTGGAGTGAGTGATGTTGGGTATTTGCCTGCGGGTTGTAATCTTGCGTTAACTGCAAGTCAGGCTGACTGGCTTAAGTTGGGAGACTTTGTTGTTCCGGGAAGTAATAATGTTAAGATGGATATGGTTAATGCGATTTGTGATTCTCCCGATTATATTTGTCCAGATTTGACAGAGAGTAATCAGGATAGATCTACCTTGTGTAGTCTTGGTAGTATGGGTGGCAGTAATCCTTGGCAAAGGAGAGATGGCTGGGTTCCTTTAGAAGATTATGATATTAAGGTTGTTAGCCCGGATATTAGTTTTGTAAGGTCTGGGTTAGTTCAGGATGGGATTTCTTTTACTGCGGATTATGATGTTACTAATACTGGGATTGGGGCGGTGAATATTACGGATGCTGGAATCGCGAATTCTCTTAATTTTAGTGGTAGTTGTGCTAATTGTCCGGTAAGGATTGAGGAGGGGGAAATGCGACAAGTAACTATTAATGGTCTGATGAATACGACAGAGGTCCTTTCACATGTTCCTTTCTCTGAACTTCCTTTTGCTGATGAATGTGAGGATACTGGAAGGATTACTTTTGATTTTTCTACTGATGTGTTTTTGAAATATGATGATGGTTATAATTTTGTTACGGTGCTCCCCCAAACAAAAACACAGCTATTGAATTTGGATTTCGAATTTGATTGTGACCCACATTTTCCAGATATTGATGTTACGGATATTGGGTGTGGGAATTTCTTTAATATAACAGATAGTTTCGGGTTTAATGTTTCGGTGGGTCACAACGACGGACTGGTTCGAGGCTATGTTGATTTCGGGGATGGGACTAATTCTACGACTCTTGCTAGTGAGACGAATCGATATCTCCACTTGTATTCTGTACCCGGGAACTATCAGATTATTGTTTATGTAGAGGACCTGCGGGGGGGTTCTTTGAAGAAGCGTGCGAATGTTATGGTTGTTGATCCGACAATTACGGCGAATTATGCTGCGGCATGTATTACTAAGCCCGAGGATTTATCGAATATTCCGTGGAGTAATGTTGAGTTTGATGCGAGCACTTCGAGTGGATTGATATGTGTTGCTAATGTGGGTTGTACTCCGGTTGGTGTTACTGGATTGTATTTCTCTTGGAGATTCAGCGACGGGTTGATTAACTTTAACCATGTTGGGACTGAGCCAAAGTCTTATAAGTTCTTCAAGAATTTCATACAGGCAGGAAGGAATTGGGCTGAGTTGGATGTAGAGTTCATGCCTTAGATTTGTTACGGGTCTTAAAAAATTTATGGGATTGCCATAATATTTATAAAATATGGTTTTGTGATATTATTATGGTTGATAGGACTAAGAACATAGGTTATAGCACTATTTCTCCAGGGACAATTGGGGTTTCTCAAAGAATCTTCGAGGATTATCTCCGTGGAGAAGCAGGTTTTGGAAATGAGTCCGGTGGACTTGTTTACTTGACAAAGAATGATATTATGCCTTGTGGACAGAATCAATACTAGTTGTAATTTATTAATCTAAAATGGATATCACTAACGAAGTTTATGTTTCTCCCTATTCTTGTTACATAAACCTAACAAGTAAATGTAATCTTAGATGTAAACATTGTTTTGGAGATTATTCGGGGAGGGGGGATGATGAACTGAATATTGATGAATGGAAAGAGGTTATTGATGATTTAATTAGGTGTAATGTTTTTTATGTGGTACTTTCGGGGGGAGAGGTTACTCAAAGTCCAATCTTTAAGGAATTAATAGATTATCTTACTAAGAAAGGAATGTATTTTATTTTGACTACAAATGGAGTATTTTCTGATGATATGCGGGATTTTATCGTTGACAATAAGGAATATTTAATTAGTGTAAAAATTAGTTTGGATGGTCCAGACAGAGAATCTCATGGATTTATAAGACTGGATTCCCAAAGGAAATATAATCCTACTATGTTTGATATTACTATGAATAATATCTATTATTTTAAGAAAATGAATATTTCCATTTCTATTGCTACTGTCTTGCATAAGGAAAATATTCGGAAAATGGAAGAGTTTCAAAAATTAATAAAAGAAATAAACCCTATTGATTGGTTTATTTCTCCAATTATTCCGATTGGGAGGGGAAAAGCTAATAAATTTATTTCAGAATTTTATGAATATTATGATAATGCTTTTTGGGAATCCGTTAGTGATGAAGGTAAAAAAAACAAAATAAATATTAGGATAATCGATATGCCTGTTGAGATGGGGCAAAAGGGATTATCTGCCTATAGTTGTGCGGCGGCGATTAATTTTTGTGAGATTCATTCTGATGGAACCGTTTCTCCATGTACTTTATCGAGAGTAATTATTCCTGAAAAATTTATGAAATTTGAAAATATTCGAGATAAATCTCTTCAGGAAATTTGGGATGGCAAGGTTTTTGAAAAATTTAGAGGGTATATGAATGTAGGTTGCGACGGCTGTAAGATGTTGTCAAAATGTAATAAATGTGTGGCTCAAAGTTTTAGATATTTTGGAGATGGAAAATCTCCAACTCCTTTTTGTATAAGGAATGGACGGGCTTTGGGACTTGATAGACTAAAAGAGTATGGGGATAAATTAAAGAATGAGTTCGACCTTAATATAAAATGATAGAAACTTTGAAGAAACAAGTTAAGTGGAGAAAGGATAGAAAGGCTTTTTTTGTTCGGGATTGTAAAAGGTCAATTGATTTGAAACTTGCTCTTGAACATAAGCCTTTTCTGAAGAAGCTTTCTTGTGGGGTGAATGAGAACGAATTGAATGAGGTGGAGAAGGCAATTTTTTTGGAATTCAAGAAGGTCGGTTTTTTGACAAGTCTAGAGATTAGGAATATTCCTTTTAGGGATTTCTATTTAGCTATGAAAATTTTGGATGAAGAGTTGGGTGCTAAAAGGGTTAGGGATTCTGAATTTTTGAAAGAGAAGTTTAAAGAATTTCCAGAGTTTTTTATTGGTATTTATTTGGATAATGAGCTTATTGGAGTTATTTGCGGATTTCCTCGAGATGGCTATTTGTTAATAAGCGAGATTGCTGTGGATTGTAGATTTCAGCGAAGAAAGTTTGGGGAAATGTTAATGGGAAAGTTCGAGGAAATTGGGTTTGAAAAGTATGACAAGATTAATGTTGGGGCATTGGATAGTTCGATTGAGTTCTATAAATCACTTGATTACAAACCTTTTTTGCTTATTCAGTTTGAAAAAGAAGTTTATGGGCGAGAAGATTTTTCTGATTTTGAGATTTTGAGATTTTGTCAGAGAAGTGTGGAAATTGGAATAAAAGATTGTAGTTTGAGAGAGTTAAATCGGTTGAGAAAGATTTATTCAAAGGCAAGTTTGCAGTATATTTTTACAAAGGGTAAATAGTTGTAATCATTCTTAGAACCAAGACTAATCTTTATACTATTTGTATTATTTGGTCTTCTAGTGTATGGCCTGGTGACATATGTCATGACCTTACACAAAGCTACTGCAAATAGAAATATTTAAATAGTTTAACATTATAATATATTATAATATAACATGGAAACTATAACTAAACAAACTAGGGAAGTTGGAACATCGGCAGGGGTTTTATTGCCTAGAAGTTGGCTGAACAAGCAGGTAATTGTAACTCTTTTTGAGCCTTCAAGCGAGAAAATCCTTCAAGATATTATAACTTGCTTATTTGAAAAGGGATTAAACGAAGAAGTAAAGGGGATTTATCTTTATGGGAGCTATGCAAGGGGAGATTTTGATTTTAATAGCGATATAGATATTTTAATCATCACACAGAATACAAATAAACTGATCATTTATAATAATTATGAACTTCTTCTAGTTTCAGAGAGTTCTTTTTCAAAAAATCTGTCAAAAAACTTGAATTATCTTAGCCTTTTGAAAGAAATGAAAGTTATTTTAAATAAAGATTTAATTGATAAATATCGGGGCAAGGAATGCAAGTTGAATATAAAGAAAAATTTGTCAGAAATTGAAGGAGTTTTTAAAATAAATCAAGATTCTTTAAGAATGTGCAAAGAGAATAACCTGAATATCCCTGATGGTATTGTTTATTCTGTTGTCCTAAGATTAAGAGAACTGTATCTAATAAAGTGTCTTATTTCTAATAAAGTTTATCATAAAAAGTATTTTTTAGAACTTGTTGGAGAAAAAGTTTATTCAGCTTATCTTAGAATAAAAAGGGATGAGAAAGAGTTAGATAATCTCCCCCCCGATGAGTTAATAAGGGTCATAGATTTATCAAAAAAATGGCTAAAAGAATTAAAAGAGTAGAAAAGGGAATTGAAAGCCTAAAACGAGAGATAGAAGAACATTTTAATAAAATTGATAGAGATATCCAAGAAAATAATATTGATCGGGGAAGATATCATCTTAAAGAAATAGACAAGAGCTTATTAAACGCCTTAGAAATAAAAATCAAGATTTTAGGGATAAAAGACGATACTTCTCTTAGGACTTATAAGGAAAAACTAGAAAAATTAAAGAAGGATATAGAAGGAGCTTCGTAATTATCCATATTCTCTACTAAACTCCAAACACCCGCACTACTATCTGTTAGGACGAATGAGCTAAGGTTTTCTTGGAGGTTCAGCGACGGGTTGATTAACTTTAATCATGTTGGGACTGAGCCAAAGTCTTATAAATTCTTCAAGAATTTCATACAGGCAGGAAGGAATTGGGCTGAGTTAGATGTTGAGATGAAATAAGTTTTATACAACCTCTACATTTTCAATCATCTTCTTTCTTTTTTTCTTTAGCTTTTCTGGAATGTTCAAAAAGTTTTCATCTGTTAAAACACTTTCCCCTGTTTTCTCTTCTAATTCTCTTCTTGCATTACCTGCAACTTCACCGCCCTGTGTTGCAGCGATTTTATTTTCTTCTAAACCTTGAACATCTTTTGTTTTTGTTATTCTTGCTGTGGCTGCTTCTCCAAGCATATTAAATATTAATTCTAAATCATCCATGTGGTCTCTAAGATTTTCCCTTTTCAGTCCCTTAAATTTTTTGTATTCTTCAACCGTTTTTCCAAAAGTTGCCTGGCTTATCTCATTTGTTAGTATTGCAAATTCTATCTCTTGCTGTATTCCCCTGTTTTTCCATTCATCGGTAAGATTTTGCCTTATTGCAATCCCCCGAGTTCTTTTATCAATCCAATCTTTAGAATACCCTTTTAATTTATAGAGTTTTTTCATCCTTTCTTGTGCCAACTCAGGATTTTCTATTTCTTGGATTCGTTCATAGCCAACTCTTGCAAGCCATCTCTTAAATGGTTCTGTTTTTTTTGAAGGAATTGACTGAATTATTCTAAATATACCTTCCGTATCTGCACAATCTGTCTCATATTCTTTACCATCTCTAGAAAGTAATTTCAGTTGGTGACAAAATGTCACCACCTCGCTTCCCTCTTTTCGTAATCTTTGACTTAGTTTATTCCAATATTTTCGCGGGTTTTCACTATCAGTTAAAACTCTAATTATATCAACCACAGAAAAGAACCATTTATCTTTAACAAGTTTTCTTCTTATCGTTTTGCCCCTAAAAATAACAATATGTGTATCAATGTTTTCTTTTTCTTCAGACATGATTATTTATATAATCTCAACTTTTTAATTATTTGCTTTGTTGCTCAAGATTTGATTATCATCTCGAGAGCATTAAGAATATTTTCTATTAATAAATAATTTTAATGGTTATTAATTAATGTTTAATTAAAAAAATAATTTTAGTTGAGTTTAAGGAGTGGGTGTTTTGTTACGGGTCTTAGGCTTAATTTATTCAAAAAACAAAGTTTTTTCATAAAATTCTTCAACACCCCTAATTATGATGTGGTTTTTGATAATTTCCTTTATTAATAATGAAGATAAATCAAAATTTCCTATTTTAATATTTATTTTGCTGTTGATATTTTCTATTTCTTTTTTTAAGTTTTTGTTTATGGTTTCTATATAAATATCAATGTCACTATTTGGTTTAGGATTTCCTTTTGCATAACTTCCAAATAAAATAACCATTTCTTTTTTTGTATTTTTTTTTGTATTTTCAAGAATTATTGATAATCCGGGGTGTTTTCTTAATAAGTTAGATAGCTTATAAATTTCTGCAGAATAAACGTAATTTTTTGCTTTAAGGTTGTTTTTTATAAAAAATACTTTGTTTTTACCTTCTTGTTTAAAATCTAATACATTTTCTTTTACAAGTTCATTAATTTTTCTTAAAATTGTTGAATGTGATTTGTTTAGGGTTCTTGCTATTTCTCTTAAATGAGATTTATTTTTGATTAATGTTAATATTATGTCTAATTCTATGTTGTTTTTATTTTGAACCATATGTATCATTTATGAACCAATAGTATTTAAATGTTTTCTCTTGGGTGGAGAATTCTAGTTTCGGGTTAAATCAGTTGAGGGAGATTTATCCAAAGGCAAGTTTGCAGTATATTTTTACAAAGGGTAAATAGTCTGTCTTTGTTACCCCTGTACAATTACACGAATAGAAAGATTTAAAAAGAATATATATCTTATTATTTTATGAAAACATTACTTGATAAGATAGAAAGCGGTGTTACGAGCCTTGCTGGTGGCGTCGGTAAGTGTGTTAATTATGTTGTTAATGATTTAGGACAGGATACTAAGAAGTTGGCTGTTTATGGTGTTGTTGGTGCTGCTCTTTTGACTGGCGGAGTTAGGAATGCTGAAGCGACTACATTAACAGGATTTAAGGATTTAGTTGGTGATGCTGGGGGTTTTCAGTATGTTCAAAATTATCTTGACATTCCTTCTAAGACTGGAGAGAATCTTATGATTCGTGATTCTAATGGTATTGCGAATCTTGTTTCTAAGAATGGGACAGATGTTTGGAGAATTGGATTCGCTAAAGATTATGACGGAACTATAAAGTTTGGAGGTTATGCGAATAATGATAATAATCCTAGTAATAGTTATCCAGGTACACTTGGGGGATGGTGTCAGGGTCGTTTTTACAATCATGTTTTTGCCGATGGAGAAAGTGCGGACGATGTAATGATTATCCATGACCAATTAGGCGATGGTATTGGAACTCTTGATGGTGGTGCTTGGACTCTTGGGGCTGATGATGTTGTATATTGGACGGAAGATATTGAATTCAATGGAGTTCAAGGAGGCATTAGTGAGCTAGGTCCTTTTAATTATGGTGAGATGAAGATTCTTCCACAGATGACTATTGACCAGATTCCGGAACCAGCGACGGTTGCGCTTTTGGGGTTGGGTACAGCTGCTTTAGCGATTGGGCGAAGGAAGAGAAAGTAAGTTGAGTTTAAGGTTGTAGATTAAACTGATTTTAATTTTCGCGTAATCTTCAGAGGAAATTGTTTTATTTATTTATTGCATGAAGTATACGTTTTTTCTTTTTGGTTTTTCTCTCTTCTTTTTTCAAATAATTTTCATCTGAAACTAATCGTTTCCCTAATGACTTTTCCAATTCCATTCGCGTCTTTCCGGCTATTTCTCCACCCTTGACTGCAGAATCCTTACATTCTCCAAAACCCAATGAATCTTCTTTTTGAGTTATCTCTGTAGTCGCTTTCTCCCCGATCATAGTTAAGATTAATTCCCAATCATCCATATGGTCCCGAAGATTTTCCTTATCTAAATTTTTCAGTTCCTTATATTCCTGAATTGTCTTTCCAAAAGTTGCCTTACTTATCTCATTAGTTAAAATAGCATATTCAATATTTTCATCAACATCTCTGTCCTTCCACTCCTCAGTTAAATTTTGTCTAACTGCGATTCCACGAATTCTCTTATCAACCCAATCCTTAGAATACCCTTTTAATTCATAAAGTTTCTTCATCCGCTCCTGAGCCAATTCAGGATTTTCTATTTCATCAATTCTATCTGAACCAACTTTCGCTAACCATAATTTAAACGGCTCTGCCTTCTTGGAAGGAATCGATTGGATAATACGAAAAATTCCTTTTTTATCTGCACAGTCTGTCTCCCGAAGTTTACCATCTTCAGCTTCTAATTTCAACTGTCGACAAAATGTCGACAGTTCAACCCCTGAAGATTCTTCTTCCCTAACCTTTAATCTATACCAATAATCTCGGGAATTTACACTTTCAGTCAAAACTCCAACAATATCCACGACAGAAAACCACCAGTCATCATCATTCCAAACCTTCCTTATTTTCTTATCATTAAATACAATTATCTTTTTATCATCTCCCATATCTACTTATAGTCTTATTCCTATAAAAATCTATCTTAGAATTTTGTGGTAGTAAATGATTAAAAATTAGCTTCAAAATCTTTATAAACTTCTTATTTCTATTATGTCTATGAGGTGGACGATATTTGCTCTTGGTGTTTTGCTCTTAGCTGGTTTTGCTAGTGCTATTTCTGCTATTGATGATTGTGATGCAAGTATGGTCGCGTATTGGCAGATGGAAGGAAATGCTATGGATAGTTTTGGAACTCATCATGGGGATCCGAGTAGTTATCCAAGTGTTACTGCGTCAGATGTTTTTGTTGGGAAGGCCGCAGGTTTTGATGGAACTCAGATGATTGAGATTGATGATTCTGATAATGCTTTATCACTTGCAGGTGGTGGAGGATTTGCAATTGAGTTTTGGTTTAGAAGTGCCAGTTCTCCTAATGCTTATTTGTTGAATAAAGGAAATTATCAGATTAGGTGGGTTGATGATGATGGGGGTTTTACAGGACATATTGAAGCAACTGTTGGAACTAATGGTCCGGTTACTATCTCTTCTGCCTTGTCTTCGTTGAATGCCGAGGTAGGTTATCACGTCGTCCTAACATGGCTTCCGGCTGCGCAGAATTTGAGCCTTTATATTAATAATATATTGGAAAATAGTACTATATTAGATAATCCGGATACTTCCACATTGCCTTTGGAGATTGGTGAGGATTTTGTTGGTTTGATTGATGAGGTTGCGCTTTATAGTCGTGCGTTTAGTGCGGCGGATGTGAAATTCCATTGGCAGACTTCTGGTGGTGGAAGAGATTATTGTTATTTAGGGGGTTCGGGAGATGTCTCGACGACAAAGACGGAGTTTACCTTGGCGGGATGTCAGTTGCCGGAGTCAGCAGGGGGAGGCAGTATTAGTGCGGGGTCTTGCTCGCGTAACGGAATGTACTATTGTGAGGAAGTGAGTTTAGAATTATATGAAACTTTTTATGATGGTACGGGATGTTCGTTTGGGGCTTCAACTTATGTAAATGGGAATCCTCAATGTTGCCCTTCTGGATATTTATGTAAGGATGATCCTGATGATGAGGAGGGAGAACTTCCAGTGTGTAACTTGAGAACTGTTGAGTGTGGAACTATTCTTGAGCAGGGTCTTTGTGATGCGGCTGGATGTTTCTGGGTAGATGATACGGTTGGTTGTGTGGGTAATCCTTCAGATTATAGTTGTAGTATTTATCGGTCTAATGCTTCGTGCCAGTTAGATGTTTGGAATGTCGGTTCAGCAGGAATGGGGACTGCGGTTTGTGGAACTTATTTCGTTGTAGATAATCAAGGGTATGTCATTCCTCAAGATTCTTGTAAGTGTGATTGGACCCATGATACCTTAACCGAAGGAAATTATTGTATGTTAGGATATGATGTTATGCCGGATATTTATGGAGATAATCCGAGTACATTCAGATGTCAGAAGGACTTTAGTTCTGGAGATTGTATAGATGGTAAACAGCATGTTAATTGGACTGCTGGAGGAGTTAATCCTACTGGAGACTTTTTGACTGATGAAACAAAATATGCGGCAGTCTTATTGGCGGCAGGATGTACTACTGATCTTATAGGAATCCAAAGAGATTGTGGTGAGCCCATTGTTAAGTTGCCCGGATTTAGTTTGTTCGCATTAATGTCTTCGCTGGGGATTATTGGGTTAGTTTATTTCTTTAAGAGGGAATAATAAGGTTGATTGATATTTAAGATTCTGTAGAATTATTTAAAAAGATAATACATTTTTCTAACAACTTTTCAATGTCTTTTTCTTCTTTCCAAGTTTTTGAAATAAATTCTCTGAGTTCTTTATGTTCGTTATAACCCCCATCTCGTGTTAACCAAAGATCAATAAATTCTAGATTCAATAAAATTGTTAGTGCTTCTTTTAAATCTCCAGTTTTCTTAGGACCAATCCTCTTTTCTACCTCATTCCAATAAAATTCGTGGAAGTAAAGATGCATGATTTCATGCCCGCAAGTTAAAATAGCCCTTTGAAGGGGATAAAATAAAGAAACTATGAATGAAGGCTCTAGCGGATTGTATGGGCAAATGTTTAATGTCGTGATGTAAGATTTGATTTCTTTTTTGTATTCTTTTTTCATTAAAGAGTTCATCCTATCAAAAAATTGTACTTCAATTTTATCCCATAATTCTTGCATTACTTTTCGGAAGGTCTCGATATAGGGAGAGTCATACGTTGCTTTTAGATATTTTTCTAATTCTGGTTTCGCCTCTTCGAATTTCTTTCCAATACATATTTTTTCTAAACTGGGATTTATTTTGAAATTTCCAAATTTAGGTTTTTTATTACATTTATTCCAAATATTTTCCATGTCTTTTTCGATATCTGAAATGAAGGTTACTTTAGCCATATTATATTGAAGCATCAATACCTTTTATTTCTTTGGCTGGATCGAATACACTCCAAACAAGAGGACATCCTCCAGAGCAAGGCTCATCACAGTTTCCATCATCGCATTTTTCTGAAGCATTTTTACTCATAATTTCTCTAAATCGATAAGGAATTCCATCAGGATTATTTACACTTTCTAAAAATTTATCCCTAGAATATAACTCTCCATTTTCTTTGTAAATATTAAATAATGGATAACCTGTAAGATGTGTACACGGAATAATATCTCCATTATAATCGATTACAAAATTTGACCCACTAGCTAGTTGACAAGGTCCTCCCCGGATGATTCTTTGATTTTTAAATTCTTCTCGATGTTCTTCATTAAAGAAACATAAGGGCATAGGAGTCACTAATTTTATTCTTTTATTTGAATTTAATTTTATATAATCATAGGTATCTTGGAAGGCCCTTGCTGCTAGTTTGGGATTTATAATACTGCTGTTATCTGTACTTCCAAAACATGGGCCGCAGATGTTAAAACCTAAATGTTCAATTGGTAAATCCATGAGGGATTTCGAGATTTTTTCTAAATTGGAATAATTCCTCCGGGTAATTACAGTGTTTGTGGAAACTTTTATTCCTTCATTCGCCGCAGTATAAATTCCATTAATTGACTCTTCGTAACTACCCGAAACTTGAGTAACCTCATCGTGGCTTGAAGGATCATATCCTTCAATTGAAACTGTTAATGAATTGACCCCATGGTCTTTTAATATTTTAGAAAATTCTCTTTTAGCTAATTTCCTGCCATTAGTTACCATCCCAGTGTTTATATCTTGGATCTGGTGTTCTTCTAAAACTTCTTTTAGGTAGGGATAAACTGTAGGTTCTCCCCCGATTAGGATTGTTCTTTTTATTTTCAGGTCTTTAAGGAGGTGAAGAATTGGAGATATTTTATCTCTTGGAAGTTCTTTATTTTCTTGGGGAGAATTAGAAGAGGCATAGCACCAGCCGCATTGATTATTACATTTATATGTTAGGGATAACCAAGCTACGCTAAATTTGTTTACCATTTTCTTTGAGGGATTAGAAATCTACTCAATCAGAACCTTCATTACAGTCGGTACAGTAGCAATCGCCTTGGAAGCAATCACAATTGTCATTGCCATCAGCGCAGTCACCATTTATGCCCAGGGGAATATAAGATCTTCCAGAAACATTTCCGCCAGAAAGGCCGATACCACCTGCAAGAGAGATTAAATCTTCTGCCATATTTTTTTATGTTAAAGATACTATTTAAGGATTATTATACTTAGGTTTTAATCTGCTGTTCAAGAGGGAATAATAACATTTATAATATCTTTATTCCTTGTTATTTCATGAAAGGTGTGATTGCAAGTTTGTTTATTTTCATTATGATGTTTAGCTTTGCTATCGCTGGAAGTAGTTCTTCTATTCGGACTGATTTTTATATTCAGGATGAGGTAACGACGGGGGGATACGAAGAAGATGCTAACGTTGTCGTTGGCGGTTCTGATTTTCAACAATCGGAGTGGCTTTCGAAGGTTATTTATTTAGCTTTAATTATTATCCTTGTTGCGATTCTTATCCGGGTTTTACCGATGGTGAGCACAGGGGCAAAAGCTAAGCCGAGAACGAAACGAAAGGCTAAGCGAAGTCGACGTAAGAAATAATTAGCATAAGAAACTACCTGTAGGTGATCTGGGGATCTAAGGTTTTTTGTGTCATCAACTTCCCTTAAATTAGTCGATCTCTTCGTATTATTTATAAACTCTATTTGCTAAGGTATTCTATGAAAAGATTTGGGGTGATTTTGTTATTAGTGTGTCTCATGACTGCGATGGCTTCGGCATCTGTTGAGGTTTATAATTATAGTTTTAAGGATGCTTACTTTCCGTTTGAGATGATTTCTGGATGGATTAATCTTTCCATCTTGGGGGAAGAGTACAATTCGGAGTTGACTTCGAGTGAAAATGATTCTATAGATCTTGGGAAATTTTTGGTAGATAACGGGGCTGATTTTGATTGTTCTCCGCCGGATTGTTCTAATGGTTATACTGTCCTTTCTAGCTCGAGCGATAAGAACTTCAGTGTGATGGCAGCCAAGAGTTATGGGGGATTTGTTTTAAATGGAGAAAATGTTATCTTGACAGGGCTTAGTTTTAATATTGTGAGTAATTTTGGGCAGAGTCTTAAGAGGCCTTTGTCTTTGAATTTTTTTGAGGGGGAGAAATGGGGGTTTAATGAGTTTTCTGATAATTTTTCATCGAGGGATTGGGGATGTTATAATCCGAGCCTTGGGGAAACTGGACCGCTTATTGGAACTTCGAGTTATTGTGAGATGATTGGAATAACTGAGACTGGTGCGGTTTATGTTGGGGCCGAGGTTCTCCTCGGAGATACTAAAAATTTGACTATGACTCTTTACCCCGAGAATGGAGGAGGTTATCTTGGGACATGTAAGTTTAATCCTAATGATTTTGAAGGATGTCGGATTGATGCTAATCTAGGGGAAGTTTTTGAGGAAGGAAATTATCAGGTTTGCGTTAAGGCTTCTATTGCTACAAATTATAAAATCTATACCGAGACCTCTGGAACTCCGTGTGGTTTTGTTTTTAGTAACGGTCCGGAGAGCAGTGTAAAGGATTATTCTATTTCTGCGAGAACTTCGTTATATTCTGGTGCGGCGTCTTTCAGTTCATCTGATTTAGATTTTGCGGCTTTGGTGAGCGCTGCTGATGACCTTTTGGTTAGGAGATACGAACGAGATTGTTCTGACACTTGTGTTTTACCGATAGAATTTTCTGGGATTCCACAATCCGTTAGAATTTCTAACATAGGTTTGGATTATACTGTGGATGGAGAGTTTTATCAATCAAATGAGATTTCGGACTTAGACATTATACCTTCCTCTGTTGATTTTGAAGGAGTTCTTGATTTAGGTTTAACCGGATTTAACATTTTGGGTTCTGGAGATTATAGTCTTTTTTTAGGTGGAGAAACTCTTTTTGAAGAAGAGGTTGAACAAATTCCTGCTCCGATTATTACTTCTCTTTCTCCAAAGAATCCTCCTGCCGGAGTTCCTGTTACGTTTTATGTTGGTGTTGATTTCGATGTTCCGAATGCTTCTCTAACTTATACTTGGAAATTTGAAAATAGTAGTGCACAGACTACTCCCGAAAACTTTATCGTTCATACTTTTGCTCAGATAAAAAATTATTCTGTTATTATTGAAGTAAGTGCTGGAGGGAATTTGACTTCTAAGAAAGGTTTTGTTGTCGAGGCTATTAGCCCGGCCGAGGCGGTGAGTGTAACTCTTGTTAATCTAAGAGGATCTTTAGATGGAGTTAAATCGAAGTTGAGTAGTTTTCCCGAATGGTATCGTTCTGAATTGGGAGAGATTATTAATTATTCATATTATGAGGGGGAGTTGACTCGATTGGAGAGGGCTTATAATCTTTCTTTTGATGATTCAGATCTTTTAGAAATTGCCGCCGATTTATTTTCTTTGAATATTCCGACTAATGTTTTTGTTATAGAGGAGATGGGATTTGAAACTTTGACTGGGATGGGAGATATTGATCCCCAAATTATTTTGGATTTCGCGGGAGGATCAAGTTATCCTGATTTGGATGAATATATAGATCCGATTTTAAGATGGCAGACACAGACGGTTCGATCTGATGTTTCAACGAAGAAAATTTCGGTCGCTTGGTTGGATGGAAGTACTGAGGCCATATTCCGGACCTATCTTTATAATATTACCTCTTATAGCGACGATGAAAGTTATTTGATTATTAAGCGACCTTTCTTAGAATTGTTTTTTGAAAAAACTAAGGATCCTGGTGCAAGGAAGGCTGGAGATGATGACACAGTGATTGTTTTTGATGGGGGGGAGAACAAGATTTTTGAGTTTTATTATAAGAATGCTGGGGAAACTCCTTTTTTTGTGTCTCCGAAATTGGGTAAGCTTGTTATTGAGGCGAATATTGATGAGACTTGTAATTTTAATTTAGTTTGTGAAAAGGATTTCGGAGAAGATTCTTCAACCTGTCCTAGTGATTGTAAACAACCTGCGAGTAAAGTTATCTTTTATATTATTTTAATAGTAGTTTTCATATTTATTTTTTACACTCTTCTTCAAATTTGGTATAAAAGGAATTATGAGAGTCATTTGTTTGGTGATCGACGACAACTATATAATCTTTTGATGTATATTGCAAATGCTCGGGCGAGAGGAAAGGAGGATGGAGAGATTCGAAGGGAATTGAGTAAGCAAGGGTGGTCTTTGGAAAGACTTATTTATGTATTTAGGAAATCTCGTGGTCAAAGAACTGGGATGATTGAGATTATTCCTTTTGATAAAATTGTGGCTTATATGAGGAATCGTGCAGCTAGAAAGAAATTTGCTACTTCATCTCAACAACAAATTAGTGGAAACATTAATAAATCTGGGTTTCAAAGAAGACTTATAAGAAGGTAGTTTAAAGTGATAAAAATAATTAAAAATTTTGCTCGGAGACTTTTTTCTGGGATCTTTAGGAAAAAGGGAGAGATTCGGTTAGGATTTTATGGTTCTCCAAATGCTGGAAAGACTAGTTTGGCTAATAAAATTTGTCAGGATTGGCTCGGTGAGGATTTGGGGGCTGTAAGTAAGGTGCCGCATGAAACCCGAAAAATTCAGTTTAAGGAAAAAGTTATTCTTGAGCGAGATGGTAGGAAGGTAGAATTTAAATTGATTGATACTCCAGGAATTGCAACGAAGATTGATTTTGAAGATTTTATGAAATTTGGTTTGAAGAAAAAAGCCGCGCAGACTCGGGCGAAAGAAGCTACGCAAGGAATTATTGAATCGATCAAGTGGCTAGATGATATGGATGCAGTTATTGTTCTTATCGACGCTACTATCAATCCTTATTCACAAGTTAACATTACAATTATTGGAAATTTAGTGGCTCGAAAAATTCCAGTGTTGATTGTTGCAAATAAGATAGATTTAAAAAAAGCAGACATTAAGAAAGTACAAGGAGCTTTTCCAGAATATGAAGTTGTAGGGATTTCCGCAAAAAATGGTGATAACATTGAAGAGTTTTATGAAGCGCTTTTCAAGTTAGTTAAGAAGACGAGATAAAATGGTGTTCGAAAAGTATCATAAATATATCGGATAAAAGATAAATGGCGCTCAAAGAGTACCATTGATACATAAGGAAAAAATAAATGGTGTTCGAAAAGTATCATAAATATATCGGATAAAAGATAAAATGGTGTTCGAAAAGTATCATAAATATATCGGATAAAAGATAAATGGCGCTCAAAGAGTACCATTGATACATAAGGAAAAAATAAATGGTAAAAAATAAGATAATAATCTAGTTAAGATGGTTGAAAAAGAGGAGTTTGAAAAATGGTTTGAGCAGGCGGGGGTGGATTTATCGAGTGCCAAATATAATTTCGATGGAGAAAAATATTCTGTTGCGGTTTTTCTGTGTGAGCAGACTGTTGAGAAAGGTTTGAAGGCTTTAATAATTAAAAAGAGTAATGAACTAATTAAGACCCATGATTTAGTGAGATTAGGTAAAAAAGTTAATTTGCCTGAGAAATTTTTTGATAAGTTAGCGGAATTGTCTAGTTTGTATACTGAGGTAAGGTATGTTCCAGTTAAGGATTTTGAAAAAATTGAGGTGGATAGTTTTATTAAGTTTGCTGAGGAGGTGTTAGAATGGTTAATAAAAAAAATTTGATGATAGTTGAAGCTTTTAAGAGAATTATTTCTAAGAAAATTGATATTAGGAAGATGATTTTATTTGGAAGTCGTGCTGGGAGGGATTTCAAGAATGAAAGCGATTTTGATTTAATTATTGTTAGTGATGAATTTGAAGGAGTTAAAAGTTATCAGAGAGCTATAAAGATGTATAGGGCATGGGATGTTGATTATTCTGTGGATTTTGTTTGTTTGACTTCTGAAGAGTTTGAAAAAATGAAAAATCGTCCGACAGTTGTTAAATTGGCTAGTGAGGGGGGGATTGAAGTTTAATGGTAGCAAAGAAAAAGAAGGTGATGAGAAAGATTAAGATTTCTAAGAAGATTGGGTCAAGGGATTTAACAATCCATTTTATGCCTTATAGCGAGATAGCTCGGGAAGATGCGATTGGAAGGATAAAGAAGATTATGGGTGTTGTTCTCCAAAATAAAATTATTATCTTGCAGGGGAGATTAAAGCCGGATGAGGAAGCTAGATTGATAGAAAATTCTATGACTCTCATTGGGAATATTAAAGGTTTTCAGGGGATTGAAATTGCAGCGATTAGTGGAGATAGTGAGAATGAAGGTTTGTTCAATAAGGTTCGGTATAATATTGCGAGGATTCTCGTCGGAGAGCAGGATGCCATTACAATTATTGGCCCCGCTTCAGTTGTTAAGGATATTACTCGGGACCCAAAGAAGATTGAGATGATGCTTAGAAGAAAATAAGCTTTAAATAATCCTTTTTCTAGTAAATATGAGATGGTGAATAATAAGTCAGGTATTTCTGCAATCGTTGCAACAGTTTTAATAATTCTAATCACGGTTGCTGCTGTAACAATTATCTGGGCTGCTATCATTCCTATGATTCAGGATAACTTGGCTTCAACAGAACAGTTTGATGTTAGGTTGAATATTGAGACTGCAAGCGGTTATACTGTTTGGGATGCCGAAAATAATCTGGCAAGTGTGCAGGTTAGGCGTGGGGCGGATGATGTGAATGTTTCACAAGCCCAAATAATTTTTGTTAGTAATGGCAAATCTGATACCTTTTATGAGACAGCCCCAAACCCCAATCAAGCAAAAACATATTATTATAGGTTATCAGAAAAGCCAGAAGAAGTAAAAGTCGCCCCAATAACTTATTCAGAAAGAGAAAAAAAAGTAGGAGAAATAATTTCTAAAGGAGTTTTGTCTAAAGGAAAGATAGACTCTGCAGGGAAATCTATTAAAGAAAGTGATGGAAGAACAGAAGATTTAGAATGCAAGGATTGGGATTCTGAAACAGGAAGTTATAGTTATTGGGCGATAGGTATTGCATCGAGGAGTGGGAATTATTACTGTGACGGCAAGGGAGATTACGGCGAGTGCGGGATTGATAACAATTGTCCTTCTGCCCCAGAATGTTTTGAAGAAAATTGCAATAATTTGGTTTGCGAAAATGTTCCCTCGCCAATAGACACTTCTTGCTCAGCAGGATTTTGCGATGGAAATGGAAACTGCGGGGAATGTAATTATGTAAGTGATTGTGCTGATATTAATTGTAAGTCAAAGAGTTGTGAATCTAATGAGTGTGTTTATCAAAATAGTTTTCCCTGCACAGTTTTTTTCGAGGACTTTGAGTTAGGTCAGATTTGGGAGCATAATGTTGCTGATATTGGTGGTGTATACTGTGGGGAGAAATTAGATTCTTGGGCGATTTTTTCTTCTTCAAGCGGAGGTTCAATTAATTTTGGTTCAAATTGGGCAGGAGTTCCTGGACAGTTAAATAGGGAGTGCGAGAGCAGTTATATCAAATCTCCATTGATTAATTTAATAGATGCCACTACTACCACTCTGACTTTTAATTCGTGGACAAATGATGAGGGTGGTTGTCCTTCTTTTGATACAGAATATATTGAAGTATCAAATGATGGTGGGGATACATGGACAACAATTTCAGGATGTCCAGAGGATTTACTTCATAATTCTTATGACACAACCTTGAGGACATTCACTTATAATTTAAATGATTATACTGGGCAGGAAATAAAAATAAGGTTTAGGTATGATACATGGGATGATTGTTGTGGCCTTGAAGAGGGATGGTATATTGATGATGTGGACGTAACGATTCTTTCTTAGAAACTTTTATTAATTCTGTTTTCTTTCAGTCGTCATGCTAATGCCATTTCCTAATTTTGGATTTGTAGGTAATTAAATAGTCAAAATCATAAAATGCTAATGTCATTTTCACAAATTAAACATAGAGAAACTAAAATTAGTTAATTTGCAAAAATGTCTGATGCCATTTTTCAAAAGTTCAGGTAAATAAAACAAAAAAATAGGAAAATTCAAAAAATGCCACACCAATGTGTTCACTGCGGGAAAATTATTGAAGTTGCTTCAAAAGAGATTCTTGAAGGTTGTGCTAGTTGTCATGGGAAATTCTTTTTTTATATTCGTGATGAACAGGTTTCTAAGATAAAAGAATCACAAGAATTGCCAATTCCTGAATTTGATAAAGTTGATAAAAAGCAAGTTGAAAAAGATGTTAGAGAGATTTTGAATATAGAGGATGATGAAAAACCAGTTATACTTAATTTAGAAAGTGTTCGTGTTCTTGAACCTGGAAAATTTGAAATTGATTTAGTTAGTTTGATTAACCGACGCTCGATTGTTTTTAAGCTTGAAGAAGGTAAATATATTATTGATATTGAAAGTTCTCTTCCGCATCATAAGAAAGAATAAATCTAAGTTAATGATTTATGTTTAATAGCTAACTTAAAACGAAGTTATCTGCTCCTCAAAAACCTCTGCCTTGTCGGCTCTCGGTTTTTGAAATTTGTTTAATAATCCTGATAAAATTTTAATTGTGATGTAAAAAGTTAAGGAGATTTATAAAATAAGAGTGCGAAAATGGGAAAGTGAGCTTGCGAACGAGTAATTCGCTTTTGCCCTATCTTTTCTTTAATTGGCAAATGCAAATTATGAGGAGGATTTTCGCAGGGTTTTCAGTGGTTTTAGTAAGTTATTTTGGGAGGAGAACATAAGCCATTAAGTTACATAATAAAAAGTAAAAGATATGTTTTTATATGGTTTTTTCTTTAATTACTTATGGTGAATATTAATTCTATTTTGAAAGCAGAGCTTGAAGCTATTTCACTTTCTCGTGAAGAGATTTTGAAATTAGAGAAAGTTGCTAAGAGTTTTATTACTTCTTTTAAAGCTAAAGGAATCAAGGCTTATGTTGGCGGTAGCTTGGCGAAGGGGACCTTGATTAAGAAAGAGAGGTCTCAAGATATTGATATTTTTGTCGTTTTTGATTATAGCGAGGATATTTTGAAGTTGGAGGGTGTTTTGAAAAAGATTAAACTTCCTGGCAAGCTGAAAAAGGTTCATGGTTCACGAGATTATTTTCAGATTGATTGTGATTCTGTTTTGCTTGAAATTATTCCGGTTGTGAAGAATAAGGACCCCGAGTTGGCGGAGAATGTGACAGATGTTTCGTTAAGTCATGTTAAGTATATCAGCGAAGAGGTAACCAAAAACCCTAAAATTGCCGACGAGATTAAACTGGCTAAGGCATTTTGTTGGGCGAATAGGTGCTATGGGGCGGAGAGTTATGTTAAAGGTTTTAGCGGTTATTCTTTAGAAGTGTTGGTAATTTATTTTGGAGGATTTGTAAAGTTCTTGAAAGGGATTTCTAAAATTCGAGTTATTGACCCAATCAAATATTTTAAGGGCGAGCGTGATGTTTTGAGTGAGATTAATTCTTCAAAGACGCAAGGGCCAGTTGTTCTAGTTGATCCTACTTACAAGTATCGGAATGTTTGTGCGGGGCTTGGTGAAGAAACTTTTGAGAAGTTTAAGGTTGTGGCTAGGAATTTTTTGAAATCTCCCTCATTGGAATACTTTGAGAGGAAGTCGATTGATGTTGAAGGTTTGAGGAAACTAGCAGGGACTTTTGTAGAGATTAATTTGAAAACCGATAGGCAAGAGGGGGATATTGCTGGGACGAAGATGAAAAAGTTGTTGGATTTTTTTGTTAGGGAGCTTGTTAGGAAACAACAGAAGGTTCTGAAAAAGGAATTTGATTATGCTGGCGGTCAAAATGCGCGAGGGTATCTAGTTGTTGTTGAGAAGCCTGAAATCGAGCTTAGAGGACCTTCAGAGGGTTTAGATGACGCTGTTAAAGCGTTTGTTAAGGCTAAAGGAAAAGATGTTGTCAAGAAAAAAGGTTATTATTGGTATAAAGAAAAGAGTGGTGTTGCTGAAGTTTTTAAGTCGGTTAGGAAGGTTGAAAAGGAAATGGGTGCTAGTGCGAAGTTAGTTTAACTCTGCTTCGTATGGCTTGTAGGATTCTTTATCAAAGAAATCTTTTATTGCTGCCTGATAGTATCGTTCCTTGAATTGTTTAAAGTGAGAATTTTTACTCTTGCCTAATTTTTCTAATCCGCTTTCTAGTTTGCCCATTTTGTGAAGGGCCATAAACACTTTTGCTTCTTCTTTGAGAACCATAGGGATATAGGCAACATTGCTAATTGTTGCGGTCCATGTTGTGGGGGTATAATTTCTTATGTGGTGTTCTAAATTAATCGCTAATTTTTCATATCCTGTTGCAATCTTTGGGGAGAATGTATCTGCTCTTTCCATTTTAATCTTCCTCGCAATTTGCATTTCGTTTATTCATTTTATTTGTCTCGAAGCGAATCGCTCGCCCAAGCTAAGTCGAACATATAGGCTAGAGAACTTGTGAAGAAGGGTGAATTAATCCAAACACCATAATCGAAATCTTCGTGGACGTTTGTTGGTTTGATTGTGAAAATAAGTTCTGTTTTATCTACGATTACGAAACGTGCATTGATTGGTCTTGATTTGATTTCTACTCCGAGTTTCTTTGATAGTTTCTTTGCTTCCTCTTCATCATCTGCAATCATTACTTTAATATCTACTTTCCTTTTCTTTAATTTTGCAAAAGTATCTTTGAATATTTTTTGTTTAGATAAAAGTTCGTAAGCTGAAGATGTGAGGTATACCGTTTTTTCTGCGTCTTCCATTATTGCCCTCATTTGTAAATAAAGGTTGCTTCGTCCTTTGATGGATGTGGAAAGTTCGTGATTCTTGATTGGTTCGATTCCAGTTTTGTGAAGTTCTTGTAGTTCTTTATATTCAGTAGTTTCTTTTAAGTTTGAAAGAGTTTTTACTTTTTCTTCTGCATATGTTGTTGTGTTGTTTTTTAATTTCTCGATAACTGTTGCGGGTTTTACTGCGATGTATTTAACAGGTTTTCCTAATTTTTGAATAACGAATCCTCGCTTTTCTAGGGATTCAAGAACGTCATATGTTCGGCTTCGAGGAACTCCAGAAATCTCTGCGATTTCTCCTGCTGAAGAAATTCCTTTTGAAAGCAAGGCTAACCATACTTTAGTTTCGTAAATATTTAGGTCAAAATAACCTTTCAATTTCTTAATTAACTCTTGTCTTGCTATCATTTTCACTACTAGGACAGAGGGACTATTTATAAACCTTTCTGATGTTGTCTTTTAATAGGAGTTACAATTAGGAAGTTTTAAATAATGTCGTTATGAGTATTTGTTATGAATTACAGGTATACCTGGCCTAAGACCCAAGGTTCTTCAGGCTTCAACTCCTTTAAGAAAGTCCGCTACGCTCGGTATAGTTGGGTTTTTTTGGCAGGTTTCTTTAGTTGCGTATTTCTATTTTATATGTTTTCTAATTCAGGTCTTGAGGTGCCTTTTGCTACTGGTCTGGGGAGTTTTGATGCGAGTTCGCCTTCCAATTGGGTTATGGATGAAGATATTGTGGTGTTTGATGATTATATTCTCTTGAGGATTGCTAATGCAACGATTTCAAGTTACGCATCTAGTGGAAGTATGAAGCCAGTTTTGGATAAGGGGGCGAATGGTATACGTATTGTTCCAAGGAATTCTGATCAAATTGAAGGTGGTGATATTGTGAGTTTTAGATTTGGAGGAATTTTAATTGTTCATCGAGTTGTTGAAAAAGGAATTGATGATGAAGGAGTTTATTTTATTACTCAAGGGGATAATAATATTTTTTCTGATGATAAAATTCGTTTTGAAGACATTGAGTATGTGACTGTAGGGGTTATTTGGTGATGGGGGATGTAGGATTGATGCAGGAAATTTATAGATTTCATAGAGATAATTGCAGGGCTCTTTTACCTACATCAAGGAGAAAGAAAGAGAATTTTTTAGAGAAGGTTCGGGAAAGAGTTGATTATTATAAGCCGAGAATTGAAGAGAGATGTAGGGTGAGTTTAGGAAATGTGAAAGTCAAGGATAATAAAATTTGGTTGTCTGATCATGTATATGACAGGGCTTGGAATCAGGCTATTGAAGTTGCATGGGATGAAGGAAGAATTCCTACAAAAAAAGATTTTTATGGAAGTTTCGCGACCTTTTCTATTCTTGAAGCTTTGATGATTGGTCCGATAGGATTGTTTAATGTGGTGCGTGGCGCTGATTTTAGGCAACATAATAATATTATTTATACGCCTTTTAATTTGGCGAATAGGATTATGGATGTTGGCTTTGAAGAAAGGGCTAAGAGATTGGACTATGGGGTTGTGCATGAATTGTCTCATGTGTTATGGAAAAAGATTTTGGGGAGGGATGAGGGGGGGTATTTTGGCGAGGGTAGAAAATGGTTTGAAGGCTTTGCTACTTATTGTGCTGATTGTCATTTTGAAGATTTTTATCCTGTTGGAACTAAAAAGATGACTGATTTGCTAAAAGTGTATAGTGATGGTAAAAAAAGAATTGGGGGGCGATTGCAAAACATGGTTCGCAAATTCTTTTAGAGATTCCAAAGAGATGGAAAGAATTTGCTAGTGACGGTTGTTTAACTAAGTAATAATTATTTAGTCTAAAATTTTATTTAGTGATTTACAAAATTATAAACTTCCAAAGAATAAGTGCTGCGAAAATTCCTGTAGAAATATAGGGCATTGCGGGATAGGCTTTGTCTTTCTTTGTTATTAACATGAGATATGTTAATCCGGCTAATGCTCCAAATATTATAAAAAGTGCGGGGATTAGTCCCATGATTCCAAATAAGGCTTGTTTAGGGAATGCTCGCATGAAAACTCCGGCCGTTATTATCGGGAAGATGACGTCGCCTCCTCCAAGGATTGCGAGTCTAACTTTGAATTTTTTCTTTTTTACTTTTGCCGGCATTTTTTTGTTTTGGTATTTTTGTTTTATCCTTTCTATTTGGGCTTTGACTTTCTTTGAAATCGTCGGGATTAAAAATCCTCCGAAGATATGTAATTCTTCCATTTCAAACTTTGCCATTTTTTGCATGAACTTTGCTTTCCAAACTGCCCACATGTCGTAGATTGAAATTAAGACAAGTAGTAGGACTGCGGTTAATGGTTGTAAGATTGCGACGAAGACTGCTGCGATTCCGGGATAGATAAAAAGTTCGGTAATGTTATGAACGAAGACGTTTGGTCTGAAAAGTTTTAAGAGTGCTAGGGGGATTGCGATTACTAATGCGATTATTGAAATGTTTGTAAGAGTTGAATATTTTAGGAATGCGTTTAGTGTGATTCCTAGTGCGAGGATTATTACAAGGAGGAACCAAAGTTTGATTACTAGTTTCCATTTGTACTTCATCAGTATTGCGACGATTGCGAAGGCTAGAATAAAATAGAATATGATTGCAAGGAAGTTTGTCTCAGGGGTTTCTATTCCGAAGGGAAGCTGGTTTTCTGGCGAGATGGTTATCATCCCTGTGGTTTGATTGAAAACCGTTTCTGGAGTGTAAGCGTTTACTACGAAGAGTCCGATGAATTGTGTTACTAAGAACATGCTCAGCAAAAGTAATGTGATAGTTAATTTGTGTTTCATTGATTTCTTTCTTTTTAGAAAAAAGAAATTTTTCTTCCACCCAATTGGCGTACCTCTGTTGAGGCAAAGTAGAAAAACTTATTTTCCAAATCTGCGATTTGATCTTTTTTCGATTCCTCTTGATTTGAGAAAGGTTGAGTGGTATATAAAGATTAGGATTAACGTTTGCGATTAAGAAACCATTTAGGGATCGGGTGGAGCTGAAAGCGACCTCGAGTGTTTTTCTGAAAGAAAAATATGGGTGAATAAAAGTATATTTATGAACTTTTTAATCGCTGTTATATCTTCTGAAAGGTCGAGCGAAGTGAAGAAGTTGAGAAAACCCCGTAGTATTACAAAATCTCTCTTGGTGGGAAGTTGAAGCCATCCCAATAGATTAAGAAGGTGCGCGAAGGTTTTTGCAATTTCGAAATAGTAAGATTTAAATACATAAACTAATTATAATATTTAAACTAAATCTAGTATATAAACAAAATGGCTACATTCACTATATCAATACCTGAAAACTTAAAAAAAGAGATAGATGAGTATCCCGAAATAAATTGGGCAGAATATTTAAAAAAAAGATTTGAAGTAAGAATAAAAGAATTTAAGAAATTTGAAGAATTAAAAAACTCTGGAAAAATATAGATGGTATCTATAACATTATCTGTTGAGGAAAAATTTAAAGATCAATTAAAACAACTTTTATGGGTAAATTGGTCTGAAATCGCAAGGGAAGAAACTATTAAAAAATTAATTTTTGAAAGGTATTTAAAAACTGGGGAGATCTCAGATAAAGAGTGGGAATTTTGTGAAAGAATCGATTGGCATCCTGTTGATGAACTTCCCTTAAAAAAAGAATTTATAGAAAAAATTTCCAAGATAAAGAAAGAAAAAGGGATAAAATTTAAAAATATGTCTGAATTAAGAAAGATTATTGAGGAATAAAATGTATAATTATGAGGTGATGCCTGATTTAAAAAGAACTCTCAACAAACTTTTTAAAAAGAATAAAATAATGTATAAACAAGTTATGAAAAAAATTGAGGAGATTATTCAAAATCCTCAACATTATAAATCATTAAAGTATGATTTAGTGGGGGAAAGGAGAGTCCATATTATGAAATCATTTGTTCTTAAGTATGAAATAAATAAGACTAGAAAAACAATTATCTTTTTCTTCTTTGGTCATCATGATGAAGCATATAAAAGATAAAGATTAAGAAAATTCTTTAGTAGTATTAGTTAAAATCTCTGAGTCGGTGGGTCGTGGGACATCCTAATAAATTTTGGGGGTGAAGCGAGTGGCATAGTCAGCGATGTTATCTGAAATTTTAATTTTAGATTGAGCGGTATGCTAAGTTGATTCGTTTAGAAAAATTGGGAACTGAACAGCGACGCTGGAAGGCAAAAATAAAATTATGTTGAACATGATCATAACATAAATTAATTCATGATAATATCTTCCTCGAGTATGTTAAATGGAAAAATTTATCTCAATCGAATCGTCTCTAAATTCTTAGGAACTACTGTTTCAATCCTCTTAGATTTGTAAATACTTGAAGCTAAATCTAATGCTCGTGATTGTTCTCCATGATTAATGATTACTTTTCGCGGTTTTGGGTTGACCAATAATTATTTATATATAGGATTGTTAGTTTTTTTATGGATAGAAAAATTGATGATAGAAATATTTTAGATAAGTTTGCGGAAGACTTTTGTGCTATCGTTGGTAGATATGTGGAATATATGGTTGTGTCAGGATTTGCAGCAATTTCAAGTGGGAGAACTCGAGGTACAGAGGATATAGATATGATTATTGGTGAAATGTCTAGGGAGAAGTTTGCTGAGATGCACAATGATTTGGTGGAAAATAATTTCGAATGTATGCAGTCTGAAAATCCGGAGGTTTTATTTGAAAAATATTTAATTGGAAAAGACAGTATAAGATATACTTGGGGGGGGAAGACCTTGCCTGAGATGGAACTTCATTTTGTTAAGGATGTAATTGATAAGTATCAATTGAAGAGAAGAGTAAAAATGGAATTGACCAAACTTCAGATTTATTTTGCTCCAATAGAAGGTAATATTGCGTTTAAGGAAGAATGGTTGAAGGGGGATAAGGATTTTGAGGATGCAAGGCATTTGAGAATTGTTTATGCTGATATAATTAATGAAAGTGAAATTCAAATAATTAAAAATATGATTAGGAAGTTTAGATTATGAGAGACAGAACTCATTTAGAGCAAATTGAAAGGTGGGGAAAGTTTGTTAAGGAGAATCCAAATAGTTGGAAAAGGGAACATACACAGTTTATCGATGCTCAAATTATGAAGGCATGGGATTTTTATAAGAGGTTGGAAAAAACTAAGGGGGGTATGGAGAAAATTAGGAAGTTGAAAGAGCTGAGATTATCTCAATCGAATCGTCTCTAAATTCTTAGGAACTACTGTTTCAATCCTCTTAGATTTGTAAATACTTGAAGCTAAATCTAATGCTCGTGATTGTTCCCCATGATTAATGATTACTTTTCGCGGTTTCGGATTAACATGACTCATAAATGCCATTAATTCATTTCTTGAAGAATGTCCGGAAAATCCTTCTATTGAAAGGAACTTTAATTTTAATGGAATGGTTACGGTTCTTCCATCTACTTCGAATGTAGCTTCTCTTGCACCTTCCTGTAATTGTCTACCGACTCCTCCGGGTGGTTGGTAACATGATAGGCAAAGTCCGTTTACTGAACTATCTGCGAATTCCCTTAAATATTCGACTGATGCACCTCCAACAAGCATACCTGAAGTTGCTAGAATGATACAAGGACCTCCTTCGATAACATTCTTTCTTTCTTGTGGTGAGCCTACCCTGTGAAAGATTTCTGAAACGAATGGATTATTATCTGCGAAAATTGCAGAACGGACGGCGTTCGACAAAAAATCAGGGTATGCAGTATGGATTGCATTGATGTCCCAAATCATACCGTCGATATAAATGGGAACTTTTGGGATTTTTCCGTTTTTCATTGCGTCTTCTAATATTAACATTTTTTCTTGTGCATGGCCAGTTCCTAATTCTGGAAGTAGAACTTTTCCGCCATTAGAAATAATATCATTTACGAAATTAAGTAATTCATCTTCTGATTCTTTTCTCGGAGGAAAATTGTTGTCTTTTCCACCATAGGTTGACTCTAATTGTAATGTTTCGATTCTTGGAAAGTAGGATGTTGCAGCTTCAAGGGAACGTGATTTTCCGAATTTGATATCTCCAGAGTACACGTAGTTGTGTAATCCGTTTCCGATATTGAAATGAATCATTGATGAGCCGAGTGTATGTCCGGCGTTGTATAATGTTATTCGGACATCCGGAGTTATGTCACTTACTTCTCCGTAGTTTAGAACGATTGAGTGTTTTACCATATTTCTAATGTCTGTTGATTTAAACAAGGGTGCTGTGGCTTGTTTGTAAGCGACGCCAATAAAGTCTAAGGCCATTAGTGCTGAAATGTCTCTCGTCGGTGCGGTCATATATACTGGGCCTTTGTATCCCATTTTATACAAGTAAGGAATTAAACCTGAGTGGTCTAGGTGTGCGTGGGATAAGATGACTGCATCAATTGCGGTTAAGTCTAATTCAGGTGCTTCAAGATAAGGGTATTTGTCTTTTCCATTTGAAGATACATCTACTCCGCAGTCGATTAATATTCTGGATATTGGAGTTTGCAGAAGGAAACAACTTCGTCCTACTTGTCTTCCCCCTCCGAGTGCGGTAACCCTCACCCATTCTTCTATTTTGTCAGGGTTCCATCCTTTGTAGATTTTTTCCCCGATGCTGTTTAGAAATTTTTTCCGATAGTTATTGTCCTGGTATAGAACTTCTCGGATTTTATCAGTAATCTTTGATTGAATTGCTGCTGAACGTTGAACTTGTGGGGTCCACATTGTTGCTTGTTTGATTTCTTTTAAAAGACTCCCTGCTTTTCCGATTGCTAATCCGGGTTTCTTTGATTCGATGATTACTGTACTTCGTTGAGGGTCAAAAATTATTTGGGTTATTTCGGATTCTACTGGGAGAATTTCTCGGATTTTTTTTTCGGTTTCGTCTTGAGGCATAAGTAATGATTTGTCTGCCCTTAGTTCGATTCTTTTTTTAATATTGTTTACAACTTCTTTGATTTGTGAGTCCCCGTTTTTGAAGAATGCGGTGTCAGTAGTATAAACTATGATGTTTGCTCCTTCAAAGATTGTTGAACCTACGGTGCCTCGCGGTAATTGCTCTTCTATTGTTTTTAAAATATCGGCCATTTTATTAAAATTAATTATGCTCTTTGTAAACTTTCTCGACTTTTTGTTTCGATACGTGTTTAATCCCGTCTTTTGTTATTGTGAATACATCTACTCCTTGTCCGGATGCGGTATCTCTCTCGGAAGCTGCTTTAATTGCTTCAATTGCAAGTTCAACTCCTTCTTCCATAGTCATGTCTTTTTTGTATGATTTTTCTAGTAATCCTAAAATGTAAGGCATTCCAGATGAAAAGTTTGCATCAAATTCGGTTACTTTCATTACACTTCCTGCTGGTTCTACAGAGTAAAGTTCTGTTATTCCGTTTTCGTTTACTCCCCCCACCATCAGCCCTGCGATGAATTGAATCATTGCAGGTTGTCGGATACTCTTGTAGTTAATTGCGGCAATTAGATTTGCGGCTTCCTTAACTGTAGGTCTCTTTTTATCTCGTAATTCTTTTATTTTTAACTGTGCTTTGGCGAGTTTTTGTAGCATATCTATATCCGAGGCTATACCTGTTCCAGAAGTGATTAAATATTCATTTATAGGAATAATCTTATCGGCGTTTTTGTCCATTACTATTTGTCCGCCTGCTGTCGACCTCTTATCGCCGGCCATGACTACACCGTCCTTACAAATCAGTCCGACTAAGCTAGTACCGCTTGACATAATATTCTTCTTTAAATCTGCGTCCATTTTAGAATCAAGAGATAATCTCTAGAATTTATATTATTTGTTGTATTGTTTGGTTTATAAGTTTTTTGGTGATGGCTTACGTGTAATAACTCTTATAAAGTGGAAATTCATGGGGAATTCATGAGATTTAATAAATTTGTGGAGGTAATTTTAGATTATGCAATGGCAAAGCCCTTGCGAAATTAAAATCTAAAGATTTGAATTTATGGATTATGAAGATTTATTGAATGAGGCGTATGAGACTATTGAGCCTGTTGGGGAATGTGGACGTTTTGAGATTTTGAAGGTCAAAGGGCATCATGAAGGGACTCGGACTATTATAACGAATTTTGTCCCGGTTGTTACTTGTCTTAGACGGGACGTCGATCATGTGATGAAATTTTTAACTAAGGAGCTTGCAAGCTCCGGAGAATTGAAGGGGGATAGACTTATTTTGTCTCGGAAGCTGCCCTCTAAGGAAGTGAATGAAAAGATTGAGAGGTATGTTAATAGGTTTGTTTTGTGTCCAAAATGTAAAAAGCCGGACACAGAGTTGGAAGAAGACAAAGGGAAGGCTTTTTTAAGGTGTCTTGCGTGTGGTGAGAAGTACGAAGTATACAGGATTTAAAAAAACTAAATTGAAAGGTCGATTAAAAATCAACCATGGAAATTTAGATAAACTAAATTTAATAGGAGGAAAAAATGACAATTGAAGGAAGATGTATGAAATGTAAGGAAAACAAAACAATGAAGGATGCACAGATGACTATCACTTCTCGAGGCGGATATATGGCTAAAGGAAAGTGTGCTGATTGTGGATGTGGAATGTGTAGGATTATGTCAAAGGACAATGCTGATAAGGCAGTGGCTGATGGCGAGGCTAAGAAAGCAGCTTAATTTTTATTTTTATAATTCCCCTTTAGGGAAGGGGGAATTTCTTATTTTTTTAGAGAATATTTAAATAGTTTGGGGGTTTGTGTATTTTATGGATGTTGAGAGTGTTAGGAAAGATATGAAGGTAGCACAGTTTAGGGCTGAGACTGAGTTTTTTAGATCTAATATTGAGAATTTAGGTGTTTCTGAAAAGAAAATTTATTTGAGAGGTTATCTTGATAGATTAGCTATGGATGACGGTTCCTGTCTTGAATTCGGCACACAAAATGTTTCCTTTAATCTTGTCTATACTGGAGAGAAACTTTCTAAGAATCCTGAACTGACTGAGTATTTAATTAAGACCGTTCGAGAAGCAGGTATGATGGAAGATGCCAATTCCTTGGAAAAAGCCTTGAAGTCTTATATCGGAGTTGGGGATTATGCCGAAACTATTCCTAAACCTGTTTAATTTTTTAGAGATGCTCGGAGATGTATTTTTGTATTTCTTCTAATGTGTGAGGTTTTTGTCCGGTGAATCTTTTGCAATAGTTTCCTTCGGGGCCGTAATAATCTAAGGCTTCTTCAGGAGTTAAGAATTCTGTTCCAGGATCTCGGTCTAGTTCAAATGTTTGTCCTCTGTTGTGGCATCCAGCATTTTCTCCATATTGCCAATCTATGATAAATCCTTTCAGTGTATGATGTCCCCACCGGAAGTTCGAACAATCTCCACAACTTTCTGTTCTGAAAGGTCTATCTTCTTCCATCTTGTTTATTGTCTGCTAATATTTATAAACCTTTGAAGTTATTTTTTTGTATGGGGGAGATTTTATTTAAAATTCATAAGTCGTATCGGTTGGTTGTTGCTATTTGTGACAAGGATGTTTATGGGAGGATTTTGAGTGAAGGAATAAAACAATTAGATTTGACAGGGCCTTTTTTTCAAGGGGATGAAGTTGATGAGGTTGAATTGAAGGAGAAAATTATCGATTGCACTAAGGAAGATGCGACGTTTAATATTGTTGGCGAGAAGTCTATCAGGGTTGCGAAGGATCTTGGGTTAATTAAGGACGAAGGTATTATTGAGGTTGAAGGTGTGCCTTTTGCTTTGGTTCTTTCATAAGTTAGATTTATAAGGAGATTTTAATTGTTCTAATTATGGCATTTAGTAAGTTTAAAGATAAGTCGAAGAAGAATAAGGCGAAGGTTTTTGTTCCGGGGCATGAAGGTCCGGTGCGAGTAAAGTTGCCTAATGAGAAGGAAGTAATCGGGATTATAATTCAGAGAGTCGGGGGTTCGCGAATGATTGTTTCATGTATGGATGGGAAGACTCGGAACTGTAGGGTGCCTGGAAGAAAGAGAAGAGGACTTTGGTTGAGAGAAGGAGATGCGATAATTGTTGAGCCATGGGAGTTTGATAATGATAAAGGTGATGTTTTGTTTAAGTATACTGATAATCAGGTTATGAAATTGAAGCAGATGGGGAAGTTGACGACTGAGGAAGGCGAATTTTAATTAAGATGGATGATGGTTATATTAAGTTTAATTGTAAAAGGGTAAGAGACAAACCTATTCAAATTCAACGATTAATTGAAATAAATAACCTGAGAGATAAATTATATGGGCTTAAATTGGTAGGGGCTTCTTCTGATGGGGTTGGTTTTGGAAATATCAGTATGAAGTTAGAGAATAATGAGTTTATAATTACTGGTTTGGCTACGGGTAACTTTTCTAAATTAGATGGAAATCATTATGCTTTGGTGAATGATTATGATTTTTCTAAAAATAGTCTGACTTGCAAGGGGCCGATAAATGTTTCTTCAGAATCTCTATCTCATGCCATGATTTATGAATGTTTGCTAGATACAAAAGCGGTTATTCATATCCATAATCTTGAGATGTGGGAAAAGCTTAAGGATAAAATGCCTACTACTCGGGAGGATGTATCTTATGGTACTCCTGAAATGGCCGAAGAAATTAAGAGATTGTTTAGAGAGTCAAATGTCTCTGATAAAAAGATAATTGTTATGGGTGGACGTCGTGAAGGTATTATTTTTTTTGGGAGAACCTTGGATGAGGCAGAAGAGGTTTTGTTAAAATATTTTAATGATTAGTCTTATAAACACTTATTCTTTCTTAGAAATATGAGAAATGTTCCGGTTTTGAGTATGAAAAAGATTAAGAAAGCTGTGCCTGCGATTGAGAATAAAATTAAAGTTAAGATTGGTTTTGGGAGGGGGAGTGTTTCGGTTAAGGGTTCGGAGTTGAACGAGTATTTAGTTGTAAAGATTCTTCGGGCGGTAGATTTTGGTTTTGATGTTGAGGATGCTTTGCTTTTGAAAAATGAAGATTTTGTTTTAGAGTTTATTGGGGTGAAGGAACATACTCGGCGTAAGAATTTGAAAGATGTTCGGGCGCGATTGATTGGGACTGGTGGAAAGGCAAGGAAAACTATTGAGAATTTAACTGGTTCGGTCATTGTAATTCATGATAATCGGGTTGGGTTGATTGCAGATTCAGCACATCTCGACGCGGTTACTCAGGCGATTAAGTCGTTGATTCAAGGGGCGAAGCATGGGAATGTGTTTGCTTATTTGGAGAAACAGAATGCTTCTCGGCGAAAATTTGATGAAGACGATTTTGGGCTGAAAGAGAGTGTTAAGGATTTGGATGTTGAAGGTGGATTGTCTGATGACGCCCTCATCGGGCATGACTCCTCAAAGGATGACTCTAGTGAGCCCTCTGGTGAGCCCGATCTTGCTGAAGCTGAAAGGGACTTGGAGAGATAAAAAAGGAAAATGGAGTTATTGAAGATTATCTTTTGGTAGGGCTTGATGAGGTTGTTCAAATGTTAAATTCCATAAATAAACAAGGTTTAAAAATGGGTTAAATTTCTAAGTAGAAAGCCCGGATAGCTCAGCAGGTAGAGCGCACGACTGTTAATCGTGATGTCGGAGGTTCGAGTCCTCTTCCGGGCGTGATAATTCAAAAGTGTCCCAAGGGAAAAAGAGTTCTGATAACGTAAGATGGCATTAAGCAAAATCGGAATAGATGTAGAGAATGGGGATTATACTCCTAATGGAAGTGTAACTAAGAGGGTTACATCTGCTGTTCAACGTTTTTCTAGGAAACGTCCTGACGTTAAAATTTATTTACATGGGGATGAGGAGAAAATATTAGATTGTTTTAGGAATACTCTTCCCAAGGGAGTTAAGATTGTTCAAGCTTCTCAGTTTTATTCTCAAGTTGAAAAGATAGATCGTCGGGTTAAGGGCTCGGTTTTGAATAATTTGGCCGAATCAATTCGTTCTGGGAATATTGAGGGTTTTTTTAGTATAGGAGATACTTCGAAGGTTGCGCTTGAAGCTAGTAAAATAAGAAATAAGAGTTGTGGAGCCCCCGCCTTGGTTGCAATTTTTCCTAATGTTTTTGGTGAGGAGTATGTTTGCTCTGATGTAGGATTTACTACTCAACATTCTGATAAGGAAAATTATCTTGAGGCTGTTAGAGGATTTGCTAATGGGATTTACAAACAAGCTCTTATGTCCACTTTTTATATGAAGAGTAGAGGTATTGAGCGGCCTCGATGGGGAATTTTGTCTAATGGGGTAGAAGAACATAAGGGGAGCGATATTGATAAAGCGCTTGAAGTTCTTGTGGCGAAAGGTATTCGGGAGAGGAGTTTAGGAAATCTTATTGATTATCGGGGCAAGGTTGAACCTGGTGATTGTTTGGATGGGAAAGTTGATGTTGTTCTTGTTGATGGTTACGAGGGAAATTTGTATCTTAAAACTGCAGAAGCTTGTTTTAGTAGACTGATTGGTTTGACTAAAGATGAAATCTCAAAACTGAATTTTTATGATAAAACAAAATTGTTTTTAGCTAGTGGTCCTTTAACGAAAATAAAAAATAATCTTTTGGCTAAAGTTGATCCTGATAAGCATAGTGGGGCAGTTATTCTGGGATATGATGGGGTAATTGTTAAAGGTCATGGGGCATCAAATTCTAAGGCTATTTATTATGGGATTTGTCGTCTTGCAGATTGTGATTCTAAGGATTTTGGAAATTCTCTTGCTGAAGAGATTAAAAAATATATTCCTTCTTCAGATTAAATATTTTCCTAGTTTTTCTTTCATTTGTCTTCCAAAATTGTTCTTGATTCTGCGAGGTCTTCTTCATCATTGTCAACTATTGTTGTTATGATATCAATCATGTCTCGAGTTGATTTTTCCCAAATTGCTTTAGAACCAATCTTAGCAGAAGCAAGTTCTAATTCTTTTTGGTTTCCGTCTTTCGCATAAAAGTATATCGTTTCTGCCAACTTTTCTATGTTTTTAGGTTCAACAGAAAATCCAACACCTTCCCTCGCCATATCTCTTACGATTGGAGAGGCATAGGAAATTGGAACTCTTTTTGCTTCTAAAGCTCTTGCGATTTCTCCGCTGGAAATTTGTGATTCGCTTTCATTGACGGTGATTATTGCTTTTGCCATAACTTTGCTATCGTAGGATTCTCCATCGTTGAGGTAAGTATTGAAGAAAATTATTTTGTGAGGATTTAAATCGTGTTTGATTAATTGTTCTAATCCCCCTCCATCGTCTCCATTTCCTAAAGATAATGGATTTAGGCCTAAACTTTTTGCTAAGTTGAAACAATAGTCTTTCCATTCTTTATCTTTTTCTAATCCAATTATATAATATTGGAAATTTTCGTATCCTTTTTTTCGGTTTATTGCGAATGCTTTTATGGCGTGGTCAATTAATTTTCCTTTTGAAAAGAATCCTCCGGAAACATAGACGTCTGTTTCTTGTTTGATTCCGAATTTTGATTTTATCTTCGGTCTAGGGAGACGATTTTTGAATCTATCATCGTTTTTCACGTCGTTGATTCCGTGAGGCACATAACTTACGTTTATCCTTGGTGCGTTGTATGGTCCTTCTAACATTTCTATCGCTTCGGGCGTTAGTGCGAAGATGTGGTTTGGGAACTGTACAGCTTCTTCCATAATCTGCCGGTAATCTGGATCATGTTTTTCAGGGCCCAGTAGAATTGTGTGCGGAATAAAAACTGAAGTTATTTTTCTTTGATTTAATCCCTTTAATAGAGGGACTAGGAAATCTTTGCCTTTCCCATCTCTGAAAATTCCGTATTCATGGCTGATTACTTCAACTCTTTCCATTCCTCCTTCGGCCCAGTAATCTCTAGCTCGTTCTATATCGTCTAATAGTCCTGCAACATCAATATTTGGATTTTTGATATTAGTTTCTCGCCATTTATATTGTTCCCTTTCCGGTACATATTTTTGGTTTCCATAGTTTAATGCGTTGATTTGGAGACCTGCTACTCGCGGGTGTTTTATCATTTCGTTTGTTAAATGCGCGGTATATGTTGCGATTCCGCATCTAGTTGGAATTTCCGTCGCGTGACTACCAATTATTATTTTTTTAATCATAGATAAATTCTGGAAAATTTATTTATAAACCTTCCTAATGTAACTACTTTCTAATAACATATTTTTCTAGGGGTTATTCTTCGGTTAGTTTTATAAAGTTCTTTCCCGAGTTTATGTTATGGATTTGAAGACTGCGATTAAACAACGGAAAAGTGTTCGAAGATATATGGATAAGAAGCCAGATTGGAGGAAGATTATTCGAGCGATTGATGCTGCGCGTTTTGCTCCGAGTGCAGGAGGACAATTTGCATTGAAGTTTATTTTAGTTTCTGATGAGAAGAAGATTTCTGAGTTAGCTAAGGCTGCACAGCAAGATTATGTTGGGACTGCGAAATATGTTGTTGTCGCGGTAAGTGATGATTCTAAGTTAGTTCGTAGTTATGGTGGGAAAGGAGTTCGTTATGCTTCTCAACAGGCAGGGGCAGCTATTCAGAATTTTTTACTTGTCCTGACTGAATTTGGATTGGTTACAAGTTGGGTGGGGCATTTTTATGAAGACCAGGTTAAGAGTGCATTAGAAATTTCTGAAGATTTACATGTTGAAGCTCTTTTTCCGATTGGTAAAGAGACGAAAGTTAAGGGTTCTGAGCGACGGGCTAAGCCGGATTTAGAAAATGTTATTTATTTTGATAAGTGGAAGAATAAGAAGATGACCCCTCAGGAGAAGGTTAGTTTTGATGCGATATAATGAGTTTAGAAATTGATATTGAGAGATGTAAAGGTTGTGGGCTGTGCGTTGATGCTTGTCCCGTAGATTATTTATCGATGTCCTCGAAGACAAATAATAAGGGTTATTTTTATCCGGTTAGAGATTCTGAAAAGGACTGTACTGGTTGTGGGCTTTGTTATACAATGTGTGCTGATGTTTGTATTGAGATTTCTTGAAATTATTGATTAATCGAGGTCATCTTCTTCAAATCCACCGAGGTCTTTTATTGTATTCTTGGCTAATTTTTCTAATCCCCTAGCTGGGGCAGTTAGAATTTTTTTAGTAGTTTTATAGATTGCTATAGGTATGTATGCAATATTTGCTATAATATCTAGTGCATTGGGGAATATTGGTTTTTCTGTTTCAAATGAATAATCTCCTTGTCCTCCATATCCTCCATGATTTTTCATAAATTAATCTCTTGTTTAAACTATATAAGGATTATTGTGATAAATTTTAAATCTCTAGGTTAGATATAATTTCTTTTAATGTTTCCTGAATTGTTTTATTTGAAGTATCAATTTTAATACCTTCTTTTAGTTGTGAGACTAGAAAGTGAATAGTTTTTGTTGCTTCATCAGTGGTCTTTCTTTCTCCCAATGACCTTCTACTTCTATTTCTGGATAAACAGAGCTCTAATGGACAAGTTAAATTAAAGATGATTATCTCTTTTGAAAATTCTTTTTTTATTTCATTAAGTTGGCTTTTGTAGTAGAATACTTCATCGATTATAACTTTCTGTCCGGCTTTTAGTTTCTCCCGGACTAATGGAATTAGTATTCTATTTGTTCTTAGCTTCTCTTCTTGACTGAATTTTGGCTCATTTTCTTCTCTTGGTATTTTTTTCCTCAAGATATCTAATTCTATATGGTATAATGGATAGATCTTGGCAAGCTCTTTTGAAAGGGTAGTTTTTCCGGAACCTGCTGGACCTCTTAGAATTATGCACCTTTTCATAAGATTCTTTCTTTCTAAGATTTATAAGGATTTGTTTCCTATAGAATAAATTTTAATCCCCCGCTTTCGCGGAGGATAAAGAAAAAATAAAATAATAAAATTTGGTTAGTTTTAACTTAAATCGTCTAGACCGAGTTCATTAACACTGATTCTGTCTTCTTCTTCGAATCTACTTGTGTTTTTTCCTAGGATGTATGGCGACTTAACACCTGTCATAATTGTAATGACTCTTACTCTTCCTTGGAATTCTTTGTTAACTCTTGCACCGATGATTACCTGAGCTTCTGGGCTTAGGTTTTCGGTTACGAGTCGTCCGATATTATCGAACTCTTCAAGTTTCAAATCTGGACCGCATGTGATATGGACTAATGCACCTGTTGCTCCCCGATAATCTACATCCAATAATGGATGTGTTAGAGCTTGCTGAACTGCTGCTTCTACTCTTGCGTTCGAGTTGTCCTCGCCAATACCAATAACTGCTACATCTCCGTTTTTCATAATTGCAGAAACGTCTGCGTAGTCTAGGTTGATTAACGAAGGTAATGTGATTGTCTCTACGATACCTTTAATCATAGTGGATACAAGTTCATTCGCAACTGCGAAGGCTTGTTCCATTGGTAGCTGGCCAGCTATATCTACTAATCGATTGTTGTCTAGTACAATTACTGTGTCGACAACTTCTCTTAGTTCTTGAAGACCGAACTCTGCTTTATCGATTCTTGCTTTTTCTGCCTCGAAAGGCATTGTGACAACTGCAATAACTACCGCTCCTGCTTCTTTAGCTAATTGAGCAACTACTGGAATGGCTCCGGTTCCGGAACCTCCTCCCATACCGGCCAGAACAAAAACCATATCCGAATTCGAAACAGCTCTTTTCAAGTCAGTAAGAGATTCTTTAGCAGCTTCTCGTCCCCTCTTAGGGTAGCCTCCACAACCAAGACCTCGTGTTAGTTCCTTACCGATAAGGATCTTCTCATCAGTCTTTGTAATGGATAAATGAAGTGCATCAGTGTTAACTCCGTAAATGGTAGCTCCATTGATGCCCTTGTTGAAAAGCCAGGTAGCCATATTACATCCACATCCACCGATACCGAAAACCTTAATGTTAGCTTTTCCAGCTCTTAGGTCATCGAAATTGATGCTGTTTTTGTCTGCGTTTTCTATCGCTTCTTTTGCAAAATCTAATGGCATATTCTCTTTTTATTAAACCTCCTTTCAATTTTTTGAGTGTAATCCAAAATGTTGTATGAAACATCTTTGATGTTACTTTCAATAGATGAAATTTGATAATAATAGAACATTGTTTTTGTTTAAAAGAATATGTGTAGTTTAACCTATGTTATTTAAGTTAGTCTTGCGACGTGAAGTCGCGCGTAAAAATCTGTCGCGCTTCGCTTGCTGCGATTTTGAAGGTTATTATCGAGAGAAGACTTTCTAGGTTAGTTTACTCTTTGCCAGTTTTCTATTGAATTATGTGGGTTGGAGAGTTCTTTTAGTAGCCATTGTTTTAGGTTATTTGTTCTTAATTCTATCCCATAATCTCCCAACCCTGAATAATTACAAATTATTGAATCGTCGTTTGGGTCTATTGCTATACCTGTTGCAAAATTGATATATTTTTTTATAGTGTATTCTCCATCCTTTTCAATAAAAATGTATTTTGGGTCTGGAAGTAGAATTGGATCTCTGATAATTGCCTTGATGTGAAATGTTTCTGGATCAAATTCTGCAATGGTGCTCTTGTAGATGTATTCAGTTAACTTTTCACTTTCTTTTTTCTCTACTCCATGAACGTGTCCTATTTTTCTCTCGTTTCCTTCGCTGTCTATGATTGTTATCGGAGTTCCTCCCAATCCTACTTTTTCTGGAGCCCATCTCCTTCCAGGATAAAGAATTGTATCTTCTTCTAGTTTTCCAAAATTATATTCCCAGAATGCAGGGTTTTGTAAATCTTTGATTGAGTCAAAGGGAGTTGCTTGGATTGCATTTCCTACTCTGTGAAGGAATATTGGTTGTCCAGATTTAGCATATACTATTGTCGCATCTTTATCCATCACGAATGGATTGACGCCAGGATTTTTCTTTCTTTCTCCCCGGAGTTCTATGTCGAATATCCCCCCATAGTATGTGTTTGGTCCTCCCGCAAATCTAATTGCTTCTTCTAATCTTACCTGGGGCCCGATGATTCCATGTTTTTGTATATCCTTAAAATCTTCTGTAGTCGCGAGAGCTACTTTTGCTCCCCCATTTTCATGGTCTTCATTAAATCCTACATAGACTATGTTGTATTGTCCATCTTTTGAAACTCTTGCATCTTCGATTCCATCTTTTTCATATTCGAATTCTGGAACTAAAATTTTTCTCGATTCTTCAGATAGTTGATAGAGGGTAATTAATTTACGATACCTTACAACTGACTTTTCTCCGTATCTGTTGTTTGCCTTTTCTCGGGCTCTATAGATAAAATGATTTTCACATACGGCTGGATTACAAACCGCTATTTCTTCTAGAGACTCAGAAGGGAGTAAGATTATTGATTTTCTGTCCCCTTGTACAGTTCTGACTAATGTAGAAATTCCCCCCCGATTGGGCGGTTCATCGTCTTCTTCCATATACTAAGAAATTTTTGGAGGTTTATAAGGGTTATTGTCGTTGATAAAATATCGGTAAGGTTTATAAGGGCACTTTAAGATTTTTTGGGCTTGTCGTGTAGTTACGAATGTTTTGCCTAGAAAACCAAGGTTTCTCTGGCTTCACTTTCCTTTAATATGATCGACTTCGTCGTATATTCTCTTTGAATTTTTCAAGGTCTTTTGATTGTATTTCTGCGCCTGCTGCTGGGACGTGGCCTCCTGCTCCGGAGTTTTTTAGTCCTTTAATTCCTTCTTTTAGAAGTTCTGCCATGTCTTTTTTTCTTGTTTGATCTCTTGCACTAATCGAAAGATATTTTTTATCTTGGGGGGTTACAAAGATTATTGTTTCTTTAGGATTATTTCTACTTATGATTGCGGCTAATGCTTTTTTGATATAGAATTTTGTTTCGAAATAGAAGAAATTAATGTCACCGATTTTTTCTTTTTTCTCATTATATTCATTTACTATCCTTCCAAGTTCTTCTTCTATGGCTTCTGAATATTTGTTAAGTTTTTTGAATTCTTCTAAGGATTTTATCTCTTTTATAATTTCGAATGCTTTTTGTTGCTCGTCATGGAAATAAATAAGAGTGTTTGTGAATATGTTGCTGTAGTTTTCTCTGAATTCTTGAATTGTAATTTTCTTTTCATTTAGTAATTCATTTATGAATTTTTGATTTTCAGGATATAAGTCCCCCGCATCTGTTATGGTTCCTATTATGCTGAGCCATTTTTTTATCCCAGTTAGTTCTCCAGCCGTTCTTGCAGAGGGAATGTATCCCTGGTCTGTGGTTCGATATTTTAAAATTTCTTCAGGAATATGGTTTGTTTCTGGGTGATGGTCTGTATAAAATATTGGTTTTTCTATAGGTAATTGCAGCTCTTTGATTCCGGATGGTGCGATATCAGTTATGATTATTTTGTTAAATGAGCTCAGGTCTGGTTTCTCGTTTCCAATTCTATATGAAAAAAGAAGATTTTGGACTTTTGCACCTTTTTGTTTGCACCAATCATAAAATATAATCCCTGATGCAAATCCGTCTCCATCATCATGATGTATAACTACTATGTTGTCTTCCTTTGTGATGTTGTCTAAGAATTCTTTTGCTTCATTGAAATTAATTTTAGGCATTCTTCAGAGCGATATATTTTAATTTAATATTTTTGATTGTAGTTTTTGATACGAATAGTGCTTCTTGTTCTAGATCTCTTGCATCTTTAGATTCCAATGTATAAATTAATTTGAACTCGGTTCCGAATTTTTTATCAGGTTTGCCGTCGCCATCTTCATCAATTACTTCTAAAAGTTCATTGTCATACCAAAGCCATGCTGGGGGGATTAGTGTTGCTAAAGAGAGATTCCATTTTTTGAATAAATCTTTTACATCTTGTGTTGCATGGATTTCTGTTCGGAATTTTCCGAGGATTAGTTCTCCGATTTTTGAGGTTTTCATATAATACTATAAATAATTGGCTTTTTATTTCTTGGCTATTCTCCAAAGATATTGAAAGTAATGGTTCATGGAGTGAGCATGATTAATATTGTTTACAATAACTATATTGGGAGATTCGGATTCTTCTGAAAGAATTAATTTGTCTTTTAAAATCGTTATACTATTTTCCTTTCCAGCCCCCTTAATGGATTTTATTGATATATTTGTGTCTTCCACATTTTTCTTCCAAAATGATTTATTTTCATCTGAACAAATTATCTTTCCTCCAATATTTGCTTTTTTAAGTTCCTTAAAATAATGGGGATATTCGTATTTTAATATTTCAAAAATATTTAATTTCCCTCCTCCGCCAATAGTTAAAAAAGATTTTCCTTGGATTATTTCAGATAAATATTTTTTAAGTGCAGATTTCCCCTCGTATACTTCAATCAAAGGTGCTTTTGATTTGTTTACTTCGATTTGTTTTAATTCATTTATGAACTTTTTTGTTTTATTCTTTTGATATTCTAATTCTTCTAAAATCTTATCGGGTTTTTCGGAGAAAAATATTTTATTATTATTTTTGATACTGTAATACACTAACCCTTTTTTTATTAAACTTTCAATTATATTGTATGTAAAAGATCTGTCTATAGATAACTCTTTGGCTATCTTACCAGCACTTATTCCCGGATTTTTGAAAAGCAAGAGGTATAATTTTGCTTGGTTTTTTGTAAATCCTAATTCAATCAGTGAATCTGTTTTCATTATTAATCTGATGGAATTTACTTTTAAAATGTTGTGGTTAGAGGCTACAACAGAGATTTAAATATATTTAAAATTCGAAAGTATTATGGGATTAATACCACGAATCAGTTGGATAGAAGATGGTCTTAGAACTTCTGACCAAATAGGAGATAATGGTAAAACTATAATAAAATCTCAAGATAGAATATTGAATTACGAATCTCCTGCTGAAGGACCTTTGCGTTATGAATTTGTTGGAAAGAACATTTTAAAAAAAGGATTAAAAGTACCCACTGGAGACGATCTTATTCCTTTGATTTATTCTGCTTATTTTGACAAAAAAGATAAAGGTAACCCCTTATTCGAAGATATAAGGGAAATTTTATCTGAGGGAAAGAATAATTGTCATCTTAAGAATCTTTTCTTTCATGTATACAATAAATATATTTTTGCATCTAATGGAGTTTATATCCAACAAGATTTTGAAGCAACAGCAAATGATAAAAAATTAATTAAAATCTCCAACTTAGAAAATGCTATTAGGGGGGGAAAAGAAATTAAAGGTGTTAAATTTAGTAAATCTGGGCATATAAGATTTGTTCCGAGAGAAAGATGTGAATTTGGAGAAAATACTACTAGACATTTAGCTGAAAATGGATTTGTCATAGGAAGTTATGGAATTTCTGGAGCTAAACAATTAGCAAAAATTTCTACTCAATTTAGCTGGGGCCCTATTGTGGGGTTTGAAGGTGATTTTCCATGTGAAGAAGATCTGTTTAAGGTTTCAGAATCCAATCATTCAGGATTTGGAGTTATAGATGGGGGAAGTGGTTGTAATCTTACTATTAGTAGTAGTAATTTAGAATACTTAGAGCCCTATAGGGGAATTGCTAATGGATTCATACCATCAAAAACTTCGTAAGGAATCGGGCTTAGAGGCAAAAAATCTAACAAATAAACTTTAATTTTTTCTAAATATTGAATGCTACTCAAAATCCTTTGCTAGTTTAAAGATTAATTCTTCTTGGAAATGTGGAGCTATAATTTGTAAGCCTACATCCTTGTTGTCTGTTTTTCCTGCAGGTACGGATATTGCTGGGAGACCGGCGATGCTTGCCGGAGTTGTAAAAATATCATATGCATACATATCTTCTACTGAAATTTTTTCTCCGATTTTGTGTGGGGTTCTTGGAACTGTTGGGAGAATTATTGCGTCCACTTCCTTGAACAATTTTTCAAATTGTTGTTTGATATAATTTCTTGCCTTCAAGGCTTCTCGATAGTATTTTCCTTCGTGTTCAGCTTTTGTAATTTCAGATCCTCCGACGATTCTTCGAATAACTTCAGGTCCTGCAAACTCTTCAATCTTCTTTCCGAATCTTCGTCCGTCAAATTTTCTTGTAGCTGAAAAGAATTCTGTGTAAACAATAATATAATATGTTTGAATTGCAATATCTAATGGGAGATTTATCTTTTTTATCTTCCAGTTATTTTTTTCTGCGATTTCTTTAGTTTTTGTTTCGATGAGTTCTACTATTTCTTTTGAACAGAAATCTTTTACATTTACTAGTCCGATTACGCCTTTCTTTGTTAACTTTGGTTTTTCTTCTTTTGTTGTTTGGTCGAAATTGTCTTGACCCTTGATTACATTGAAGATTAGTTTTGCATCTTCGGTGGAGTTTGTTAATGGACCGATGCAATCAAAGGACATAGTCATATCGATTAGTCCGTATCTTGAAACTGCGCCGTAAGTTGGTTTTAGTCCGGTGACTCCGCAATGTGATGCAGGGTTTCGGATTGAACCTCCAGTGTCTGAGCCTAATGCGAAATCGCAAAGTCCTGCTGCGACTGCTGCTGCCGAGCCTGAGCTTGAACCTCCAGGAATTAATTCTGGATTTCTTGGATTTTTAGTTGGACCAAATGCTGAAGTTTCTCCGGATGCCCCACAAGCGAATTCATCCATATTTACCATCCCGAGAATGATTGCATCTTCCGCGAGGAGTTTATTAATGACCGTTGCGTTGTATCCGGATTCATAATCTTCAAGGACTTTTGAGGCACATGTTGTTATCATATGTTTTACTGAAATATTTGATTTAACTGCAAAACACAATCCTGCCAATTTCCCTGCCGTTCCTTTTTTAATTCTCCTGTCAATTTCTTTTGCCTGTTCGATTGCGTCTTCGTTAAGGTGCAAGAAGATGTTTAGGTCTTTTACTTCACAAGTTGCGATTTTCTCGGAGAAGGTCATTACATTTTTTACTGCAGTTAGTTTTCCTTTCTTGATTTCCTTGAGTTTTATTTTTAGGTTCATTTGATATCTTTGATTAATTTATTTATCTCTGAAAAATCTCCATCATCCTTTATGATGATATCAAAATTTCTTTCGTATTCTTCTAAATTATCTTCTTCCCCTGGATTAAGGAATCCTATCTTGAGCAGGCTCTCATACTCGAATCCGGCAGTCATTTCCAAATCTCCTAGACTATCTCCAATAAGTATTACATTTTTTCTATCTTTTATTTTTTCATAGATTTCAGGGTGGTCTTGAACTGCGGTTTCATCTTTGTTCATAGAATGGATTAAAGATTTTGGTTTGTAAAAGGCTTTTCCATCTTCATAAAATTCAAATAGGTTTGTGATTACATAGATGTTGTTATAGAGGATTTTTTCTTTTTCTAAAATCATTGGGATTACATTACCTATTCCGTTAGCAGATATTATCACTATTGGAATATTCTCTTTATGAAGGTAGTCAAATAATTCTTTTGTTCCTTCTCGTAGTCGAGAAATTCCACTCGCTACTACGGATTCTAAATCTTTTTTACTTAATCCAGATTCAATTAAAAGATTAAAGTGGGAGGTCCACCAGTTTACCATTGCTTTCTTTTTTTCTTCTATGGGAATTGATGCGTCTATCTCTATTGGATGGTATTTGTCGAATAACGCATGTGCCTTTTCAGAATATCCTTTAGAGAGATAGTTCCCATCTCGGAGGATTGCAATAACTGAAGATAACTTTTTTCCTTCAGAAGTCAGTGAATAGGTTAGCGTTCTATCAAAGTCGGCAATTATGTGTAAGTTTTCCTTTCCAGATTTTTTAATTGTTTCTTTTATCTCTTTTAATCTTTCTTGATTCGGTATTATTAAACTCATTTCCAAGCCCCCTTTTCTGCGACTATTGAATTGTCTTCAACAAATGGGGCATTTGAGAACATTATATTTTTGAATTCTTCATCTGTTGTCCAGCCATCGCCTTCGTCTCTTGCTCCGATTCCATTTTCGAAATGTCCTTCTGGAGCCTTGATTTTATCCAGCTTTGATGCGAATTCGTTTAAAAGTTTCTTAGAATCCTTTCGTATTTGCTCTTTTTCTTTTTCAGTAACTTCGTGCCAAAGGGAATTGTTTGTCATAATTATTGTTGGTTGAGAGATTTTATAAAGTTTGGTCTATTGGGATTATTATGGAAGTGTCATGCAAAGGTGTACCCCCTTTAGGAGATTCGAAGAATCTCGATGTTGAACGGGTATGCATATTTTGTAAGATTGTGAAGGGTGAGATGCCTTGTCATAAAATTTGGGAAGATGAGAAGCATTTGGCTTTTCTTTCTATTTTTCCGAATACTGAAGGATTTAGTGTAGTTATAGCCAAAGACCATTATTCGAGTTATGCGTTTGATTTGCCTGAAGATGTTTTGAAGGATTTGGTTATTGCGACTAAGAAAGTTGGGAAGTTGATTGATTCAAAATTGGAAGATGTTGGAAGAACTGCGATGATTTTTGAAGGATTCGGAGTTGACCATATTCATGCGAAACTTTTTCCAATGCATGGGACTGCAGATATGGAAACGTGGAAAGTGCATCATTCTCCTATTAATAAATATTTTAAAAAATATGAAGGATATATTTCTTCTAATGATTCTGAAAGGGCTGATGATGAAAAGTTGGCTGAGTTGGCGAAGAAGATAAGGGAATAAGATTATTTCTTTCCCTTAGGAACATCTAACTTGATGTGAACGTCTTTCAATTGTTGCGTAGATAATGAACTCGGTGCGTCAAGCATTAGGTCTTTTGCTTCTTTGTTCTTTGGGAATGCGATTGTTTCTCGGATTGATTCTGCGCCCAAGATGATTTGTACTAATCTGTCTAATCCCCATGCGATTCCGCCGTGGGGTGGGGCCCCGAACTTAAGTGCGTCAAGAAGAAATCCGAACTTTTCTCTCTGTTCTTTTTTTCCAATTCCTAAAACTTCAAATACTTTTGCTTGAACATCTTCTTCGTGAATTCTGATGGAACCTCCGCCGATTTCAGTTCCGTTAAGTACGATATCATATGCGATCGATTTTGCTGTTTCTGGATTCTTATTGAATGATTTCATTTCTGGGTGTGTAAAGGGGTGGTGAATTGCTACTGTTTTATTTTCTTCTTTAGAATGTTCAAATGCGGGGAAATCAGTTATCCAACAGAATGCATATTCTTTAGGATCATCTTTATTTTTTCTTAAGTCTGGTCTATCAATTCCGTATTTTTTCATTGATTCGTCATAAGTAATTCTTTGGAATGGGGTCTTGATATTTACATTAAGAATTTCTTTCCAGATTTTCTTTAGAAGCTTTTCTGTTAATGCGATTATGTCGTCCTGTGTTATGAAGGACATTTCAATATCTAGTTGTGTGAATTCTGGTTGTCGGTCGCTTCGGAGGTCTTCATCCCTCATACATTTTGCGATTTGAAAATATTTCTCAAAACCTGCGACCATTAAAAGTTGTTTGAATAATTGTGGAGATTGAGGTAATGCGAAGAATTTTCCAGGTTGTGTTCTTGATGGGACTACATAATCTCTTGCTCCTTCCGGAGTTGATTTTGCGAGGATTGGTGTTTCGAATTCGTTGAATCCTTCTTCGTAAAGTGTGTCTCGAATGATTCTAATTATTTGACTTCTTAGGACTAAGTTTTTTTGCATCTCGGGTCTTCGTAAATCCAAGTATCTATATTTTAATCGAATGTCTTCGTTTAATTCTTCATTGTCGATATCGAAAGGTAATGCGGGACATTTTGTGTAGATTTCTAATTCTAATATTTTTATTTCTACATTTCCTGCAGGTGAATTTTTGTTTTGTGTTCCTTCTGGTCGTGATTTTACTTCTCCTTTTATTCTTATAGAGGATTCTTTAGAAATGGACTTTGCTATTTCAAAGTTTGTCTTATCTTTTGCAGTTGTAATTGTTTGGACGGTTCCGGTAATGTCTCTGATTTCTAAGAAAATTAATTTTCCATGTTCTCTGATTGTGTCGACCCATCCAGCTATTTCCACAGTCTTTCCTTCCATAGAGGATAGTTTTTCAATCATAATTCTTTTCATAATTAATTATGTTTGTTTGAGTTTATAAAATTGTGGGCAAGCTTTTTAAAGCGATTTTTCTAGGGTTTGTTATGGATGCGAGTGATTTGGAAGATGCGATAAATAATGCAAAAAATGAATCTGCGCCAGAGGCGAAAGCTGAAGCGGAGGTTCCGCAGATGTCTAAAGACGAGGAAATTGGATTTCATAAGGGTGCTTTGAATACTCTTGTTGCCGAACGGAATGAGTTGGTTAAGATGATTGGGAATGTTGAGGCGATTGTTCAGGCGCATGTTGGTCGATTAAAAGAACTTGGAGTGGAGATAAAATAATGATACCCAAAGGGCATAACCTTTCAGGTCACGAGAACCTGCAAGCAGGCGAGAACCCTTTTCAAATAATTTCTCTAAATTAGAAAATGGAAGAAAAAGGAAAAAGGTTGTTGATTGCAGGAATTTCTGGAGCAGTTGGTGCGGGGTTTGGTGCAGCGTCAGGTTCTAGTCATATGTTGGTAGTTATTTCTGTCGGGGTTGTTATAGCTTTATTGGTTGCTTGGGGAATAAGTGGGATGATAAGATAGAATATACTTGCTTTAAAAATTCTACAGGGTAAAATACCCTTTTACACTCATTTGGTGTACCTCTGTTGAGGTAAAATAGTTAATAAAAAAAATAAATTGTGTTAGCTAAAAACCTTAGTTTCTAGTTGCTTGAAAACAATCTCGGCATCTTACTGGCTTGTCTCCTGTTGGCTTGAATGGTACTTCACAAGCTTTTCCACAATCAGAACAAGTTGCTTTATGCATTTCTCTTGGTCTATCATTGCCGAATCGATTGTTGTTTCCACCGAACCTACGGTTACCGCCGTCTCTACCACCAAAACTTCGTTCTGGTCTGTTCTTCTTAAAGCAGTCTTGACATCTAACTGGTTTTCCTTCTGTAGGTTTGAAAGGAACTTCGCATTCCTTCTTACAGTCAGAACAAGTTGCTTTGTGCATTTCTCGATCTTCCATATATATTTTTCCTCCGTGTACTTGACATAAGCATGCTTATGCTTTAATTTAAGAGAAAATGGGGGTATATAGAGCTATGGGGTGAGGCATATTATTAAAATTGAGTTATAATTTGAAATTATTTGTTATCTTACACCGGTCATTGAGGTTTGCTTTCCATCTTTCATTTTCATAATAATCTTTTTGACAGTAGTCCCATAATAGAAGTCTCAAGATTTTATCTTTGTATTGTTCATTATACTCAATATTGTTAAGTTCTTTAGGATCTTCGTCTAGTCTGTAAATTTCTATAAGTTCTCGATTTAAATCGACAATTATTTTTGTGTTGTTTAGAATTATTCCTATAAGATATTTATGGGTCTGGGCGACTGAGAATATTGGTCGTCCTTTTTTCATAACTTCTCCTTGGAATTCTTTCGGGATGTCGTATCCTAATAAGTCGATTATAGTTGGAATGAAGTCAATATGGCTTACAGGTTCTTCAATTATTTGGGGTTCTATTCCCGGGAGGAAGAATATTCCCGGGACGATTAGTTCTTCATTGTAGATGCTGTTTCCGTGTCCTCCGATTCCGTGACGGTCTTCTAAGTCGTGACCATGGTCGGATGTTATGATAAAGATGGTGTTATTTGTTTTGTTGTTGGACTCAATGAAATCTATGATTTGTCCGACTTGGGCGTCTACATATCTTAGAGCGTTGTCGTAAATATTTATTGTATCTTCTCCACCTGAACGTGTGATTCCGTGGTCTTCGTCAGGTTTGTAAAATGAAAATTCTTCGGGGTAGATCAGTGGATTGTGGGTTCCTTGGAAATTCATGTAGAGAAAGAAGGGTTGGTCCTTTTCAATTGTGTTGTTTAACCAGTTTAGCGCTCTCTCGGTTGCTCGGAAATCGAAGTCTTTTCTTTGTCGTCCGCTTCCGTAATCGGTTACTTCATCTGTCCGGGAGTTTGTCCAATTGTCGAGGTTTGTGTAATCTATGTATGTGTTCATGTTTTGCCATTCGTCGTCTTGTGAAGAGTGGTAACCGGTAGTGTAATTGTCTTTTTTGAGAATATCCCAGAGGAAGACTCTCGGATTGTCGGTTGCAGAGATTGTTCGGTACTTGCTTGTTAGCATGTATCTTGAGGAGAGAATTCCTGGCTGGGCATAATCTGAGTGGGTCGCTGTGGCATACATTTCCATGAACACAGTGCTTTTTGCTGCAAGTGCATCTAGGTTGGGGGTAACGTTTCTTTTATATCCATAGAACCCGACTCTTTCAGCAGTTATTGCTTCTAATAAGATAAAAATTACATTTGGTTTTTCTTTTGTGAAATTAATGTCTAGGACTCTTTCTTGTAGATTTAGTATCGCGGGTTTGTATTCTGCGAGAGCTTCCTTGTCTGTGATTATTGGCTCTTCAATTTGCAAGTAGTATGTATTTATTAGGATTGTTAGTCCGAAAAGGGCTAGGCTTATGTAGAATGCAAATTTTAGTCTTTTTCGTTCTTTCTCTTTTGCAGGGTTAATTGAAGTTCCTTTGTAAAATAGGGTAGTTATAATTAATAGACTGAGGACTAATCCTCCGAGAATCATGGCACTTATTAGTGTTGTATTTATTTCATATATGAATAGGATTGTTTGGATTTTTGCTACTTGGCCGGTTGTTACGAATATCCCCGTAGCGAAGATGTATGCAGTGCTGTAAGCTGTTAGAAATGTGATTCTGAGGAACTTTCTTGTTCTTATTCCTAGGAATGGACGGCTTTTTGTAAATAAAATAGCGTTTAGCAAAAGAACTGTGAAATTTAGGAAAGTCACGTAAAATATATTGTAGATTGCTCGTGTGCTCCAATCGCCCCAAATATAAGTTGCGATGACTGTTACTACCGACAGAAGAAAGGCAGCGATTAAGGCAATTTTAAAATGATTTACTTTAAACCTCATTCAATTTATAGGGGGAATCTTCTTTTAAAAGTTTGCCGCATCAAGAAATCTCCTTAGTTTAGTGAGGAGATGAATTGTGCTTCTAGTTGGCAAACTTGTCGTCAATAAATATATATTCTAAAAAATATTAAAGAAAGTAGGGAAGTTGACCCTACTTCTTTGTAAGATTAGATGTAGTTGTAACTTTCTTAAACTAAATAAACTTATCGGAGGAAAAATTATGAAATTTGAAACACGTAGCTATGCACATGCAGTTGGAGAATTTAACTATCACATGCAGTTGG
>JAHJSH010000021.1 GCA_018830525.1 Nanobdellota archaeon | reverse complement strand
TGGAACTTTTCAAAAGTTTTCTATGGGGCAAGAAATTTTGGAGTGAAGGATATTTCGCTCGAAGTATCGGATGTGTCACAACGGAGAGGATTAGATATTACATAGAGGAATCGCAAAGTAAACATTGGAATTAGGTTTTGGGAATTGGTAGGTCACGCTCCGGACTTTAGTCCGGAGTAGTTGACAAAGATAAATTAGAAAAGATAAAAAATGAGAGATAAAAATAGAATAAAGAGAATATTTAAATTAATAGAAAAAATTTGGATAAAAAATCTTTACCAAAGATTTGGGCAACTCCTTATTAATTTGGGAATTGTAACTGATGATTTTAATACCTGGCAAAATGAAGATGATATCTTGGAAAAACGCTTAATCAAAATAAAAAATGGGTAAAATAAAATATAAAATTATAAACCATAAAAGGAGACCTTTATGCGATTATTCTGAAACATGCAAAAATTTGGCTTACCGAGAAGTTTATCCTAATCTTGGAGAAGAAGATAAAGAGCATTATTGGTGTTATCTTTGCAAGAAACATTTTCTTCAAGAAAAGAATAGGCTAAAAGGAAAATTGGTTTATTGTAGTCTTGATTAATTTCTTTCCTTCCAACTCCACCACCCCCCTTCGCCAACAATCACATGATCTAGAACACTTATCCCTATTTCATCTCCTGTACTTATTAACTTCTCAGTTATCTCCAAATCATCGCTACTCGGACTCGGATCTCCACTCGGATGATTATGAACTAGGATTATCTTTGATGCACTGTTTTTTATTGCAGGCTTAAAAACTTCCCTAGGATGAATTATTGAAGCATCAAGAATTCCTTTACTAATTAATTGTTCACCAATTATATTATTTTTTGTGTCAAGTAACAAGACATAGAAATGTTCTTCTTTTTTATCTTTAAGTCTTTCATAAAAATAATTAAAAACATCTTCTGCACAAGAGATCTTTTTGACTGGTTTTTTAGATTGATTGACCCTCTTCTGTAGTTCTGCAATAGTTAATATCTGCATTGATTTACTCGGACCAATTCCTTTTATTTCTTGCAGCTCTTTTAATGAGCATTCTAATAATTTATCTAAGCCATATTCAGCAATAAGCCTATTTGACATCTCAATCACATTTTCTCCTTTTTCTCCCCCCTTTCCTCTCGTCCCAGTCCTCAGCAGTATCGCAAACAACTCAGCATCACTCAAAGCTTCAGGACCCAACTTAAGAAATCTTTCTCTTGGTCTGCCTTCTTTTGGGATGTCAAGGATTTTCATAGTTATTACACTTTAAACTTAATTAAAAACTTTGTCTCCATTAAGAATAAGACGTTATATTAGCATCCCAAACTATACAAACGCCCAAACTAAGAAATCCCTTATTTCTTCTTTTTCTTCCCAACCTTCTTCCCCACAACTTTCTTCCCCACATTTTTTTTAACCACCTTCTTCCCAACCCTTTTCTTTCCCCCCACCACCTTCTTCTTAGAACTCTCAGCATCTTTCTCCATCAATGCTTGCTGTGCCGCTTGTAACTGCGCATTCATCTGCTGCAACCGAGCCCCCGCAATCTTCGCAATCTCATCATAACGATGCATCCTTCCAGCAATATTATTCAATAAATTACTCGCTTCATGACCATCCAAACTTACCTTCGCAGGATCGATAACTTCCACCGAAGAAGGCATAAAATCGAAAACAATCTCACTCAATCGCGAAAAATTATCCACCTCGAAATCAACTTCTGCAAAACAAGTGAACATCTCGCTTCCTTTCGGAACATCTCCCATTTCAATTTCCTTAGGCTCGCTAACATTAATCGAATGAACTTCAATATCTTTATTCTTATCCAAAACACCGACATGTTGCTCTAAAGCTTCTTTAACATGTGCCCCCGGCCGTCCTGCCATTTCAACAATCATAATCGCTCTTGCCATTATTCTCTAAAAGAAAATCCTTTTTTAAAACCTTCCCCAAAACAAAATTCCCAAAAGTACAATCAAAAAGACCGAAAAAACATAAGGGAGATAGCGCATGATTTTAAAGTTTTTTGATTCATAAACTAATTCTTTCCCAGAATTATCATTTAATGAAATAATCTCTGGAGGTTCCGAAGACAAAACAATCTCCCGAGGCTTCTCCAACAAAACAATTTCTTCTTCATCAATTTTCACAATTTTCACAATTTCTGCAAGTTCTTCTTCCTCGAACTCCTCTTCTAAATCTTCATTAACTTCCCCATCAATACAAGCAAGTCCTTCATCCTTTATATCCGAAATCTTGACTTTCCCAATTCCGCTAACTTTATCTAAATCATCAAGACTATCAAATGGTCGAGCATCAATAATTTTCTGAGCTGTCGCAGGTCCAACCCAAATAATTTCATCTAACTCCTCAAGCGAAGCAGAATTTATATCAACACAACTTGCAGAAACAAAACTAATTATTAATATCAATAAAGCAACCCCATAAAGCAACTTTTTCATAGATTATCCAAAGGGCCCCTCACTTTTTTAATGTTTGCCTGAGATATTTGAGTATAAATTCGCATAACAATAGATAAAATGTTTCACTTCGTTACACACAAATTTTTCATCGATAAGAGAGTTCCTTAATTCTTCGAATAAATAGCCTTTTATTTCATAAAAGAATTTATTCGTTGTTTAAAGATTCTAAGATTATTTTTCCGTCTTTTTTCATAATCTTTTCAATTTTCAACTCAGCATTTTCCAATTCCTCATGGCACTGTTTGATAAGATCTAAACTTTCTTGATAATTATTCATAGATTCTTTCAGCGAGGTTTCACCCTCTTCAAGTTCTTCAACAATTTCCTTAAGTTTCTCTAATTTTTCTTCGAAAGGAATTATTTTTTTACTTCAGCTTTTGTAGGTTTCTTTGACTTTGGCATTTATTTTACCTCGATGTAATATAACATCTATTTCTTCTCCTTTTTTTACGTCTGAAGAGTTTATTCCCTGTTGGGTGAATACCCCTCAGCTTGCTGCGATAAACTTAATTAGTTTCTAAGATTTTAGTTTCTATGAAATTACGTAAATCTTCTCATTGTTCTTATAGAATTCGTTATCATATGGTTTTTGTAGTCAAGTATAGAAAGAATCTAATTAGCTCAGAAGTTTTTGAATTTATGAAGGAAATTTGTCGAGGGATTGAAGAAAGATATTTCATCTTCTTTGATACTATTGGACATGAAGAAAATCATGTTCATATTGTTGTTGAGGGTGCTCCGAGGTATTCTCCGTCGAGGATTATGCAAATTTGTAAGAGTATTTTAGCAGTTCAAGTTTTTAAGAAGTTCCCAGAGATAAAGGAAGATACGCTTTGGGGTGGGGAATTCTGGAGTGATGGCGGACATATCGATACTGTTGGTGATGGTAGGGCGTTGGATCAAGTAAGAGAGTATGTAAAAAATCAGGGGAGAAATGAAAAGAATCTTAAATTATTCGAGTTTCATACCCCGCAACTTGCTACGGTTGGGTAGTTGATTGGTCGTTGGAATCATCCCCTCCTAAAAGAAAAATTAAAACACTCGAGATCATTTCTTGCTCCACTCGTGCCTCACTCCGTTAGGAACTTCGCTTAATCGCAAATGTTAAGTCGAACCCGCAACATATTTCTCATTGAAATTCCGATACTCAACAAAAATCCGCCTGCCTTTTTTAACTTTTTTAGCAACCCATATCTCACTAAAAATATCTCTGTCAACTAACCACTGACATTTTTCCTTTTCTTCCTTGCTTAAAATCCCATTTATTTTAACTTCAACTCCAATAACATTAAACCTTCCCTTCTCCGCATCCAACATCTGAAAAGCAATAAAATCTGGAAACCCTCCGGTATTCATCATAAGGCGTTTAGTAAACGGGTTGAATTTAGGTTTACATTTAACCAATCTTCCTTTTCTCATTTAGTACCCCCCAATATCTCATTTTTACAATAGTCTAAGTTATTCTTTATTTCACATTTCCAAAATCTAAGGACAACATAACCTCTCTCACTCAATTCTTTATTTCTTACTTTGTCAATTACTCTTCCCGCAGGGTAATTATGGAAATAATCTCCATCACATTCTATTATGATATTTGGTTTTATAAAAATATCACATTGATATTTATGGATAATGTCTATAATTGGTTTATGTTTTATAAACTCAATCTTCAAATCATATAACAATTTCTGTATCACCTGTTCTGGCTTTGTATCCTTTTTCAATATTTTTTGGTATAATCTTTTCTTTTTAATTTTACAAATTGTTTCAGGAGACTTATTAAATCCCGGATTTTCCCTGCCCTTAGGAAAAGAATATCTTTTTGGATGATTTAATATTCTCTCTTTTGTTGCCTTGGAATGTTTATACCATTGGTGGTATTTCTTAATAGAATTGTTTTTAATCATCTCACTATTCTTAGCAAGTAATTTTATTTTTTCAGATTTGGAATAGCAGTCAATATTGCAGTATATTTGGCTATTTCTTTTAGTTACTATTTCTTTTTTGCAAAAAGGACAAATCTTCTTCCATTTTTGTGCATTCACCCATTCCCCCCTTTTTTTGCCCTTGTTGTAAGGAATCATCCCTTTTTTGAATGGCATTTATTCTCCCCCCTCGAGGTCAACATTATTACTCCATTTATCTACAATCCACCCTTTCGCCTCCAAATCTTTTCTCACACGAAGTTCAAACTGTCCGCCCGCCGCCCTCGCTTTCCCACCCCTTTTAATCCTCACCCTTTCCTTTTGTATTCCAATCTTCCCAAGGGCAGTCCATTCGGTTTTATACTCCCCACTATTCACCTTGTAAACTCTTTCCATAAACTCTTCTTTTTCTTTCTTAGTCAATTTTCTCTCAACATCTCTTGTTTTTAATTCCATGTTTAACTAAGTAATCTTCGAATTATAAAACTTTATATACCAAAAAAGATTAGGTCTCTTAGGTGGAACAAAGAAATGTTAGGAACTCAGATTACGATTCTTATAGGATTAATTGTCTTATCAGCCCTGTTTTCAGGTATCGAAACCGCACTAATGTCCATAAATCAGATTAAAGCTAAAGCATTAGTTAAACAAGGGAAAAAAGGTGCCGCAATCTTACACCGTATTAAACAAAATCCCCATAGATTGATAATTACTCTTCTCATAGGTAATAATTTAGTAAACATTGGGGCGGCCTCGTTAGCAACAGTCATAGCAATAGACCTATTTGGTTCCGGCGGGGTTGGAATTGCTATGGGGGTGATGACATTCTTGATTTTAGTCTTCGGGGAGATAACTCCAAAAACCTTCGCTGCACAAAACTCCGAAAAAGTTTCATTATTAATGGCAAGACCGGTAGAAATTCTTTCAATTATTTTGTATCCTCTCGTCTGGTTCTTTGAAAAAATTTCTAAACTCATGTTAAAACTTCTTGGGTCTTCTGAAGAGGACATCCTTTCTGAAACAGAATTAGAAACTATAGTAACAATGGGAAGAAAAGAAGGACTCTTAGAAAAAGAAGCGGCGGAAATGATGCATAACGTTTTAAAATTTGGAGGAACAACCGCAAAAGAAATTATGACTCCCAAGGTAGAAATAGTAATGGTTGATGGAAATAAAAAATTAAGTGATGTCATTGACAAAATCGTAAAAACTCCTTATTCCCGATACCCTGTATTCTTAAAAGAAAACGAAATAGCCGGAATTCTCGATATTGATGACGTTCTTAGACAGGTAAGAGACAAGAAACTCAGTAAGAAAGTAAAGGAACTCGTAAGACCAATATTATTCGTCCCAGAAACAAAAGAAATTGATGATTTATTAACCGAGTTTGAAGGAAAGGAAGTTCCAATGGCAATAGTTGTTGATGAATATGGTGAAGTCGAAGGTCTAGTAACTGTCGAAGACATATTGGAAGAAATTGTCGGAGACATCTTCGATAAAAGTAAAATGAAAAATATCTATTTCAAAAAACTAGACGAGAAGGTTATAATCGTAGACGCAAAAGCCCCCATTGATGAGTTTAACCGAATTTTAAAGCTGGGATTAAGGGGACAACAATTCAACACTATTGCCGGGTATATCGAGCACAGATTACAAAGAATCCCCAAACAAGGAGAAAGAATAAAATTAAAAAATGCAATAATCGAAGTAGGAGAAGTAACTCCCCAAGGGATTAAGAACGTAAAGATAATTAAAAAAGATTAAATCGTATCCAATAACTTAATAATTTCTTTCTGTCCGACCATTAAAATCAAACTTGCTAATCGGGGACCTTTCTCTTTTCCGATAATCGCCCTATATGCCGCATCAAAGAATTCAGTATTCCCAATCCCAACTTTCTCACAAATCTCATAAAACTTATCAAACAATTCCTTATCTGATTTATATTCTTTTTCCTCTAAAACTTTTTTCAATTCTGCTAAAGCCTTTTTCTCTTTTACATTAAATTTCCCACTAACTTTCTTCTGAACTTCAAACTTCATATCATCTCCGGCATATTTCTCTATCCAATTACGAACTTTCTCAACCCTTTCTTCTTTAATTTTATCTGCCCCCCCAATTTGAACTAGGCTAGCAAGGTGTCTGAATCCGGTCCTCTTTGGTAATTTCTTAGGAACATTAACCACGGACATCTCATACATTCTCTTTTCCATCGGGTTACATTTCCCCGAAAAATATTTTTCTTCCAGTGCATCAAATTTCTCATAGATACTAATAACATCATTATCAAAGCTAATATTAAACGCACTTCGAGGTTTAGTTCCTACAAAAAGATACCTTAAAACTGCAGGTTCATAAATTTCTTCGACTTCACTAAGCATTAATGCATTCCCTGCAGAACTTGAAAATGCCTGACCCCCCTTAATCCCAATCCATTCATAGAACTGATAAACTGGAGGCTCAAAATCAAAAACTTCCTTAGAAATTTCCTTAGAAGTCGTAAACGACCCACCATAAACGCTATGGTCAATTCCTCCCGGCTCAAAATCAACATGCTCATATCTCCACCGCAAAGGCCAATCGATTCTCCACCGAATACTCACAATTCCTTTCTTACGGATATCAAAAGTCTCGCTGTGTCCACATTCACATTCATAAGAAATCTTGTATCCATCAACACTAGTAATCTTCGTTAAATCTTTTTTACATGCACCACAATAAATCATAATCGGCCACCAATCTTTTTCCAAAGGTTCTTTCCTAAACTTATTTAGAATTTCTTTAATCTTATCTTTCTTTTCCAGAGCAATCTTGATTAAATCTGCGTAAGCACACTTCTTGTTCATCTCATTCTGATAAATAAACTCTGGCTCAATCCAAACTTTCCCAATCGAATTCTCAAATTTTTCCTCATTAAACTCTGCATAACTCATCGAATCATCAAACGGGGAAGGAATATCACTAATTGGCATTCCTAAATATTTCTCATAGTCCTTATTCACCCCGGCAGGAACTTTTCTGAATCTATCAAAATCATCCCAAGAATAAATGAATCTAACTTTCTTTCCCTTATCTCGAAGCGCCCGGACAACCATATCGGTAGTAATCACTTCACGAAAATTTCCAATATGAACCTGTCCCGAGGGTGTGATGCCCGAAGCACAAACATATTCCTTTTTAGTCCCTTTCTGTTTTATAATCTGGTCAGCAATAGCATCCGCCCAGAAAAACTTCTCTGCCATATTTCAATCAATTAGAAGAGCTTTATAAAATTATTGAGATGTTACTGAAGCAATTAATTGTGAATAACAAGAACTTATTTCCTCTTTTGAATAAAATTCATTACATTCCCTTTCCCCATAGATTATTGGAATTAATTCTTCAGATGCCCACGGACTATAGCCCTCTGCCCCACCCTCCAAGTTTTCCAAATAACCAATTTCAAAATTATTAAGCTCTTCAGCACATGAGAGCCTACATTCAATATCTAATATAAACATATTATCCATACCTCCATAAGCCATCGCCTCCTCTTCCGAAAGATTCCAAGATAAATTTTCCACACTCAAAAAAAGACACTTAGAGGAACAATTTACACTACCAATTAAAAGATTTTTTTGCATTTCAAACAAATATTCCTCAATCTTTCCCACCCCTTCCCCACTAACTCCTGCCCTCGCCAATCCCCCAGTATCTCCATCTCCATATAATGAAAGGGCAGCTTTTCCACTAACAGGATCTATCTTTTGGAGAATGCTATTAATATCTGATGACTCCGAATTGGTAATAAAAAACCAAAGCCCTCCAACAACACCACAACAACACCACAACAACACCAACACTAATCCAAATTCACTTCTTCTTAGAACTTCCTCCAGAAATTATAACTTCATCACCCATAACAACTATAACAAGAATTCCTTTATAAATTTATCAAAACCTCAAAACTTTAAACTCCTTAAAATCTCCTTAAAATCGCAGCAAGTGTAAACGCGACCGATTTTCACGCACGGCTCTGCCGTAAGATTATCTAGAATCTCAAAGTCCTAAAATCTGTAAAATCTCCTTCCCATTTTCGCTCGCTAACATCAACACCCCTTATCTGCGCATGTGCCGGCCCTTTCTCAACAAATCCAATAAGCCGTTTAATCTGCTCAGGCTCTCCCTCAACAATTATCTCGACATTACCATCATCAAGATTCCTACAAAGACCCTTTAACTTCAAATCATCCGCGTGCCCCTTTACAAACCGCCTAAAGAAAACTCCATGAACCGTCCCCTTAACAATAATCTTCGCTGCCTTTCTCATAAGATAAAAAGAAGGAAAGAGTTTTTATTCTTTCCTATCCCTATAAAAATTATTCAATAAGAAGATATATAAATAAGCATCCCGTTAATTCAATATGAAATTAAGGGATGGGTTGCTAGGATTTCTTGCAGGAGCCATAATTACTACAGCATTAGCTGTTTGGATTCCATCAATTAGTGCGAGGCATGGGAGATGTTGGTATAATGGGATTGTAGTTGAAGAGATTGGATCTTCTAAGGAAAATAATTATGGCCTTGTTGTACGAGTTGAAGGAACAGAAAGAAATCCTGAAATGGCCGGAGAATACAAATTTACGATAAGTCCAAGTAACTCCGATCCGAGAAGACACCAAATTTTAGCTGATTTAATTCAGAAAGGAGACAAAGTCATCTTTGCTACTATGGATTCAGGATATATGCGACGAAGTAGCATGTTATTCAGGGCAGACAGAGTTGGAGATGTGCCCTCCACATATGTATGTTTAGGAGAACCAAATTACAAGTATGGTACTCCATTAGATAGAAGATAATATTTCTACCCTTATTCCTGTCGGTCAACCTCATTATGAATCAACGTAACAACTTGCGACGCAAACAACATATGAGGACTAACAGAAATTTTCTTCATCGGAATATGCTTCGCCCACTTCATCTCGTTCTTCGGAATCCCCTCATGGTCCCCGACGATAAAAACAGGATTCTTAGAAATCTTAATCTCTCGAATATCATCCCCCCGTTTATCTAAAATATAAATTTCCTTACCTTCGCCATGAAGCTCTTCAAGCAACTTCACAAAACTTTTCTTCTCGACATTATAACCTGGAGCAACCTCGACCTTCTCGCCTTTCTTATACTTATACAACATCCGCTTAATCAACCCTGCAACATCCTTCTTGCTAATATCAATCTTATTCTCAATCCCTCCAAGGTTCTTCCCTGGAAAAATCTCAAGATGCTTAGGTGAATCCGGAGGACCATTCAAAATCAAATGAACTTTTGTGTCTTTCCTCATTTCTCGCGACACAAAAAACGCCTGAATAATAAACTGACATGCGATGTCAATCCGCCCAGCCTGCATCAAATTATCCTTAATCAGATTACCTGCCGTAACACCATCCGCTGAATAATAAATAAATTCTCTCATTGCGATTCTCCTCGAAGAGCAATGATCGAAAATCTTTGATTTACTTTCATGTCCTATTTAGAAAACATTACTTTAAAGGATTAACCTTTTTTAATAAATTACCTAATTTTGAAATAGGTCCTACTAACATTTCTAACCTTCCTTCCAAATGGTCACGGATATTCTTAAGCTCTTTTTTATGAAATTTCCCATCTTCTGAAAAATAAAAATCAATACCTTCAATAGCAGAGAAAATATCATCTTTTAATCCGGCTATTTCCCATAACCCTGCAGAAGGATCCGCCCCAAGGGGATTTTCCCCCACCTTATCAACATAGTTAATCAATTCCCAAAGTTTCTTTTCGTAAGTATCAAAATCTTTGGGGATAACAATTTCATTCTCATAGGCAACCATAACACTCTCCCCCTCAAATGACCCAACCATATAATAACGATAATCTACCTCTTCTCCCCGCCGAAATTTCATAAACTCCTAAACAAAGGACCATTTATATTATTAATTATCTTTGAGTATCTAAAACCTAACCTTACCCCAGAACTCCAATGCATCCCACAACTCTTTATGCGAACGACCATAATGTTCCAAAGTCTCTCCAGCCATTACTGCATCAACTGCCTGCCGAAGCGCGGTCGCTCCAACTTTCGTTCCAGCCGGATGCCCATGATATTTATATAGTCTATTGAACACACATCATGATGAAAAAATCATTTCATCTGTGGGAAAGCTATATTCCAGAAAAAATTACAGTAAATATCAGCCAAAAATCAAAAGACAATTTTGCAAAACTCATAGGAAAAGGAATCTACAAAACTGCGAAAAAATTAAAGATAACGCCCTCAAGAATATATGATTATTTTTTTACCCAATCTTCCCAAATTCCATTAGATAGACTACTCAGCATATCCAGATTTTTTAATATAAATCTAGAAGAACTAGAAAAAGAAATTATTAGCTATAAGCATAAATTGGTACCAATAAAAAATTCAGTATTTAACCCCCTATTACCCTTAAAAATTTCTCCTTATTTCACATCAGTTGTATCACATCTTTTCTTTGATGGAAGTCTTCCTAATGATGGAAGGGGGACATATTACAACCAGAAGAGAAAGATTCCCATGGATTTATTTACAAAAAAACTCCAAGAAGTTTTTGGAGACATTCAGTACTCCATAGTCAAAGATCACAAAGGCATATTAAAATGCAGGTTTCCAAGAATCGCAGGAGAGATATGTAAAAAAATTTATGAAGTAAAAACCTTCCATGGGAATGTGGCAAGAATACCCCGAGCAATATTTAACTTAAACAAAGATCACCGAAGTGCATTTTTTATTTCAGCAATTTTCGATGAAGGATCTATAGCGTATGATGGACATATAATTTTTGGAGTAAATAATAGATTGTTATGTGAAGACCTAAAAAAAATGGGGCAGGGGCTTGGCCTGGACATTAGTGATGTAAAAGAAAAAAAATCTCCAAGTTTCTATTATTTTCATATTAAAACTATAAGAGAATTCCATAAACTTGCAAAAGAATTTTCAAATAAATATCCCTTAATATCCTTAGATTATAAAATGGGAAGATTAGAAAAATCTCTAGAAATAAAAAGTCAGAAATTCGAATATACAAAAGACTTTTCAGATAAAAGAAAGAATTTAATATTTGAAGAATTATCTAAAGAAAAGAAAACTATAAATCAACTCGCACTAAAATTATTAATCCCTCCAAGAACAATAAGGAGATATATGTATGATCTTATAAGAAAAGATAAAATAACCCGAATCAAAAAGGGAATAGAGTATTACTATTCAAAATCTTAATTTGGAAAATTTTTCTAGTGCCTCTCTAAGCTCTAAGTGACTTTTAGAATAAGTTTCTAATCTTTCCCCATTCATCACTGCATCAACTGCTTGTCTCATCCCCATTGCTCCATACTTAGTTCCTCGAGGATTCCAATGAATTCCCCCACCTGCCTGAATGATAATATCTTCTCCAAAATTCCTCATCAAATATGGAACATGCCCTGGATAGATTCCTCCGCTACAAACAGACATCACTGGTTTCATATCGCCCCAATTCTGTTCCAACCGATGCTTCGTCTTTTTGACTCTCTGCATTTCCATCTCTTCATTAATATCCTGAATTTCTTCCTTTCCACCCTTCATCTTCCCAATCCCTGTCCCGATATGTAAACTATCAACTCCCGCCATCCGCGCAAAATCTGCAATAGCCATCATAGACAATCCATGGTCGGGGTTTTCAGTAAACGCTCCATGCATTGCCCGATGGGCATGAATCCCTAAAGTGCAATTCTCCCGAAGCGTCTGCAAACTAGCAAAACCAGCAGTGATAATGTCATGCATAACAAATTTTCCTCCAAGTTCTTTTGCTAAATCCGCACGTTTCAACATATCCATAGACTCTGCAGTCACATTAATCAAATAACCTTTCGTCTCACCAGTTTCCTCCGAAGCCTTGTCACACATCTCAAGAGTCTGCGCCGCACGCTTATCAAACGGATTAAATTTCTGGCTAGAAAGATTCTCATCATCCTTAACCAAATCACAACCACCAATCCAAGAATCATAAGCAACTTGGGCATGGTCTTTTGTTTTCAAACCCAACTTCGGTTTAACAATCGTCCCGACAAGAGGTCGCTTCTTAACCCCCAAAATTCTTCGATAACCTTCAATACCATAACGCGGTCCAGGAAAACTTTTCAACAACTTTTGAGGAAATTTAATATCTTCAAGCCGAAGCCCCTTGATACATTTCATCCCAAAAACATTCCCCGCAATCGACGATAAAATATTTGGAACACTTCCTTCTTCAAATAATTCCTGCGGATAAGCAATCTTAACAAAATTTCCTGAAATCGCATAAGCCTTTGCCCCTAACTTATTCACATATTTCTTATTAGAAGAAACCGGCGTCCAAGTCCCAACTGAACTTTCCAAAGCAACATTATTTACTGCCTCATTAATACTCATCCCGGCCGGAGTCACCTTAAATAAACAAATCAAATCATTCCGACTCGGCTTATAACCCTGGTCAATAAACGGAAATTTCTTATCCATGTTTCCTCGCACAATTTAATTTAATAGAATGAATTTCCTTAACAGTTTCATCTCTAAATTTTCCAAATTCATTAGAAATAGAATTCAGTTTTACAGATGCCTCCTCAACTTTCTTAGCATACCACCCAGCCAAATAAACCGCTCCATATATAGGCGCATACTGCAACCACAAAGGCGTATTAATAATCCCAACAGTTTTCAAAATTAACCACAACAAAATCCCAGCCAAAACAATCCACGCCAACCAATCCCAAAAACTTCTCTTCACCATCTTAATCTTACCAAACAAAATCCATTTAAATTACTTTCTAAAAAACAAATACCCAGTCAAAGAATAATATTTCAAAGAAGAAAAATCCCCATGATAAATCCTATGCACAGCCATATCAATCACCCAATGAACAAGCATCCCAACAAAAAACAAGAACGCCAACCAATTAACAAAATACCCAACAACACATAACACCAAAATAATCTCAATCAAATGCAAAAAGAACGGATGCGGAACATGCTTAGCATTCTCCCGACAATGCCACGCCCACATCTTCTTCGGCAAATAAATTTTCTCCGCAACCATCATATAAACAGGATGATCCAAATCAATAATCATCGCCCCCAAAACAAAAAACAAAATCTCCAAACGATTCAATCCAACAACAATCCCCAAAGCAAAATTAATAATCCCATGGCTTATGAAGTTCATATCCCTATTGCTCCTTCAATCAAGGCATTAAGCTTCTTACTATTCGCAAAAATCCAGATTATCTTGTCTCCTTCAAACATAATCTTATTAGATTTCTCTAAATAATCAAGGATAAGTTTAAACGTCTGATATTGCATCTGCTTCGGTAAACTTCTCCATAGTTTCATCCTAGTCGGATAATCCTCCATCCCCTGAATTGTCTTCTCTACCATCAGAATAGAATCAAGCTTCGGATAGTGCAATATATTCATTTTCTTCATTGTATAAACTTATACCATGATATTTTTAAATGTTTCGGTTAGAATTCTCAGCTTCACTCATCTTTTTTTACAACGGTTCTAATTTTCAGTTCCGCCGTTTCTAATTCTTTTGAACATTGTTTAATTAAGTCTAATCCTTTTTGAAATTCATCTAAAGATTTCTTAAGGGGAGAACCTCCATTCTCCAAGTTTTCAACAATTTCGTTTAGTTCTTCTAAGTTTTCTTCAAATGAAGCAGTTTTTTTAGGCATCTTAATTTTTTTGTATCTTTTTAATCTGTGCGTTTAATTTTCCTTCATGTAATATTATATCAATATTATCACTTATTTTAACACTCGAAGATACTTTAACTATTTTTTTATCCTTCATTATTATACTATATCCTCTTTTTAGAATAGATTTAGGATTTAACGCAGAAAGTTTAGACTCAATAATTTCTAATTGTTTTCTTTTAGAATTTACATTATTTAAGATATTCGTATGTAGCTCATAAGATATATGACCAAGTTCTTTATGTTGTGCGTATATTCTATCTAACGGACGTTTGAAAAGTGGCCTACTTAATATTTGGTTTAAATCCAACCTATATGTTTCTACAAGATGTTTAATTGCCTGAACATTTCTAACATAAAGATTCTTTAAAGTTCCATACAATTCTTGAATATCTGGAACCACCCTTTCCGCAGCAGCAGAAGGAGTTGGCGCCCTATAGTCCGCAACAAAATCAGCAATTGTAAAATCTGTCTCATGCCCCACCGCTGAAATTATAGGTATCCTTGAATCAAAAATTTCTCTAGCAACAGCTTCCTCATTAAAACACCATAAATCTTCTAACGAGCCCCCACCCCTCCCCAAAATTATAACATCAACATAAGAAAACTCGTTCATTAATTTAATAGACTTAACAATTGAACCAGTCGCATTCTTTCCCTGCATGAGCGTAGGAATAATTAATATCTCCACAAGAGGATACCTTTTTTTAATTATATTCAAAATGTCCTGTAATGCAGCTCCAGTAGAGGATGTAATAATTCCTATAGTTTTTGGAAACAAGGGTAGCAATTTTTTATGTTCATCTAAAAATAAACCCTCCTTTTTTAACTTCTCTTTTAATTGGTTAAAGGCCAAATTCAAAGAACCTAATCCGTCTGGCTGAACATCTTTTACAATTATACTATATTCCCCCTTGGGTTTATACACCTCCACACTTCCTCCAACAATTACTTTCATCCCATGTTCAATATCAAAGCCAAGACCCTCCTTATTCCATTTAAATAAAACACATTTAATTTGGCTCTCCTTATCTTTCAAGCTAAAATACGTATGCCCAGAACCATGATGCGTTAGATTTGATATTTCCCCCCTCACCAATAAATTATTTAACTTCCCATCAGATTCCAATAAATTTTTAAGATATTTAGTAAGTTCTTCAACCGTAAGTATTTCTGTCTTTTGAGGCTCTGAAGTTTTTATTTGTTTTTGAGATTCTTCATCAAGACCAGGATTTCCCTCCCCTGACATATTAAATGACCTAGGATTATTTACAATTTTCAATATTTCTTCCCCATAAGATTCAATTCTCTTTTTACCAATTCCTTTAATTTCAATTAACTCTTTTTTTGTTTTAGGCAATTGATTTACAATATTAATCAAAACTTTTTTTTGAAGAACAAAATAAGGAGGAATATCTTTTTTGAAAGCAACATCTTGACACCATTTTGTCAGTTCTTTCATTAATTCATTCTTCTCTCCATTAAAACTATTATCCAAAGTGTCATTAGATTTTCCTTCGGAATATAATTTTTTAAACAATTTTCCAATTCTCATTTAATGTTATTCCCATCCCCTCCCAATTCATATCCCTCCTTCCTATCCTTAATCGCCCAACCCATCCCCCTCAACTTATCCCGCAACTTATCACTCTTCACCCAATCTTTCTCATCCCGCGCCTTCTGCCTCTCATCCGCAATCGCCTGAACATCATCAGGCACATCAACAACTTCTTCCTTCAACAACTCCAGCCCAAAAACCTGGTCCATCTTTTTAATCGTCCCGATTTTCCCTTCGGCTTTCTCATCCCGCACCAATTTCCATAAAACAGCGACGGCACCAGGCATATCCAAATCATCATTAATCCGTTCCTCAAATTCTTTCAAATATTTCTTATTCATCCCCCCCTTATTTTCAATCCCTGAAATAATATTTTTCAATCTCTTGTAAGAATCAACCGCCCCCTTAATCGCTTCATCACTCCAGACTAAAGGCTTTCTATATTTAGCAGAATAAGTAAAATACCGATAAGCCAACGGACTAATCCCCCCCCGTTCCAATTCACTAATCGTCATAATCTTCCCTGCAGATTTACTCATTTTCTTATTACCTTTAATATTCAAAAACGCCCCATGCATCCAAGTCTTAACCCAAGGCTTCTTTCCAAAAGCACATTCCGATTGTGCAATTTCATTCTCATGATGAATGGGCATATTATCCTCGCCGCCAGTGTGAATATCAAATTGCTTTCCTAAATATTTAGAACTCATCGCAGAGCATTCGATATGCCATCCCGGAAAACCCAATCCCCAAGGAGATTTCCATTCCTGCTGTCTCTCGCCCGGTTCTCCACTAAATTTCCACAAAGCAAAATCCGTCTTGTTCTTTTTTTCACGGAGATATATTTTTCTTTTTACCCCTGTAGAAATAGGGGTATGCTGTGAAGCGCCAGCTTCCAACCCACAAATTTTCTTATTAGACAACATCCCATAATCCGCGAATTTTGAAGTATCAAAATAAATCCCATCAGAAGTCTTGTAAGTATAACCTTTCTTCTCAAGAATATTAATCATATCAATCTGTTCCTTAATATGCTCGGTCGCCCAAGTCCACTTAAACGGCTCAATCAGATTTAACTTCTCAAAATCCTTCTGAAAAGCATTAAAATAAAAATGCGAAATCTCCGAAGCCGTTTTTCTTTCCCTCGCTGCCGAAGCCTCTAACTTATCTTCACCACTATCTGCGTCCGAAGTCAAATGTCCAACATCAGTTACATTAATTATGTGTTTAACCTCAAGCCCATTATACATCAAAACCCTTTTCAAAACATCCGCAAAAATATAACTCCGAAAATTCCCAACATGTGCATACCAATAAACTGTCGGCCCACAAGTATACAGCCCAACCTTACCCTCGCTAATCGGCTTAAATACTTCCTTTTTCCTAGTAAGGGTGTTGTATAATTTTACCATGTTTATTTAACAAACTTCACACTTTTAATCTTTGCTTTATCCATATCAAAGTCTATTATCGTCGCCCGACCATCAATTGCCGCACCCGGATTCACAACCAAAGTTTTCCCAATCTTACATTTCCCAAAATTTTCATGGATATGTCCACCTATTGCTAAAACTGGCTGATACTTATCAATAATTCTTCGCGTCATTTTTGAACCATAATATCCTCTTAACTTTCTTCCGTCAGGACTCATAGTAGAAATTTTATCCAACTTACATTTATACGGCATATTGTGAAAAACAAAAATCGCTTTTCCCCCCCGATTTTTTTTACCAAATTGCTTAAACAATTTATTCAACTTTGCCTTATGTTTCTTATACGCAGAACTTCTAACCTGTCCCGGACTCGTATGCCCAAATCCTCCAATGAATACCAAATCCTCCACGAGAGCATAAGAATAATCAAACCGCAGAATATTTTTATACTTCTTAATCATCTTAGAATAAAAGTCCTGATTATACCACTTCCACCCCTCCTTCCGAGTCCAGTTTTTCTTCTCATACTGGTCGTTAAGATTTCCATAATCAAGATTCCCAACGATACTAATAACTGGAACACCCAACTCGTTCAAACTTTTCAAAATCTTTTCACCCGTAGCCAAATCCTGCAAAACTAATTCTTTAACTTTTTTCTTCCCAATAACTTCCCACAATTCAACATCCCTACCATAACAATGCTCAAACCATAATTTCCTATAATTAAATGGACAGTAATCCGCAACACTAATTATCAAATCAACTTCCTTCGCCAACTTCCGCAACTTCGCCGGGAACTTTCCATGGAAATCCCCAATCGCTAAAATCTTCATAACATCTAAAAAGAAAATCAATTAATAAATCTAAGCACGAATAGTTACATCCATGATTTCACTATCATAAATAGTATTATCTTCCTGATAAACTTTAACTCTATATCTGAATGTACACAACCTTGCCCCTTCAGGAATCTCCAAAAGAATTTTTCCCGATTCAAAATTTCCA
>JAHJSH010000020.1 GCA_018830525.1 Nanobdellota archaeon | reverse complement strand
CGGGTAAATTTATAAAGTTGATTTCTGTTAAATCACATGAGCTTACAACAATTAAATTCTAATTTCAATAGCCTTCCAAAACAATTCTCAAGTGATCTTGAAGATAGTTGGATTGCAGTGTTAGAAGGGAAAATTGTGTTCACAGATAGAACTTTCAAGGAAGTCTTCAATAAGGCAACTAGTAAGGGGATTTCAAAGAAAGTTTTATTTCATAAAGTTCCAAAAAAAGAAATAATCATTGTCTAGTATGGCATTTCATTATTTCTATTCTTATATAGAATTTAATAACAAGAAAGGTGCTCAAAGGCCTGTAGTTCCAGTTAAGATTAACGGATATGAATTTACTGGGTTGGTTGATTCTGGGTCTGATGCAATCGTTATCCCGCGAGAGATTGCAGAAGTATTAGGTCTTAAGACTATAGACGAAACAGAATTATCTCAATTAGACGGAAGCACGGTGATGTGCGATATCGCCGAAGCAGAATTTGAATTCGGGAAAGGTCACGAAAACTACAAATTTAAATCAAGGATTTTAATTACAGATTCTCCAAGGGTTATACTTAGAAGAAATGGATTCTTCGATAAATTTAGGATAACATTTGAAGAAGATAATGGATTCGTCAAATTTCAAAAAATAGAACAATTCAAGAAAAGATATTGGTAATTATCCTTAATCCTCAAATTTCCTAAGCCTTCATCCCTTCACTTTCAGCAACAAATAATGCTTGCATAATTTTTTTTATCCATGTAACAAATTTTTTCTATTATCTCCCCAGTAGAAGATTCTTCAGTAATGAGGGGTATACTCTCCCCATGAATAGAATGTAACGATCCGACCGAATAAAGCTCAAAGACTCTTTGATTGTGAAGTCTTTTAACATCATTCCCCCAGGCAATAATAAAGAGGCCATATTTTCCCCATAGAAAGACAGGTATCTAAAGGCTGTAATAGCATATCAATTGTTGTGCCCATAATCAGTAAAGGTTTTCACCATTTTTAAATATTCAATCAAGACAATAGTATGTTTTATAGTATGCATGAAGCCACAATCATCTCGACCTACCACTCAACTATCAGAATCCTCTCCTCATTTTAATTCTTCACTCATAACACTACCACTTGTAGCACCATTAATCCGGTCATAGAAATCAAAAATCAAGGCAGTTGGCATCTCAACAACAACTTCTAAATCACCATTATTCTTCCAATCTTCTTTAACCATAAATTCTTTAACAATTCCATAAGCCTTTCCAGTATGAATCGCCGGAATAATCAACTTAACTTTTTTCATCTCCATCTTAATCGGCAAAACCTTAGATAATTGATCTATAATTTCATTAACTTGAGACTCAATCGGTTTGTTCTTAACATTGACACTAGCTTCAACCAATGCTTTCATAACCCTATCAGGAGTATAAGGCCGACCTTCCGGGCTAACTGCATTCTTAGATAAAAAATCAACAACCTGCTTATACCTTTTTTCATGCTCACCTCTCATCGATTCAACAGTCCGCTCAATTTCTCCACTCTTGATAATCTTCTCGGCAACCGCCATAACATCACTAGTTCCAAACGCATCTTTCAAATCACCTTCAGAGGCATTCTCCCCAGATTTCAAATTATAAAAAATAGCCTCGGTCAAAACCGCTGCATTAATATTCCCTTCACCCTTTTTAACTTTAAGAGCCTCGTCCATATCAACAAGTATCTCAAAATGCTTCGCTCCCTTTTTTACTCGTGCAGTTGTTTGCGCCATGTTATAATTAAAAGTCTGAAGTTTATTAATCTACCTTTTTGTTTCTAACAATCACCGAATAACGCGCAGGAAAATTAGCTTCTCTGTCCACATCTCTTCTTCCAAATATTGGAGCATCATAACCTTTATTTTCAAAGTATCTTGAAATTTCTCCTGCCCTCTGCAATCCCCAATCTTCAGAGGTCTTAATTTCAAACTCTTTAACCCCTATACAAAGCGCATCAGCAACCTCTTTTGCCAATTCTTCTAAGTTTGTATGTTCTATATGCTCCACCAGCTAATCCTTCTCCAAATCTTTTCCACTAATCTTTTTTATCTTACCTTCCTTAATAATCCCAACATCAAATCGCTCAATGCTAAATTCTTCTCCCTGAATCTCCTTGAAAATACTAAGCCCAAGTTTAATCGCATCGTGCGAACTCAAACCCTCAGTATACTTATCCCGCAAAATCTTCTTAATCTTCTCATCGTCTTCCCCAATTGCATTAGCTTTATACATCAAATAGTTTCCAGTAATATCTGTAGTATACAAAACTGGCTTACCATTATATCCTGCAAACATCATTGAAACACCAAAAGGTCTAGCCCCCCCATACTGTGTGAACTGCTGTTTAATGTCTGCAATTTCTCGAACAACAAACTCTGTGCTCGGAGCCGAATCGTAAGTAACTCTATGCTGCTGAGAAATAAGTCTTGCCTTCTCAATCAAAACTCTCGCATCAGAAGTAATCCCTGCAGAAACCGCAATAATATGCTCATCAACTTCATTAATTTTATTAGCAGATTCTTCAATAATCAAATTATCTTTCTGCCTTCGGTCAGAAATAATTACAACACAATCTTTTCCAACAAGACCAATAGAAGCAGAGCCAAGTCTAATTGTCTTCTCCGCGTATTCTACTTGCAAAATATGTCCATCAGGAGCGAACATTGTCGCCGCCCGGTCATATCCCATTTGCTGGTGTTGTATGTCTTCCATTTTCTATTCTTTGAGATTTTCAGAACAGGTTCTCGCCTGCTTGCGGGTTCTCGTGACCTAAAAGGTTATGCCCCTTGGGTACCATTCTTGTTTATCAATAATGGTATGAAGGTCTTTTGACCTACTTCCATATTAATAATCCAAAATTCTCCTTAATATAATTTGTTGTTCTACAGTTTTTAAGACTTCCTATTCAAAATTCGAATATAATTCCAATGTGCAATCGCATAAAAAAGAGCAAAAATCGCTGAAGAATATAAGGGTAGCTTGTATTTCTCAAACGGAAAAACGTAAGCTTCCCCTAGAAGAAGGATAACAAAAATAAAAGGCAACCAAACTGGAGGCCATCTCGAAAGTTTCTTATTTTTCCTAAGTTTTTTCCAAGTCTTTCCAAGTCTCATTTTTTCAAACCCTTCAAAGTTCCAGAAACTTTCTCAATTCTAATCCCTGCAAAAGCAAGCGCCGCCCGAACTTCAATCAAAGATTTAGTCAAACAACTTCCAATGGTCTTGCTTCCAAAATCTTTAGAATTAACTTTCATATAAGCCGACTTAGCAAAACCTAAAACCCCCACATATTCGAGAATCGCCTTTTCGACTTTTTCATTCATAGCCCCCACCAAAAAATATCTTCGCTTATCTCTAGCCGACGGTTTAAGCTTTAGCTTTTTTGATTTTATCATCTTTTTCTTTAGTCTTAAGACCTTTTAATTCCTTCGTCTTCTTCAAAATCCCTGCCCGATGCAATACTATCACAACTCCGAAGATTATCAGAACAACGACAACAATTGAACCCGTAGACGTCAAAACCTCAAACAAACTCCCCCCCGTTTCAGGGGCTTCATCATGTGCAAAATATTCTGCAGTGTCTTCATCAGTAACATTACTATCATTGATTCCTTCCTCTCCTTCATCCGCCCCACCACCCGCACTTTCATTAGCTTCAACTACTGGAGGACTTGTTGTGGTTGTCGAACCCCCACCACCACTCGGACTATCACTTCCCGTTGTTATGGTCGGGGCAGTAATCGTAAAACTATTTTCTGAAGAACTATTAACATTCCCCGCATAATCACTACAATTAATTGTCCAAGCATAAGTTCCAGGAGTGAAAGTCTGACTAAATAATTGACCAATCGAACTATTCATTGAGGAGTTCGTCAAACTAATCACATCATCAACAATCAGACTACAATTAGCAAGATTAGTATCCGAGACATTAAATCCAAAACTTCTTTCGATAGAACTTGAAGTAGCCCCCACAGGTGAAGAAGTTATTGTCAAATTAGGGTTCGTAATATCATAAGTCACACTAAAGTTACTAGCCCCCCAAGAAGAATTACTCGCATTATTCGTACCAAAACAATTCCAAGTATAATCCTTCTCTTCGGTAAAATTATAATTAAAAATTGTAGTATTGTCAAGCCCACTAATATCTTCAGTAAAATTATAAGTCAAATTTCCCGTAGAATTCCAAAGATAAAAAGTCACATTACTCAACTCATACAAATCCTCAGATCTTACCCGGCAAGTATAATTCGTCAAATTTGTATTCGTATATGTTGCATTAGACGGGCTTGTTAAGGTAGTAGAAATTCCTCCGATTGTCAAACTAAAATTGGCCGAAGCATAATCAGAATTGCCTAAACTATCTACCCCAAAACAATTCCATAAATAAATATCTTCAGACATATTAGTTAAGTTAAATGAAGTTTGATTTGAAATTCCAGTAATATTATTTGTCGCATTATAATAAAGAATCTCGCTAGAATTCCAAACTTTCAAAGTCATGTTTGCCAATTGCCAATCTGTAGCATTACAAATAAATGTTTGATTCACAGTCAAATTAATTTTATTATCTGTGGGAGAAACGAGAGTTACATTTGGGGCATCAACATCCAACGAAAGAATTGCATAATAGACATTTATTCTAGAAAAAATTTCTCCACTTTCTCCAGAATCATCAATCGCCTTTCCAGTATTATCCAAAACCGTTTCAAGCTCCAAAGGTGTTTTTGTCTGTCCACTTAAATTAAGATACTGATTCATCACGGCTATCGCTCCAGCGACCATCGGAGCAGCCATTGAAGTTCCCCCAGCAGAATCATATCCTCCGTCATACCAGGTAGAATATATCAAAGCCCCTGGAGCCAAAAGTCTAACTAAAGAATTTCTATTCGCATGACAAACAATTTGGTCAACTGCCGTCGCACTATCTGTACAAACCAATGGAGAACCCCAACCAACACTTCCAACATTCGCATCATAAGTATCTGCGACCGGAATAGCTTTGGAAACACAAGCCGGAGAAGTGATGTGGGTTGTATTTGCTTCATTCCCACTAGAGACCGTAACCGAAATATTTTTGTTATAAGCATTAGTGATTGAAGCATTAAATAAAGGATATTCCGAATCACAAGAACTATCATAAACAAGCGGAGCCGCAGTTCCCAAACTCATCGTTATCACCGAAATATTATACGTCTCTGAATTATCAACACACCAATCAATCGCACTTTTAATTCCCGTAGTTGTTGCTCCAGACCTACTAGCATCGGGGAACACTTTCATTCCAATATAATTCACACCCGGAGCAACACCTGTAACTACTCCAGATGCCGCAACAATTCCGGCAACATGAGTTCCATGTCCGTTCAAATCCGTTTCAGAACAATTCTCAACACAAACCTGATTGATACAATCCAGATTACAAGCAGTCATGTTTCTCCCAGCCAAATCGACATGAGAATAATTAATCCCCGTATCAATAACACAAACAGTCTCGTATGAACCCGTCAAATTCTGTCCAGAAATATTCAACCTCCAAGTATCGCTTGCATTAATAATCGCCGTAGCCTCCGAAAGTGAAATATCAAAATAACGAACCGGCTCAACAAAGGCAACCCTCGGGTCTTCTTCCAAATCTTTCAAAACACTTTCATTCACTTCCGCAACAAATCCTCCAGAAGATAAATTCATTGTACCATTTACCCCCAAATCTCCAATAACCTCTTCTCTGATAATTTCTAACTCTTTTCCCAATTCTTCTTCAGATTTATCTCCCATTGCAACAATACCTTCTTCAACAGGGTCTTTCAAGACAACAATAACTTCCCCAATTTCTTCAGTTACTTCTTCAGAAAGCACAACATTCCCGGTAATATTCTCAAGAAAATTATCTGTTTGCGCAGCAAGAACACCCACACTCAAAACAAAAAAGAGAAAAACTCCCCACTTAACAAATCTATGCGCCATCAATCACCACTCCAATCAATCTCTTTTTATCCATCAAATAACTAACCCCACCCCAATTAAAAACATTACTAAACTATTAGTAAATCTTTAAAAACTTCAAGGGCCTTCCCTTTTCAAGGAAGATGGTGAAGATACATACAGTTGGCGGATTCTCGGAAGTTGGGAAAAATATGGTTGTAGTTGAACTCGAAGAAGACGCATTTATTTTCGATGAAGGGTTTTTTTTGCCCGCAATTGTTTCAATGCAAGAAAGAGACAGAGTGATGACTGAACGAAGATTAAAATCCATAAAAGCAGTTCCCGAAGATTCTGTAATCAACAACATTCGTCATAAGATTCGTGCCCAGTTTATTAGTCATGCCCATTTAGACCATATCGGAGCAATTCCATTTTTATCGGACAAATACAACGCCCCAATTTATGGAACTCCATTCACAATAGAAGTCTTAAATTCCTTATTACAAGATAACGATATTGTCTTAAGAAACAAAACTTATTCAATAAAACCAAACACTACCTTCTATGTGCAAGGAAAAAAGAAAAAATATAAAGTAGATTTCATAAGCATAACTCACTCGACAGCTCAATGTCTCATGATTGCAATCCATACTTCCAAGGGTGCAGTCCTCTACGCCAACGATTTCAAATTAGATGACACCCCCGTGTTTGGGCTTAAACCAAATTACAAAAGATTAAGGGAGATAGCCAAAGAAGGAGTTTTAGCGTTCGTAGTCGATTCTCTTTATTCTGGTTCTGAAAGAAAAACCCCTTCAGAAAAAATCGCAAGATCACTTTTAGAAGAAGTTCTTTTAACAATCCAAAATCGACACGCCGGAATGATTGTAACAACTTTCTCCTCACATATAGCACGACTCAAATCAATTGTAGAATTCGGGAAAAAACTAAATAGGGAGGTAGTTTTTCTCGGAAGAAGCCTCGATAAATATTCGTCGGCTGCAAAAAGAGTGGGCATCGCCCCATTTCTTAACGATATTCGAATATCAAAATACCGGAGACAAGTTGAAAAAACCTTGCATCATGTTGAAAGGAGAAGGAAAGATTACATGATTGTTTGTACCGGGCATCAAGGAGAACCTGGATCAATTTTAGAAAGACTTTCTCGACATCAACTTCCATTTAAATTGAATCGAGACGATAATATTGTTTTCTCTTCAAGTGTAATTCCTACGGAAGTCAATAAAGAACAATTCGCAAAAATGGAATCTCGTTTAAAGAAAAGCAGACCCCGAATTTTTAGGGATGCTCATGTTTCCGGTCATGCCGGAAGAGAAGATCTCCGAGACATAATGAGGATAGTGAATCCCCAACATGTTATTCCCGCGCACGGGGGGTTGGATAAAACCCAGCCCATGGCGGATTTGGTCGCAGAGTTAGGATATAAATTAGGAAAACAATGTCATCTCATGGGTGATGGGCAGGTGTTAAAATTGTAGGACCTCTTGACCAAGGTAGAGAAAAAGAATTAATTGGAGGATTAAGGAATGCTATTGAACGGGGGGAGAGTATAGCAAAGGCTCAACAAACTTTTTTAAATGCAGGTTATCAGCCTCAGGAAATAGCCGCTGCAGTGCAAAAACTCCCCCAAGGAATTGCGCTGATATCGACTCCAACAGCTACAACTCCTATCGGAAAACCCGGAGGAAGTTTTTCAGCAATGCTCCCCCCTACATCCTCTGCTCAAGCTACTATACAACCAAAGAAAAGCTCTAAACTTTTAATCATAATCATAATCATAATTTCTTCACTAATACTTATAGGTGCGGGTGTGTTAGGACTATTCTGGAACTCATGGTTTGGGGGTTAAAATGGCCCAAGTTTATCAACCTGCAGAAGATTCATATTTCTTTTCTAAGTTTTTAAAAAATTATCTCTCTAAAAATAAAATAAATTCTTATTTAGACATGGGAACTGGGTCCGGGATTCTTTCAGAAACTGCTTCAAAATTTCTAGACAAGAAAAATATTCTGTCCGCAGATATAAATCCCGATGCGATAAAAATTGTAAAAGAAAAGGGATTTAGTGCGATAAAAACAAATCTCTTTTCTAAAATACCTGAGAATTTTGATTTAATAACTTTTAATGCACCCTATCTCCCAATGGACCCAAGAGAGCCTAAAGATTCTCAGATTGCGACAACTGGTGGAAAATATGGGGATGAAATTTCTATTAAATTTTTAACGCAAGCAAAAAAACATCTCAACAAAAATGGAAAGATATTTTTACTAATTTCTAGTCTAACTCCCCAGGATAGAATTAAAAAGTTTCATCCAACTTTCGTTGCTCGAGAGAAGATTCCTTTTGAGGAACTATTAATCCTAGAGTTCTCTTAATTAACTTGTCTACTGTAAATGCAATTTTCATCAAATAATGAAGATTTTCACGCGTGGCTCTGCCACAAGACTATAATACACATTAAAACACAACTATGTTTAAATATCTCTCAGAATTTCAAGAATTATGAAAATAGGGAGATATTTGAGATTATGAAATTTGCACATCTTGCAGACTGTCATCTGGGAAGCTGGAGACAAGAAGAGTTACAGAGATTGAATTTTCAATCTTTCCAGAAAGTAATAGAGCGATGTATTCAAGAAAGAGTAGAATTTATTTTAATTTCAGGGGATTTATTTGATTCAGCATATCCTCCAATAGAGATATTAAAAGACTCCTTCGCAGAATTCAAAAAAGTTCATGATGCAGGAATCCCAGTTTATCTAATCGCAGGCTCTCATGATTTTTCAGCTTCTGGAAAAACCTTTTTAGACGTTCTAGAAAAAGCAGGTTTTTGCAAAAATGTAGAAGATTGGGAAGCCGAAGAAGACGGAAGGATAAAATTAAAGCCACACCTTCACAAAGACATTGCAATTTACGGGTATCCTGGAAGAAAGTCTGGAATGGAAATAGAAGACCTGAGAAAAGTTTACCTTAGTGAAATGCATCCATTCACGATTTTTATGATTCATACGACAATCAAAGATGTAATCGGAACGATCCCAATGGATTCCATCGAAAAGCAAAAACTTCCTCTTGCGAATTATTACGCTATGGGACATATACATCAACCATTTGAAGCTAGAGAGTCAAATTCTTACTATGTTTATCCCGGACCAACATTCCCAAACAATTTTCAAGAGTTAGCAGATTTAAATTATGGGAGTTTCCAATTATTTGAAATTCAAAATGGAATCTCCCGAACTCAAAGCATTAAAATCCCACTAAAGGAAATCGCTTATGTGGAGATAGAAATAGAAGATGGTCTAACCGCAACACAAAAGATAATTGCCGAGTTTGATAAATTAAATCTTCGAGATAAAATTGTCCTCCTTAAATTAAAAGGAACACTAAAACAGGGAAAAACTGGAGACATCCATTTCAATGAGATTGAAGATTTTGTAAAGAAAAAAGAAGTTTACTCTTTTCTAAAAAATATTTCCTCCATAAAAATCCCTGAATCAGATTTTTCTACAGATTCTTTTCCTACCGAAAACGTAGAAAATATTGAACGTAGAATTCTCGGAGAATATTCTCAAAAAAATCCTGGGGACTTTACAAAACATCTTCCGCAACTAATGACTGCCCTTTCAATAGAAAAAAATGAAGATGAAAGATCAGTAATCTTCGAAGATAGATTATTATCCGAATTAAAAAACATTCTGAAGCTTTCAGAAATCATCTAATGTTAAAATCCGCAGCAACTAACAGGCGATGGGATTTAACGCGTGGCTTTGCCACAAGACAAACCAAAAAATAAAAATGCTATTCAAAAAACTCCATATACAAAATATTCGAAGCTATGAAGATCTTACAATCGAGTTTCCTCAAGGGTCTGTTCTCCTGGCTGGCGATATCGGTTCTGGTAAAACTTCAATCCTACTTGGACTTCAATTTGCATTGTTTGGATTACAGCCAGGACAAAAAGGTGCATCGATTTTAAGACAGGGAACAGACAATGCCTATGCCTGTTTAGAAATGGAAGTTGAAGAAACCACAATAACTTTAGAAAGAACTATTAAAAAGAGCAGTAGTGGGGGCATAACTCAAGACTCGAATGTAATTACCATAGGAACTTTGAGAGAGGAACTCTCGACTTCAGAAATGAAAGAAAGAGTAATTCGTTTATTAAATTACCCAAAAGAATTCGCGAAAAAATCAAATCTTTTATACAAATTCACAGTTTATACTCCTCAAGAAGAAATGAAAGCAATTATTCAAGAAAGACCTGAAGTCCGACTCGATACCCTGAGACATATTTTTGGGATTGATAGATATAAAAGAATAAAAGACAATTCTCAAATTTTATTACAAAAAGTAAAGGAGGCAATTAAAATAAAAGAAGTTTTAGCTTCTGAGTTAAATCTTCTGAAGGAAAAATTTACCTTAGAGAATGAAAAAAAGGTTATTCTTGCAAGAGAAACAAATAATCTAAATTTAGACCATCAGAGATTGCTCAAAAGAAAGCAGGATTCCGAAGAAAAGTTAAATTCTACTCAAAAATTAATTGATAAAAAGAGAGAATTGGATTCTGAAATTATAAAAATTCAAGTTCTCCTTCAGGGCAAAAAAGATTTAGAGTTAAGGATGAAAAAAGAGATGGTCTTAATGCAGAGACAAATTCACGAAAAGATAGATTTTTCTGAAGAGAGGCTCAAAGCTGTCTTAAAACTTCTAGAAAAGCATAAGATGATTCTAGAGGAAAAAAATCCCAGATTCCTCGAAATTTCTTCTCAAATTTCTGTACTTGATTCAAAAAAAGAAACGCCATTAGGACTTAAAGAAAAAATAATGTCCTTAGAAAATTGTCCAACCTGTTTTCAAACAGTAAGTCAGGAACATAAAGATAAAATTACAAAACGAACCCAGTTTGATTTAGAAGAAATAGACAGAATTCTCGAACAAAAAATTATTGAAAAACAAACTCTCTTTAAGGACATTGAAAAAGAAAAAGAATTAGTTCAAGGATATGAGTATGATAAAAATCTATTTCAGCAGAATAAGATAAAGTATGAACATCAACAAACTATTGAGACAAAGATAAAAAGTGATTCATTTGTTCTGGATAGGATTTCTAACGAAATCCTTTCATTACAAGAACAACTTACACAACTAAAAATCCAATCTGAATCATTTTCTCAATCTCAAAAAGTTTTCGAAGATGCAAGGCAAGACTCCCAGAAAATTGTAAATGAAGTGCAAACAAATGAAATTTCTATAGCCACAAAAAATAAAGAATTAGAAATTTTGAAAAAAAGATTAGAGGAGCTTCAGTTAGAGATTCGAGAAAAGGAAAAAATCCGAGAACAAATTAACTATCTCCGAGGGTTACAAGATTGGATACAGGAAAAATTCATCGCAATGATAAATCTAACCGAGAAAAATGTCATGGCAAAACTCCGAAGCGAATTTTCTTCTATATTCTCTGAGTGGTTTTCAATGCTAGTTTCAGACTCTCTTTCAGTGAGGCTTGATGAAGATTTTACGCCGATAATTTCAAATCAGGATTATGAACTCGAGTACGATTTTCTTTCTGGGGGGGAACGAACTGCCGTTGCTCTTGCCTATCGTTTGGCTCTGAATCAAGTTCTAAATTCCATGCTCTCTAGTATAAAAACAAAAGACATAGTTATACTAGACGAGCCGACAGATGGATTCGCCACTGAACAAATTGATAAAATGAGGGATATTTTTGAACAATTAAACGCCGAACAAATAATTCTTGTAAGTCATGAAGAAAAAATAGAAGGATTTGTTGACCACGTCATAAGGGTGACCAAAGAAGGAACAAGCAGGATAAGTTAGATATTCCACACCATACGAACGCCCCCACCGCTGTCGCATATTTTGTCGAGGTTTATATTTATTAAAATGATACTCAATAATCTTTAAAAGTTTGCCGCATCAAGAAATCTCCCTAGTTTAGTGGGGAGATGAATTGTGCTTCTAGTTGGCAAACTTTGTCGTCGGTAAATATATATTCTAAAAAGTCTTAAAAAAGTAGGGAGTTGACCCTACTTCTTTGTAAGATTAGATGTAGTTATAACTTTCTGAAATTAAATAAACTTATCGGAGGAAAAATGAAATTTGAAACACGTAGCTACGCACATGCAGTTGGAGAATTTAACTATCACATCCAGTTGACAGTTGCTTACCGACGACAAATCTTTGCGAATGAGAAAGTTTTGAAATTAACAAGAGCTTATCTCGTCGAGAAATTGAAAGAGATTAATGTTGAGTTGGTTTGCTTGGAGTTTGGTCCTGAGCATGTACATCTTTTTGTAACGAACTGCAAAAATTATGCCCCTTGCCAAATTGTCCAGTTTTTGAAGGGGTTCTCGTCGAGGATGATGAGAAAAAATCACTTGGAACTTTTTAGGAATTTTCTTTGGGGTTCGAAGTTTTGGAGTGAAGGCTATTTTGCTAGAAGCATTGGATGTGTCACGACGGAGAGAGTTAGATATTATATTGAGGAATCGCAAAGTAAACATTGGAATTAGGTTTTGGGAATTGGTAGGTCACGCTCCGGACTTTAGTCCGGGGTAGTTGACATTTTCCCCATAAACGGATTCAATAATCAAAATTTAAAGATTATTAACAAATAGTAGTACAAGTTATCCCACACAACGACCCTTCTGCAAGAGGACAAGTGTTGCTCCCCCCATCAGAGAAAAATAAACTCCCACACACTACATTCTTATCATTAGTCAAAGGAGGATTGTTACAAAGATTACTTGAAGCAAGATGATTATTGCTTGAGCTTGAATCGAGAGAAATCCCTCCCAGACTATTAGAGTTTGCAGTTATTGAACTAAAGGTATTATCAGAGCTAGTATTAATAGCAATCCCCCTCCAACTATTAGAGTTTGCAGTTATTGAACTAAAGGTATTATTAGACCCATAATAAAGGAAAACCCCGTGAAGAAGGTTACTATTGGAAGTTATCTCAGAGAGGGTATTATTGGAAGAATCAAACACATATGTCCCATAATATTTATTTGAGTTAGAAATAAGGTTCGTTACAATATTCCCAGAAGAAGACAGAATTGTTATACCCCTCCCACAACCAAAACTCGCAGTAATGTCCGTTAATTGATTGTTATCAGAATCAAATAAAAAAAGACCGTCAAAGTAATTCCGCTCTGCAACGATATTGAAAAGCGTATTGTTCGAGCTAGAATCCAGACGAATCCCGGTGTTAGAACTATTTCTCACAACAAGATTAGAGAGTATATTGTTCGAGCTAGATATTAAAAGAACCCCATAAGTATTTACAGATCCTTCTAAATTCTGAACCCTCGAGTCAGTTGTAGATTCAAGATAAACCGCTGCCCTATGCCACCCACCATCAAAACCGCTAATATTCTTAAAATTAGTTATAGTTAATCCGCTTCTTCCCTCAGCATAAACACCTGTACTACTCCCAGAACTCTCCGTTCCAGTAATAGTCTTACCATTTCCATCCAAGACAATGTTATTTTGAGTTATATTAAAACATGTTTCAGAAACAACCTGATCGCTTCCCAATAAATAGGTCTTACCAGACTCCCATTCATCAAACCCGCAAGAAATCTCTTTAGCACATCCTCCCTGATAAACAACCTCTCCATCAACACATCCACAAACCCCATCCTTACAAATTTCCCCATTATAACAATCCTTATCAGCTTCGCATGCCATCGGAGTCTTAAGACAATCTCCTCCAACATCTGTAGCAGTCCCATCATCAATCTCAACCTTTGATGACTCCGCTCCCCGCTTCAGACTATCTCCCTCAAGAAATATTGGGACTATAGTCACATAATCTGGCTTAGGGATAACCCAAATCTTAATCACTATCGCTTGGTTTGGCGCAGGCACATAAAGAGGGCCATATTTGTAGGTCTCGCTATTTCCATTAGTTGTAAGAATAATTTCAAACCCCGCCATATTTGCATCATCGTTTCCCCTCTTAACCTGAACATACAAACATCCATCCTTATAAAAAGTGTAACCCCCTGAGGTAGATACATATAATCTTGCATTAGGATCTTGAAAACCAAGATTATCATTAATCAAAGGTATAATTACTGCCCAGATAATAGTCATCGCCACGACTGTAATTAAAATAATCAAGACAGTTGCAACAACTGCAGAAATTCCTCTTTTGTCCATCTTAAAGGTAATCGGTTAAATATATATAAGTCTTTCCAAGAATCTCTCCAGCATAAACAACCCTCTAGGGAGGTCACTGATGCCCCATCTTATATAATGAGTGCCTTTTGTACGAAGCCCATCGGAGGCATTAGGATTTTATGTTACTTTTAAATGATTACAAAAAGAAAGATTTATGAATACTTTTAAATTATATTAATTATGGCAAGAAAAGATGGATTAATTTGGGCTGTTTGAACAGGGGTAGTTTTGACTGCTGCAAGTATTGGATTAATAAAAAGTTGTCAAAATAATTATAATAATAATAAACCTGGGGTTGTTCATTACGTAAATGGTAAATCAGTTATAGAAAGGAGATTAGATACAAATGAAGAAGTTCAAATATATCTTAATTTTGAAAAAGGAAAATGGGAATCAGAGTATTATCCTAATTTAAATGAAAGAGAAAAATAACTTTCACTCCCTACATAAGTGAACTAAATCGGTCATGGCTCGGAGGGAGCACCCGAAAGCCTTAGCTCACCAGAGCTACCTACTGAGTGAAAACCTTGGTTTTTAAGAACCCCCGAAAGCCTTAGCTCACCAGAGATACCTACTGGGTAAAAACCAGGTTTTTAAGAGCAATCAAAAGCCTTAGATCACCAGAGCTACCTACTGGGTAAAAACCAGGTTTTTAAGACTCCAAAAGGCTTAAAAACCAATTTTCTCCCTTACATATATGGAAATCAAAATTCTTAAAGACGAAAAGAATGAATTAGATATTGAGATAGGTAGCCTAACTATCGCAGAAGTTCTCAGAGTCTATTTGAATAAAGAAGGTGCAAAATTAGCTGCGTGGAAAAGAGATCATCCAACTAAGAATCCAATACTCCATATCGAAGGAGATAATCCTAAGAAACTTTTGAAAAGCGCCATCACAACTCTAGAAAAAGAGATAGACAAAACCGTAGAAGATTTCAAGAAATTGAAATAATCCTAAACTAATTATAAAATATCTTTATGACAATAAATTTTTATTTTTCAAACTTGCCTAATGTTTTCAGGTTTGTAAAAGGGAAAGGACGTTCATTTGTTTCAAAAGTTAAATATCTCATGAACCTATAAGCTTCAGAGTTCCAAATCTCGCAAAGATTTGCAATTTCCTTATTTCTCTTACCTGTAAAAAGAACAATTACAAAATTAACAACAAAAAGAATCTGAATAAAAGCTCTCCAAACACCTAGAATTATTCCACTTACTATAAAAACTAAAATTCTCCATAGTAGTTCCTTCCTCTCGGAGACTTTTGCCATATAGCTAGATATTTTTTTACTATATAAATATATTTAACCCCCAAGAATCTCTCCCACAAATGAGAGAACCAAAAATTTCCGCGGGGAGTTTCGACCTAAACAAGTTTCTTTTCGGAGGCTATGAAACAGACATAATAACAACATTCTATGGCCCGGGAGGTTCAGGCAAATCAAATTTCTGTATAATGGTCGCAACATCCCAGGCGCGAAAAGGCAACAAGGTAATCTTTATGGATACTGAGGGGGGATTTTCTTCAGACAGATTCAGACAAGTTCATCAAGGAACAAAAGAAGAAATCGAAAGAGATTTACAAAACATACTCCTTCTAAAACCGACTTCCTTCGAAGAACAAGAAGAATCTTTCCAAAAACTTCTAAATCATGTAAAAAAAGGAGACGTTTCATTAATAATTATAGACTCCATAGCAATGCTCTATCGACTAGAACTCGGCGATGCGATTACAGCAAAAGACAACGAAAAAATCTCCGCAATAAATAGAAATCTAGCAAACCAACTCCGAACCCTAAACGAAATCGCAAGAAAACAAAACATCCCCGTCCTCGTAACAAACCAAGTCTATTCAACATTTACTCAGAATCCCGAAGACCAAAACCTAGAAAAACAAGTCTCTATGGTCGGCGGCGACCTCCTAAAATACTGGAGCAAATGCTTAATCGAACTACAAAACTTTCGAGGCAAAAGAAAACTCGTCCTGCGAAAACACCGAAGTCTTCCAGTTAAAGAATTAGCTTTTGAAATTATTAATATTGGAATAAGGAAAAGAGGATTATTTTAAATAACCGGCGTCCCAGCATCTCTAACGCTTTTCGTAGTAACTTTCAAATCTTGTCCATCTAAATAATGCTTAACTGCCTTATTCCCAATAATTAAAGAAACATGTGGTTCGGAGTCATAAGTTCTTGACCCCCCATATGATTCTTGTGGGGATGGAGGAGAATTGATATCAATATAAATTCCACCAGGTCTTTCCCCAATAAAATTAATTCCGCTAAAGGCACGTTCAGGTTTAACATAATCATTTCTTAATTTCAAAAAAGTTTCAAAAAAATTATTTAATCTAATAGAATCTCTTCGAAAATCCTCCCAACCAGCAGTTTCATAAAATCTTTTCAAAGTGGATGCATTTGCAACTAGTTCTCTTGAAGGCATCTCAATATCATAAGGACTTTCTAAGAGTCTTCCATAAATAATACTTCTATTATCTCTTCCTGCACTATCTGGTCCAATTCTACTACTGGTCCAATTAGAACCCACAAAATTTTCTAAAATTAATTGCCCAGAATACTTATCTAACTCATTCACAAACTCTTCAACCAAAGGAACCGCCCCCTTCCATCCTGCCCCGAAATGATAAAAACAAAAATCTTCAGTTCTACTATCTAATCGAGCCCCGCTGGACATAATTTCTTTTGCAGAAGCAACTTCCTGTAGCAAATTACCCTTTTCAGAAAATAATATTCTTTTTGCACTTTCCATTATACCCTCTTGCTGAGAAATCTTTCTATTAAGCGCCTCAACAGCTGAGAGCTTTGCAACCAAATTATCAACCATTAAATTACAATACTAGAGCTCTTTTTAAAAATTATTATACTCTATTCCTTCTTCCCTTTTTTCTTCACAACCTTCTTTTCCCCCTTCTCTTCCTTACCATGATCAATAACCTTCCCTTCTTTATCAATTTCAATCTCCCCACTTGCTAACTTCGCCTTAAAATCTTCTTTCTTCTTCGTCAACTCCTCATTAGTCTTACAAGAAGGATTAAAACAAAACCTCCAAGGAGCACCACCTTTCTTGAAAGCAGCAACCTTTGGGAACCCACATTCTTCACACATCTCTAAAGCACCTTCCTCAAGTCCGGCTTCTTCTGAAGCTTTCTTTGACATCCTAGCAGGTTTCATCATGCCCTTGGGTGGTAGCGAATAAATCGTCTTACACTCCGGGTAATTATCACACGAAACAAAATATCTTGAAAATCTTTTCCCATACATAACTCTAAGGTTCCCCTTATGGCAAACTGGGCATTCAGTCATAGTATTTGCCTCTTTCTCTTGCTCCCAAACGACTGCATTAGCATCCGCGAGATTCTGGCCCATCTTTTCCAAATTTTTACTCATATCTTCTGCAATCTTAATCACAGTAGTTTTAGCTTCATCCAAAACTTTCTTTTCTTTCTTCTCAAGATCCTTTTTAGAAACTTCAATCTCCTCCAATTCTTCGGTCATCTTACGGGTCAATTCTTCATCCAAAATAATTGGAGCATATTTTTCTAAAGTTTCCACCATTCGGAGACCTAGTTCAGTAACCTCAATGCTTTTCTCTCGAGCATAACCCCGAGAATAAAGAGTTTCAACAATCGCCGCACGAGTAGCCTTTGTCCCAAGATTTCGATTCTCCAATTCCTTAACAAGCGAAGCCGCGGAATATCTTCTCGGAGGCTTAGTCTCTTTTTCTTCCGTCCGAATTTCCAAGACATCAACTTCCCCATCAATCGTCGGAACTTCAGATTCTTTAATCGAACTCGGATAAACATTCATCCAACCTTTATCTTTAATTTGCACACCACGAGTAGTAAAATTTAATCCATTAACAATAACCTTTATGTTCTTATTCTCAACTTTCGCCGGTTCACAGAAACATGAAATAAACCGTTTAACAATCAAATCATAAATCTTTTTATCTCTCTCTGCAATTTTCTTTGATTCTCCAGTCGGATAAATCGCTGGATGTGCCGGGTCTTCCTTTTTTCCTTCACTAGGTTTTTTATTAACTGCATACTTCACTACAGTAGTATATTTTTTCAAAAGCTTCAAAATCTTTTCATAGCCAATCGCCGCCGGATATTTTTGACTTGAAGTTCTTGGATAAGAAATAACTCCGGCAAGATAAAGATTCTGTGCCGCTTGCAATGTTTGGGTGGGGGTATAACCGCAATTCTTGTAAGCCTCAATTTGTAATGTTGTCAAATCAAATGGAATCGGCACCGCGACCCCCTCTTTCTTTATTGTCGTAATTGCATCTCCTTTCTTCCCCTTCAAATGCCTAAATTTCAAAAGTTCACTTTCTTTAAAAATATCTTTCGGGTGGTTAACTTCAATCTTCTGATTCTTTTTATCCTTGACCTGTAAAAAAACTTGCCAATAAGGTTCCGATTCAAATGCCTCAATTTCTCTTTCCCTATCTGCAACAATTTTCAACGCCGGACCCTGAACCCTACCAATAGACAAAATTCTAAATGTCCCGGTAGATGAAAGTGCTTTCATCAAACCCCGTGATAAATTAATTCCGTAAAACCAATCAATATAATGTCGAGTCTCTCCAGCAATCGCCGCACCCCAATTCAGCGTAGGTAAAAGATTCTCAAAACTTTCATCAAGTGCCTCTTTTGTCAATGAAGAAAATTTCATTCGCTTAGCATCTTTCTGCTTAGCAATAAATCTTACAACATTCCACCCAATAACTTCCCCCTCAACATCAAAGTCCGTAGCCACTATAAATTCATCACACTCTTTCGCCAACTTCTTCAAAACCATCAAATATTTTTTAGTAAAAGCTCCGCCACCTTTCTGATATGCCGGCTGCCATTCAACATCAAAATTAGGAAATGGCCCTCGTTTAGCAATTTGCTGAATTCCAAAAAGGTGACCTACCGCACAACCAACAATATATTTTCTTGAACCTTTATAAAATTCATAATACGAAACCTTGTCTTTATTCGTAATCTTCTCATCAGTAGCCCCACTAAGCGCAGCCGCTATCTTTGCCGCAGCTGCCGGCTTTTCTGTGATAATTAAAGTTGCATTCCTTTCCTTAGCCATTAGTAATAACAAAAACCCACACTATAAGAATATTACGTTATTTACTCATCACTAATTTCAACACTTGTGGAACATGAAAAAGTTCTCCCAGAGTATTTCAATAGGTGGGTATATCCTGGATAAGTACATCCTAGTGTCCGATCTTTTAACATAACTTTTCGATTCAACTTCACACCATAAATCTCAAAAGAATCCGCATTGATCAACAAATCGCAAAACTCCCCAGGTTGTATCGCGACAATCCCTTTTTTCTCTAAACTTTCTTCAAGCATTTTATCAAGCAGTATTTGCAAATCAATATTCATTAAATCACCTTAACTTATCAATTTCCTCAAGCCTTTTTTTGCTCCCTATCGTCTGCGAAAACATTTTCCAAAAAATCTTCGAGAGCCATTCTCCCCAATCTTTATCTTTTAAGGTATAAATTATTATTGTTTTATTTTTAAGTTCTCCCCGTTCTCCCGGGACTCTAACTTCCTTAAGATTAATCAGTTTTCCATCAACTATGGTTGCTCTAAGTGGCTGTTCACGATGGTGAATTTCAATTAATTCCTTTCCATATTTAAAATTTAGAGATAACATCTTCCTTATATTTTCTTTTCCAACAATATCCACCCTACAAAGAACTTTGATATTAATCCCTTTTTGGACCAATTCTTCAAGAACATCAAAAACATTTGTCTCACCATCATCAAAATTAATAAATGAAAGATTCCCAGAAAAGAACAGAATCTGTTTTTTTGCTTGTAACAAAAATTTCTTAAATTCCTTAAGTCTCCCGGCGATAATTTCATCTTTAGCAACTTTCATCCAAACTTCCTTGTTCTTATCAGGAATATGTTGAAAAATATCAAATGCGGCAAAGTCGTCTCGTTTTTCCCCTTCAAAGATTCTCTGCTCAAGTTCTTCCTGGAAAACACTATTACTAATCTTTTCAACACTTGCCCAATAAACAATCTTTAATGCTCCTCGAGTTCCTTCTCGAAAAACTCTCTTATCAAGTGTTCCATATTCTTTAATAATTTCTTCAACATATCTGTCGGCAGTCCGCCAATTATTCTTTAGGTACTCAGAAATTTCTTGGATACTCCGAGGTTTTACGTAAACAAAATCTTCAATTTTTTTCACTATCTCGCCATTCAACATGAATATTCTAAGATTTTTAATTATTTAAACTTATACAACACCATGGACAGATTTTGTACCGTAAATGTCATTAAAAATACAACTCCATAAGCTAGTATGGGAAAAGAAAATAAAAAGGGGAGCATAGAAAAGAGAGTTAAAAAGTTTGAAAGAGAAATTGTCGGGGAAGTTAAGGATTACATTTTTTCCCAAAAGGATTTATGGAATCAAATTCCAGATTTAGCCAGACAAGTGGACAACAAATTAGGAACAGACAATTATGCCGGATTTTATGGAAGGCATCTTCTCGCTCTGAACTCCAGTATTTATCGGGGGACCTATAACGCCTTTATTGATTTTGTTACGGCCAAGCTAATTAATTTTGACCGAGAAGGGAATAGATACTACCCCTGAGATTATTACTCTTTAAGATTGGCAGGTTGCCTTGATGAAGCAGATGCTTCATTACTTCTTAAAAAGTTAAGGAAAGAATTAAAATGAACGAAAAAGCAAAGAGGGTGGTTATTTTGGGAAGGTCGTCTTCTGGAAAAACCTCGGTAGTAAATTGTCTTAGGGATAGGGGTTATCAGGTCGGACATGAAATTCCAACAATCGTTTTAGACTCAAGGAAAACTAGAAAAATCAATTTAGAAGAATGGGAAAAAAGACAAAAATTAATATACACCCTACAAAAAACACTTGAAGATTCCTATGAAGGTTTAGTATTCCAGGATAGATGTTTGATGGACAGTTACGCTTATACTGAAACGCTCTGTGGAAAAATCCCGGAATATTTTGCTGACCAATCCACCCTTTCACAAAGATATGATTTTATATTTGAATTAGAGAATTTACCCTTCAAAAAAACAAACACAAGAATAGAATCCGACGAGGAAGAAGCTCAAAAAATCTACGCGCTAGTAAAAAAATTCTACATAAAACAAGGCTTTAACTCAATTCCAGTTCCTGTATTTTCGGCGAGAACAGTAAAAGAATCCATATCTAAACGAGCGGACTTTATTTTATCAAAATTAGAGGAAATGTCAAATGATTGAAACCGAAGCAAAGATAAAAATCACAAAAGACGAGTTTGAAAACTTTGTTAATAAATTCAAAAGACCATATTTCTTTGTTCAAGAAAATATTTTATATGAACTCCCAAAAGGATTTGTAAGAATTCGAAAAGAGAATGAGAAAAAAATTATAACTTTAAAGAAATCCGCAAAAGGAGAATTTAACTCAAGAACTGAAATAGAATTTGAAACAAAATCTAGCCTTACAACACTAAAAGAATTCTTCAAAAATTTAGGCTTAGTGGAGACTATTTCTTACCGAAAACGTCGAGCAAATACTTCTCAAAATGAATGTCTTATCTCCTTAGATATTCTAGGGGGGGATGATTATTATATTGAAGTTGAAGGGCCTCCAGAAAAGATAAAACAAACTCTAAGAGAATTAAAGCTAGATAACCACGAACTCGAAACTAAATCCTATCTTAAGATAATATGCTCACAAGAATAATTATAGAGGGGCCTGATTGTTCAGGAAAAAGTACTTTGGTGAATCAATTAAAAAATTCACTTAGGTGGGATTCAAAATCCTTACACCATATTGAATGCGACCAGTTTACAAGATATTTTAAGGAATATGCTTTCGCAGATAAAATAATTTTCGATAGAAGCCATATCTCTGAGGAAGTTTACTCAAAATTGTGGAGAAATGGGACTTCCTTTCAGAAAAATGAAAAAGAAGTTTTAGATAAGATTCTTGAGATAAACGGTCTGATAATCTTTGCTTGTCCAAATATAGAGACTCTCCAAGATAGGCATTCTTCAAGGAATTTCTCTCAACAAATAAAGTATTCTGAATTAGAAAAATCAAGAGAACTATTTATCGAAGAATTGTCTAATCACCATTACTTAATTTATCTATCCAAAAGTTACGAAGAATTAGACAAGTTGATTAAAAAAGTCAAGGAGATGGTTAAATGAAGTTATATGTCATCCCCGTAGCAACTTGCTGCAATGCCTCTTGTAAATATTGCATCACCAAATCACGAAAAACATGTGGCAAGGAATTTCTGGAAATATCTGACTTAAAAGATAAACTGAAGATAGTAAACCCTAACGAGATTGAAATAACTGGGGGAGGAGAACCATTTCTTCATCCTAAAATAAATGAGATTATAGCAGAATGTTCAAAAGTTGCTAAAACTCAGATTTATACCAATGCTTCAAAATTAGATTTACTAGACCCTAACCTAAACTTAAACTTTGTTTGCATTTCTCGAGCGCACTATTCTGACGAATCAAATAAAGAAATCATGGGGGTGGACTGCCTTGCAGAAAATATCAAAAAGATTCCATATTCGCTTAAGTTCTCTCTCCTATTACATAAATCCGGAATATCCAATGTCAAAGATTTTGAGGAATACTTGAACTGGGCAAAAAATCTAGGTGCGAAAAAAGTCGTAGTAAGACAACTTTTCGACGGTTTGCCCGAAGAAGAATATATTTCCACAGAAGAGTTTTTTCATAAATTAGACCTCCAAGATTTTGAATTAAATAATGAAAACCCTGTTTTTTTCCTTAAAGGTTTAGAAGTTGAATTTGAATTTAGGTCATGTTCCTGTGAAAATAAAAACCCAATTCTGCATCCTGATGGAAAAATAAAGCTGGAGTGGTATTGCGATGATATTGACAGGGAATGAAATTTTGAGGCAAGTAAAAAGAAATAGAATTCATATCAAACCATTTATTAAAGAGAACTTAAATCCTAATAGTTACAATTTTCGGCTTGGAGATATCCTAAAGATTTATTCAAAAAAAATTCTTGATCCTGCAAAAATAAACGACTTCAAAGAAATAAAAATTCCTAAAACCGGTTATATTCTCAAACCGAATCAGCTTTATCTAGGTCATACTCTCGAAGAAATGGGCTCAGACTATTTTGTTCCAACAATGCAGGCAAGAAGTTCAATTGGCAGACTGGGGCTTTACATTTATCTTAATTCTGGGCTCGGCGACATAGGTTTCAAGAGACAATGGACTCTAGAACTTCATTCGATTCACAAACTAAAAATTTATCCTGGGATGAAAATAGGTCAAATGTTATTTTGGAAAACCCTTGGAAAAATAAATCTCTATAATGGAAAATATAAAGATTCTGTAGGTCCTCAAACAAGCCAAATCTGGAAGGACTTTAAATCTCAATAATCTTACCCTTTCGACCAACCTGGATTACTTTCGTCTTTCCAATTCGGTCCTCAATTCCTTCAGCTTCATGAATATGTGCAGAAATTAACAAATCTGGTTTGAAATCTTTAACTGCCTTTCTCAAGATTTTATCACCCGCAATCCCCGAAAATTCTGCCCCGGTTCCTTCCGCATGTAAATGTGAAACTAAAATTCTTTTCTTAGGTTTCATTCTCTCGAAATTTTTTTTAATCTCATTTAAGTCTTCTTCATCCAACTCCATCTTCCAATCTGCACTTCCAATTCCTGCAATACCTACACCACCATAAGTTACATAATAATTATGAATACTCTTCGCATCTTTCTTCAACATCAAATGATCCTCTGCAGAATCTAAATTTCCCGGAACAAAAATGACTTTTTGTTTAGCCCTTCTAAATGGCCCCAAGATGTCTCCATCATTACCCCAATATCCGTGGATGTCTCCTGCCAAAACCACTAAATCAACCTTACCTTTCTTGGCTTTATCCGACAATTTTTCTGCAATCCCTATATCTCCGTGTAAATCCCCTGCTGCCAAAATCCTAAGCTTCTTTACCATAAAATACCCAATCAACACTTTTTTAAATAACTTCCCGTTCCATTAGGTATGCCTAAATTATCAGAAATAAAGAACTGGAATGTTGAAATAGAATCTGAAATTACCAAGAACTGGCAGAAGTCAGAACTTTTCAAATTCAATCCAAAAACAAAAAAGAAAATCTATTCAATTGATACTCCACCCCCATACATCAATTTCCCAATCCACATGGGCCACGCAGTAACCTATTGCTTCATGGATTTCTTTGCGAGATATAGGAGAATGAAAGGTGAGGAAGTTTTGTTTCCATTAGGACTTGACAGAAATGGACTCCCAATTGAGATGGCCGCAGAAAAGAAATACAAAGTTTCTCCATTCAAAGTCGGTCGAGAAAAATTCGTAGAATATTGCGAAAAACTCTTAAGCGAGTCTTCTGCCGAATCAATCGATTCATTTGCGAAACTTGGAATCTCATTTTCTTCCTACAAAGAAGGAAAAGAAATCGGAGCAATATATAATACCGACTCGCCAGAATACCGAACATTAACGCAAACAACCTTCATCGAACTTTACAAAAAAGGATTAATCTATGAAGACTCACGAATCAATAACTGGGACCCGAAACTCCGAACGACAATTGCCGACTCCGAAATAGATTATGAAGAAATAAATTCCACCTTCAATGATATAAAATGGAAAGTCAAGGAAACTGGAGAAGAGGTTATAATCGGAACAACAAGACCTGAACTTATTGCGACCTGTGGGATGGTTATTTATAATCCTAAAGATAAACGATATAAGCATCTTGAAGGAAAAACCGTGATTTCTCCGATATTCGAAGAAGAGATTCCAATAAAGGCACACTCTCTCGCACAAATCGACAAAGGGACAGGATTAGTTATGATGTGTTCAGTTGGAGACTTATCCGATATCCAATTTTTCAGAGAAATGAAGTTAATCCCAAAAATTGCAATCGGGCAAGATGGAAAGATGAACGAAAAAGCCGGGGTGCTGGAAAGACTAAAAGTTAAAGAAGCAAGAGAAAAAATTATTGAATTACTAAAAGAAAAAGGATTGCTTGTAAAACAAGAACAAATTACCCATCGAACACCCATCTCTGAAAGGTCGAAGGCGGAAATTGAATTTATAGAGATGCCAGAATTTTATCTAAAACAATTAGATTTCAAAAAAGACATGAAGAGAATTATTAAGGACATAAACTTTTATCCGAAGAATTCCAAGAAAATATTAGACTCCTGGATTGAATCTGTTTCAATCGATTGGCCAATTTCCCGAAGAAGATATTACGCTACCCCTGTGCCTTTATGGTATTCTGAAAGTCTAATTGCATTAGCCCCATTAGGAACTTACACCGAACCCTGGAGACAGGCCCCTCCAAAAAATTCCGAGGTAATTGATACAAAATCAAAAAAGATTATTGGAACCGTTGCAGATTATCCCAAAAACAAATGGAAAGGCGAAGAAAGAGTTCTTGACACTTGGTTCGATTCTTCAATCTCTGAACTTAACATGCTAAAGTACAAATCAGATAATACATTTTTCAAAAAAGCATATCCTGCAACATTGAGGCCTCAAGGAAAAGAAATAGTAAGAACTTGGCTATACTACACGATTCTCCGAGGATTTTTAGAAACTGGAAAAGCATGCTTTAGAGATACTTGGATTCACCAACACATCTTAGATGGAAATGGGCGAAAGATGTCAAAATCTCTGGGAAACATAATTGACCCACAAGAAATCTTAAAAGAAGACGGAGCAGAGGCATTGAGACTCTGGGCCGCAACCGAGGGAGATTTATCTAAGGGAGACTTTATTTGCTCCAAAGAAAAGATAAAGGCCGAAAGAAAATCGCTAAATAAATTATTGAATGTTTCAAAATTTGTAATGATGTTTGAGAAACCGAAAAAGAAACCAGCAGTTACAAATCTAGACCAGCTCTTTCTCGATTATATAGAAATCTTAACACAAGAATCCGACAAAGCCTACAGCATCTACGACTTCAACCATCCCACTCAAGAATTAAGAAAATTTCTATGGGATGTTTTTGCATCGAACTATATAGAACTAGTAAAAAATCGAGCCTACAATGAAGAAAAGAATTTCACAAAAGAAGAATCCGCCTCGGCAAGATACACACTGCACTTTTTATTAGAAAGACTCATAACTCTTCTGTACCCAATAATCCCCCAGATAACTTCAGTCCTTGCAAAAGAAAAAGGAATCGATTTATTAAGTGCCGAGTGGCCAGAATCAAAAACAGGAAAATCAGATTTAAGTCTAATAGAATTCCTAGTTGAATTCAATAGTAAAGTTTGGAAGACCAAAAAAGAAAAAGGAATCTCCCTTAGAAATCCAATTAAAGGAATAAAGATTCCAAAAGAATTATCTGCATTCGAGAAAGACCTAAAAGCCTGTCATAATATTTGACCTCGCAAAACTAAATAAACCCCTTTCTAATTAATATAATATGAATGAAGCACAAAAATATGAACTTGAATCGCTCGTTGAAGAGCTTGAAAGATACCGGGGGAAACACACCGAGTTAATCACGGTATTAATCCCGTCAGGAGCTACGCTAACTCAAACAACAAAACAATTAGAAGATGAAAAAGGAACGGCGACAAATATCAAATCTACCGGGACAAGGAAAAATGTTATTAATGCCTTAGAACGGGCGATTAGAAAATTGAAAGAAATTGAAAGAACTCCTCCAAATGGACTTGCTGTATTTTCCGGGAATGTAACTATGGCTGGTGGAAAAGAAAGTTTAGAAGTTTGGGCAATTGAACCTCCAAAAAAATTAAAGGTTAAAATTTACCGTTGTGACCAAACATTTGTTTTAGAACCTCTCAAAGAAATGCTAGAAACTGATGAAGTTTATGGTCTCTTGATTATTGAAAGGAATGAAGCATCAATTGGACTTTTAGATGGAAAACATATTAAATTATTAGAAAACATGACTTCAGGAATTCCTGGGAAAACACGGGCTGGAGGACAATGTCTCAAAAGTGATTCCCTAGTCCAGTTAGCTTCGGGCTCAATACTAAAAATCATAGATTGTAAAAAAGGTAATATTGTTAAAAGTATTTCATTAAACGATTTATCACTTAACGATTCAAAAGTAACAGATCAATGGGATGCAAAAAAAGACTTAGTTTACAAAATAATTACAAAAAATCCCCGTATTGAAATTGAATCAAGCAAAGACCACCTCTTTTTTGTTTCTACAAATAAAGGCATTATAGAAAAAACGGCACAAGAAATTAAGATAACCGATAAGTTAGTATTTCCAGAAAAAATAAAAACTAATCCAATACAAATAATCCTTGATATAAATAAATATTACAATTCTTTTACAATTAGTAGGGGTGGAATAAAATTACTTAAAAAAAATAGGCTAAATAGAAAGTTACACCAAAAACAAATAGCTAAAAAATTGGGCATAACTCAAACAGCAATCTCCTTAATAGAACTAGGTAAGAGAAATATTAATAAAAATATTCTAAAAAATTTATGCAACCTATTAAATATTAATTTTAAAATATTTTTAAAAGATTTCTGCAAACCATATAAGACTAAAGAAATATCCTTACCAAAAACTATCGATAAAAGCTTAGCCCAATTTATAGGATATTTTGCGGGAGACAGTAGTTTAGAAAAAGGAAGAATTACATTTTTCGAACAAGATGAGCAAGTAGCCTTAACATATAAAGAGAAGTTTGATAGATATTATAATTACAAATCTAGTTATAAATTCAGAGAAGATAAAAATTATCATCAATTAAGATTTACAAGTAGGCCATTAGTACGCCTAATAAATGAAGAATTTCCAGAATTGAAAAAGGCGATAGATTCAACAGTTCCAGATAAGATATTAAGATCCAGCAACGATATAATAGCTTTTTTTCTTAAGGGATTTTTTGATGCAGAAGGCTACGTTAATCTTAGCAGAGGAATCGGATTGGGAATAAATAATAAAATCTTCGCTCAGCAAATTCAAATAATGTTTTTAAGATTCGGAATCATAGCTTCATTACAAGAGTATGATAATAGAAAAAATCCATATAGTAACAATCCAAGATTTACTATTGATATAACTGAAAAAAAGTCAATGGAACTATTTAAGAAAAATATAGGATTTTCTTCCCTGGTAAAAATAGACAAGTTAAATGATATCATAAATAGAAAAACAGACAAATCAAACGTAAGGCAGTTAATGATTTCAGGTTCAAAAGTTAGAAATATTATAGAAGATTATGGTTATAATGTAAAAAAACTATTTCCAAAAGTTAGTGGCTTTTTCCAGGATAAAAGAATGATAAGTAAGGAAATATTCAAAAAATCAATCCTAAATAATATCCCAGATAAAAAGTTATTTAAGGAATTAGAAAAATTTTATAACTGCCCAGTTTTACCTATTCAAATTAATAAAATTGAGAAGACCAAGAAGAAGATAAACATGATTGACATTTCCATAGGAGATAAAAATTTTATTGCAAATGGTTTAATTGTCCATAATTCCGCACAAAGATTCGCGCGTATTCGGGAAAGTGCAGCAAAAGAATTCTTCAAGAGAGTAGCAGAACATATGAAGACACATTTTTGGGATAATAAAAAACTAAAAGGAATTCTTGTTGGAGGTCCAATTCCAACAAAAGATGAATTTCTGGCACAAGGACAACTTGTTACAAAACTAAAAGAAAAAGTAATCGCAATAAAAGATATCGGAGGAACTGGAATGCACGGTCTCCAAGAATTAGTTGAAAATTGTGAGGACGTCTTAGCGGAACAGGAAATAACAAAACAAAGATTAATCTTAGATTTATTTTTTGAGAGACTAGCAAAAGAACCGAACAAAGTCGCATACGGGGAAGCTGAAGTCGAAGATCGATTAAATCGGGGGGCTGTAGATAAACTAATCCTTTCCAAATCACTCCCTCGAGAAAAAGTAATAATGTTAGAAAAACTAGCAAAAGCATCTTCAACTGAAATCCATATTGTTACAAATGAAACCGCCGAGGGAGTCCAATTCGATAATTTAGGTGGAATGGGTGGATTGCTTAGGTTTGAGATTCACGATTAGTCTATGCCGGCATGGGTGAGTTTCGAGCTATTTGATTAAATAATAAATCTACGAATTGCTCGGAACGAATAGAGCAATTCGCTTCGAGCAAAACAAAATTAAAGATATTCTTACGAAATGCAAATTGCGAATAGGGCTATTGAGATTTGAGATTCATGAGTAACTTTAGTTACGCAGCAAGTTAAGCGCGACCGTGACTAAAGAGCACATACTGTGCGACGCCTAAAAGGAGATTTAGTCCCGGACTAAATCTTTTAAACTAAATCTTTTAAAACTCCCTTAACCATATAATCTCATGGAAGAACAGGCCCATCATGAAGAACATTCTTCACCAATTATTACGGAATCAACTGCAGAAGAGCTGGACAATGTTTTTGAAAATAAAGAGACCGAATCAATAGAAAAAGTAGAGGCAGCACTTTTTATTGCAGGGAGATTTCTAAACTTACAAGAACTAATTATGCTAACAGATGTAAATCCTATCATGCTCAAAGAAATTCTTCATCGTCTCGAGAAAAAATATGCTACGGGCGTTCTAAGGCTAATCAACCGAAGCAATTCCTGGAAAATGGATGTCATAGAAAAATATCATTACCTAATTAACAAACTAGCTACCGGGAACGCCGAATTCACAAAAGCCGAACAAGAAACCCTCGCAATCATCGCATACAAACAACCAATAAAACAATCAGTCATCATAAACATCCGAGGAAATAAATCCTATGACCATATAAGAAAATTCAGAGACCTCGGACTCGTAGTTGCAAAAAAATCCGGACACACATTAGACCTTTCATTATCTGAGGAATTCTACGAATATTTCAATGTCCATAATAACAACGACTCAATTATCGGAGAGGATAAATTCGAGGAACTCCCAGCAGACCCTAGCCCTGCAGAAGCTGAGCAAAAAGAATAATGAAATTCATTGAAATATTCATTTATCTCTCTATCTATATTGGTCTATTCGCAATTAGTTTTTACGTTTTGTCAATGATCTCTGCAAAAAAGAAAGTAGTCCCCGAGTATAAATTCGAAGAACTTCCAAAAGCTTCAATATTGATTGCCATGTTCAACGAAGAAAAGACTATCAAAAAAACAATTGAATCCGCATTAAATCTCAAATATCCTAAAGGAAAATTAGAGATAATCGTTATTGATGATGGGAGTAAGGATAAATCTCTATCTATAGCAAAAAAATTTGAAGGAACAAAAAAAGGAATTAAAGTTAAGGTTATACACCAAGAGAATACTGGGAAAGGAGGGGCATTAAATGCTGGCCTAAAAATTGCAAAGGGCGAGATTATCATAACAATGGATGCGGACACTTATGCTGAGAAAAACAGCCTAAGTGCAATGGCACGATTTTTTAAAAAACCCGAAGTTATGTGTGTAACTCCTTCGATGGTCCCCTATAAACCAAAAGGCATAATTCAGAGAATTCAACATGCAGAATATCTTTTAGGAATTTTTTTAAGAAGTGCTTTTGCGTCGGTTAATGCTGAACATATCGCCCCTGGAGCATTCTCGGCATATAGAAAATTCTTTTTTGATAAATATGGGGGGTATGAGGTGGGGAACATCACTGAAGATTTAGAGTTAACTTTCAGAATACAATATCATGGTTATGAAATTGAAAACTGTCCAGAAGCGCTAGTATATACTGTTGCCCCGACAAAATTCAAAGAACTTCTAATTCAAAGAAGGCGATGGTATTCAGGATTAATCGAAAACGCATTTAAGTATAGAAAAATGTTTTCGAGAAAATATGGGGACCTTGGGACTTTTGTTCTTCCCATAGCCTGGATATCAATTTTCCTTTCAGTGTTTTTTCTTTTCTATATGTTAATCAGAGGAATTTCCGATATAATCTCAGAAGTTTCCTTCTTAATCAGCATCAATTTTTATTTTGGAAGTTATCTTGAATTTAATAAATATCTACTCGAAAAAGTATTCTTTACCTATTTGACAGATCCAGTTATCTGGTTTTTCCTTCTATTTATTGGACTAATGATTTTTTACGCAAGATATGCGACAAGTAAAATTGGAAAGACTGGTAGTCTCTCAATAAGCCTATTCATCTTTTTGATTTTATATCCAATCTTCTTCGGTTTTTGGTGGGTTATGACTCTTGTTTACAACCTATTCAATAGAAAGATTGTCTGGAGGTAATTATATAAATAAACTTACTTAACAAAATTTATGGAAAACAGAAAATATAAAGACAAGAAAAGATATCTTTGGGCATTAATAATTGCAACAGTATTATTCTTTTTAGTGATCCAGGCGTCAACTTTTATTTCCTATTTAGAATTTGAAAGGGTTGCGTCACTTCAGGACCCAATCTCATATAAGATATTTGAGAACAAATTAGAGTATAGCTTATTTGATAAAGACATTTGTGTAGAAGATAGCTTTAAGGAGATTTCTGAAGATTTGAAATACCAAGGACAATTGATTGGACAATTAGAGAAAAAATTCGGAATTAATGATCCCCGAGTTATATTCAGAAAAAAATTCTACACACTGGTTCAAATAGAACACTTTGAATTTACAAAAGTGATAAACGAAGAATGTAATAGAAGTATCAACTCAATCCTATTCTTTTATTCCAACAAAAAAGTAGATTTAGATAATTCTGAAGGATTAGGAAATATTCTTTCAGTAGTCTACCAAAAAAATGATGAAAATCTCGTGCTTTACTCCCTAGACCTGAATCTTGACAGCAATATAATTGGGAATTTAAAAGAAAAATATAATGTGGGAGAAGAACCGCTAATCATAGTAAATGAAGATCAACGATTCACAAAAATAGATAACATCAGTGAAATAGAAAGATATCTAGAATAATGAAAGCATTAATTAATAAAACCAAAAATTTCTTTCTGGAGAATCCCCTAGTAACTACATTATTCATACTCTCTACATTATTTTTCTTAGTACAACATTACTTTGATTTCGCATGGGATTTCGCAGCGTACATCATCAACGCAAAATATCTTTTCTATGGAGGTAATTATTATGAAGTTTATCGGGCCCCGATGATAAGCTTTATTCTTGCCCCGTTACTTCTTCTAGGAAAAGCTGCCCCCTATCTTTACATCTTGTTAATTTCGGGCCTATTTTTATATTCGACAAAAAGACTCTCTGATGCACTCTATGAAAAATATTTCAATAAATTCAATATAACAAAAAAAACAACATTATTCCTATTTTACTTTTTCAGCCTAAACGTATTTGTATTAGCTTTCGGACTTTTAGTTGGGACCGAACTTCTCGCACTAGCTTTCTTTCAATTATTCCTGGCATATTTTATACTCAACAAAAACTCTGGGCACTGGCTCGCTCTCGCATTCCTAAGCAGATACAACTTCTTAATATTCGTCCCATTTCTTTTCTTCAATAGGAGTCTAAAAAAGATTCTAAAAAACCTCGGACTATTCTTGCTGATTACGGCCCCCTGGTTAATCTTCAATAAAATTCGTTGGGGAAATTTTTTCACTAGCCTTGCCGATGCATTTTACTTAAACGTTTTCTCAAGATTAGACCGAGTAGAGGCATTCCACTTTTCATCACTTTCTAATATTACAAATTGGTTCTTGCCCTTCCTAATTATCGGTCTTCTAGTTCCAATCGTCCTCTTAATCCGTTCAAAAGATTACAAAATTTCCTCTTACAAATATGAAGTTCTATTCGCCACAATATTCCTTTTTTTCTTCTACGATATTTACTCAATCCCCTTCAAGGTGATAAGATATATGTTCAACATGTCATTACCAATTGCTTTCTTTTCAACACTAGGTTCAATTTTCATAATAAAAAACCTAAGAAAAAAATCTCTCAAGAAAATATTCACAATTATTTTAATGGTCTGTTTCATAATCTCTCTAATCCTTCTAGGACAACAATATTTCAAGATAGATGATGCAGATGTAATGTATCTTGAGGCAGCACAAGGCATAGAAAACCTCAGCTTAAGCGAATGTCAAATTTTATCACCCCATTGGGTCCCAGTAAATTACTACATAGGGAATGTAAGATTCATGCCATATACAATTGAAGAAGGCCTAAGGCAAAACGAAATAATGCTTATATTCTACCATTATCCGACAATAGACGACAAATTTACTCCCGAAGAAATAGACAATTATCCCCCACTAAGGAAAACTGGAAATTATATAATAATTGCAAATGAAAACATTACTGTAGAAAACTGTATAAAAACAAAAGATTCTACCCAGCCCCTTATTTCAACACCTTGCGAAATACTCTCAAAAAAATTTAATTCAGAATTCGCGAGCAATACTTTCCTAAAAACTTGCCGAGCAATTAATTATCTAGACTTTTAAATCTCCACTTAAGTAAAACCCAGAGGGCCTGAAATCCATCCTTAAATCCAATCTTTTTACCTTCCGCTTCGGTTCGAGCATCATATGAAATTGGAACCTCTAAAATTTTATGACCTTTTCGAATAAGCTTCGCAGTGACTTCGGGCTCCCATTCAAAATGTTTACCTTCCGCCCCAAGAAGTATTGGTTTCAAATCTTTGTGAAAAACTTTATAGCAAGTAGGCTCATCTGTGAGTTTAGACCCATATAACAAATTAGTAAAAAATGTAACCGTCCTCCCCCCAAGATAAAATATAAACTTTCCTTGATGATTCTCTTTCTTCAACAACCTAGAACCATAAACCACCTTAGTTTTCTTTTCCATAATTGGTTTTATTAATATCGCATATTCTTCAGGAGAGTATTCCAAATCTGCATCCTGAACAATAATTATATCCCCCGTTGATTTTGCAATCCCAGTTTTAAGGGCAGAACCCTTACCTTGGTTTTTCTCATGAAATAATAATTCAACCCCCTTAATTTTATCTAAAATCTCCCGAGTCCCATCACTAGAAAAATCGTCTACCAAAATTATTTCTTTTTCAACATCTCCAATATCTGCGACCTTAACACGAGACACTATTTTTTCAACAGTCTTGCGTTCATTATAAACTGGAATGATTACAGAGAGTTTCATTTCCTAAGAAAATTCAATAGCTTTAAATAATTAACCTCCGCTTTATCAAAATGGGGTTAAAGAAAAAATTTCTTTCGTTTTGTTTCGCCGGAGCTTCCGGAGCCTTACTCGAACTTGCTTCTTTCAACATTTTTTTCATTTTCCTAACTTTCATGCCCTCGAAAATTCTATCTCTAGCATTAGCATTAGCCCTCAATTTTTCAATCAATCGTAACATAACCTTTCTCGCACGTTCTGGAAAAATAACAAAACAATTTACTAAATATCTAGTCGTCTATGCCATTGCAATAGTAGTAAATCTCTCTGTGAGCCTTCTAATGAATAATTTCCTAGGGAATGGGGCAATTAACGCAAATATCGCAACTGCATCTGGGATCGCTACAGCAATTCCAATAACCTTCCTAGGTTCCCTTCATTGGGTATTCAAAGACAAAATTCCAAAAAATTAACATATACATTCAATTACATATTTCTTTAAAAATAACCCTTCTTTCATAATTTTATGAATACCGAGCGTAGCGGACTATCTCAGTGGGAAGTTGATGACACAAGAACAGCCGGAGGCGAGCGATTCGCTGTTGACAATCCAAACATGAACAATTGCAAATCGCGAGGAGGTCTTAGGCCATGAGATGTGCGATATGTAAAAGAGAAAGCGACGAAGTAAAACTATTCGAAGGAATTCTAAAAGCTGAAATGATTCGGGTTTGTGAAGAATGTTCCGAATCCGAAGGCGTTCCGCTAGTTAGAAAGCCTTCTGAAGTTCAATTACAAAAAGCAGACGAGAGATATTCCGTACGTGAGAGAATGGAGAGAATTTCTGGAATAAGAGACACAACAGAGATAAGCGATGATCAAACCATCACTCAAGGAAATCTAGCAAAATTAAGAGTCCCTCCAAAAAAACAATTCCACGAAGATGTCTTGGATAATTATTACTGGACATTGAATATCGCGCGAAGAAGAAAAAAACTTAGTATAAATCAACTTTCAAATCTAATAAAAATAGATGCAAAAATATTACAATCAATTGAGCGAGGAAAAATCCCAGAAAATTTCGAAGAAATATTTTTGAAACTAGAATCATTTTTGGGAATCAAACTTTTAAAGAATCACCGACAACAGGTTCACTTTTCACGAACTGTAGATGAAGAAAGAGCAATTCTAAAATCTGTAGGCGAAAAAATTGCGGGAGAAGATTCTTCTGAGACCGATGCCCTTTTAGAAGAACTAGAAGAGGAGAAACGGGGGACAAGAGAAAAAATTTCCCGGGGCGAAATGGATTTTTCCCGAAGAGAAAACCTTCAAAATGTAACTCTCAATGACTTAGTAGAGATGAAAAAACAGCGAGAGAAAAAACAGATAAGCGCGAGAAGAAGGATTGAAACAGATGCAATTCTCGGAGACGATTTAGATATCGATGTCGATTTAGATATGGATATTGACGACTTGTAAGAGGGGGGGATGTTTATTCTGCGATATTTATGAGAAGGGCACCGAAGTAATCTATGAGAATGAGTTTTTCTATTCCCAATTCGATAGGTTTCCAATTTCTCCCGGACATTCAGAGGTTATACCAAAAAGACATGTTGCTAATCTACAAGCCCTCACCTCAGAAGAATGGAAAAACTTTTTCCCCGCAATCCAAGATACAATTGGAATAATTGAATCAACAAATTTATGGGAGAAATATAATTTATTTATCAAAGACTCTGTGAATGAACAATCCAAGATATATTGCGCTCAAGCATTACTTCACCCAGGACTTACTCGAACAAAACCAGACGCATATAACCACGGACTAAACGATGGGGAAGCCGCGGGGCGTTCAATCCACCACCTTCACTGGCACATCATCCCGAGATATTTTGGAGACGTAGAAAACCCTCGAGGCGGAATCAGACACATTATTCCAGAAAAAGGAAATTATTAGTTTTTAGCTTTGGAAGAACAACTCCGCAAATTAATTTTTTAGTTTCAGGGTCGTGCGAAGCATGACAGAAACGTTAAGAAAAATTTATTTGCATTATATCGTGAACGAAGTTCACCAAGATGAGGAAGGTCACAACGAAGGAAACCTTAGGTTTCGCGTTAGCCCAAATACCTAAGCCGTCCAGGCCTAGGCTCATAAATCAACCCCTCTTCTAACAACTTCTTAATATCCCCATTAATCAAATCTGGACTAGCCTCAGTATCCATAATAATCGTATCAATATCAATCCCCCCATCAGTCTCAGCATCTTTAATCTGTTTCATAATCCCATTCTTCAAATTCGAATCACCATTTTCCACAGCAGGCATATCTTTCCTAGAATTTTGAATCTCCAACTTCCGAACAAGCAACCATCGAGGATCAACTTTCTTAATAACTTCCGGAATCACATACAATTCACCATTCCATTCACGAACATTTCCAATAATCTGCAAAGTATCCCCCTGCAAAACTTCCTTCAAAGGACCGATATCTTCACCAAAAGCCTTAAGTTTCATCTGACCCGAAGCATCATCAACCGTCAAAGACGCAAATTGTTTCTCGCCTTCCTGAATATATTTATCGACACAATTCGCAAGAACATTAATCCTAACAACTTTCTTATCCCCCATCTCAAGAAACAAAAACTTCCCCTCATCCATCATCGGCTTACCCTTAAGCACATCACCAATCCGCATCTTATATGCAATATTCCTCTTTCTAATTTCTTGACCACCAACAGTAGTCCCGGCATCTCCTTCCATAAATTACAAAAAAGAGTTTGACTTTATAAGGATTATTGGGATTGAGTCCTACATTCTCTGAATATAACCCCTCTTAGGTCTAAATAAATCTCCAGACTTCAACAACTTCCCAACCGCTTCATCAATCTCCGCATCATCCATCTTATCCTTAAGCGCTTTTGTAACTTCTTCCAACGGAATCAACTTCCCCAACCTATTTTCCAATTCCTCAACAGCCAAACGAACCAAGCTAATTTTGTTTCTAGCGGACGCCGGATTCCCACTTATCCTATCGATATCAATCTGCCCTGTCTCTTCATCATAACCAACTTGCATCAAATAACCCTTGACTAAAGCAATCGCAACTTGCGCATCCTCAATCGTAACCTTCTTTCGTAACTTCATCCTCGCATGAGCCTCCGCCAAACGAACCAATGCCTCTAACTGTCGAGCACCAATCGGAATCGGACGATTAGGCAAGTCGCCCATCTGTGGCTGATTACGCAACCCAACATAAAAATTCTTCATCTCAGCGATCGCTTCATCCGTCAAAACCGGATTATACTTCTGCTTCGTGTAAGCAATATATTTCCTCAAAAGTTCCTTATCAATAACATCATGTTTCGTATCCTGCTTATGCTCACTCAAAACATGCATAGCAATCGCCTCATCTCTAGTCTTCTCCGGAATATCCCTCATAATAAAAATCGCATCGAAACGCGAAAGAAGACTCGGTGGCAAATTAACTTGTTTGGGAATTGATTGTGTCGGATCAAATCTCCCGAACTTAGGATTCGCCGCAGCAAGAACCGAAGTCTGGGCCCGCAAAGTAGCCTGAACAGTCGCCTTCGTAATCGTAACAGTATTATGTAAAACCATCCCATTTGAAATAAAAGTATGATATGGCTCGATTGTTACATCATAAACCCATTTTATCCCATTATTTTTTATTTTAGAAACTTCTTTAATTTTCATCCATCTTGCATATCCAAAAGCAAGTTTTTTGATATCATTAATCTCCTCCAAAATTATTTTATTGTTTTGTTTTAATGCATATTTTTCAGCAATCAACACAAGTTTCTGAAGAAAGACTCTCTGTTTTTCAACACCTAAATCGATAGAATGTCCAATCTCTTTTTTTGCAGAGATTTTTAATTTTTTAAAAATGTTATTTATTTTTTCAGTACAATGCGGGATAACATCCTTAATTGTTCGATAAGTTTTTTCCTTTTCACAATATTGCATTAATCTCTGATTTTTATGTTGCGATAAAAAACCTATATTTAAAAAAAACTTAGATAAATTTTCTTGTCCCGAGATATCGAGCCTAAACACATTCTTATCCTTAAAAATAGATGATGAAATACCAAATCTTAGTAAAAGATTGCTAACTTGTTCCGCCAAGATACTATTTTGAGTAACAAATCCAACACGACAACCATTTCTATTTTGATTTACCATTGTCCCATCTCCGTCAAATAAAGCCCTCAATAAATATTTTATATTCTCTCTTGAGAAACTTAATACCTTATCCGGAATTTTCTTAAATTCTCCTTTTTCCATAAGACTTGGATCTAATTTATAAAAATAATCAGCAACTTTTTTAGAAATAACTCTCACAGCAAATTGTTTATTTCTTTTAGTAATTTTCGGATTAATCCCAAAGAATCTTTTAATAGAATCCTTATAATCCCCTATCAAATCCTTATCCTTGTTCCAAAATTGTATTCCAGTTTTCTTTCCCCCATTTAATTCATAACATCCATCACTTAAATGATACCCTAGAATTTTACACAAATAATCATTTTCAACCTTATATTCTTCTTCCTCAATTTTAATTTCAGACGCAATCGGAAAATAATCGCCCCCCCCTAATTTTTCAGCAGGAACTGTTGTTATCTTCCCATTTTTTATAATCCAGCAAGGATGTTCAGAGGTTACTGTAATTTCCTTTCCATCGCTCAATTCAATTTTAACAAATTCTGAAGGAGCCAAATGTCTGCTCACCCTATCTGCTTTCATTGGAAAATGCCTTGAAAAATCTGTAGAAATCAATTCAACATTATCGACCGAGACTATTTCACAATCCTTTCCCACATAAACTTTTTTATTATTTTTCTCAATCAAATCATCAACAAATTTACCTATTTCTACCTCTTGACCATTAGATAACATCAATTTAAAGTCAGGTAACATGCATTGCTGTTCCATCGCCTCGTGCATTGTCGACCGATCCTCTTCATTCATTTTATCAAACTCATCAATACAAACCTGCCCCTTATTCGCAAGAACCATCGCACCTGCTTCCAACGACCAACCTTTCAACAACTCATCTTTAACAACCGTCGCCGTAAGTCCCGCACCAGTAGAAGATTTACCCGAAACATAACGTGCTTTCGGAGCGACACTCGAGATAAAACTTAACATAACCGATTTCGCAACACCCGGATCACCAACCAACAAAACATGGATATCCCCCCTCATATGCGTCCCATCACTTCGTTTTTTCTTAACTCCACTAAACAACTGCAACGCAAGCGCCTGCTTAACATTCTCGTGCCCCCAAATCGACGGAGCAATACTTTTAGCCATCTTAGCCATCCCCTTAGGATCCGCAGCCAACTCTTTAATCGCTCGCTCATCTTCCTCACTAATATCAATATCTTCAAAACTTTCCTCCATAGGAATAACATTATTCGCTTCAACCGCCAAATCAAAACGAGTTAACATCGCACCACTAGAAGACGAAATCGCAATCTCCTTTAAGACCCCAATAACTTTAACACGACTCCCCGGAGTGGTCCTAGTCTCCATCTTAGGATCAACCAAATCTTCCTTTAGAAAAATCACCATCCTCTTTGGCTGCTCCCCCCCACTCAAATTATCCGAAGCCTCTTCAATCGTCAAAACTTGTGCATCAACCATATCCTTAGAAATTTCCTTGAATCCTCCACGCCGACCACACGAACATCTCGAGGGCTCTTTAAATTTCTTATCAATCTGTAAAACTGAAATAATTGTCCCACAACTCGGACATTCAAACTTCGCATTCGTAACCAACGGCCGAACTTCCGAAGCTTGCCGGACAATTCCTTCAATACTAATCATCTTTCCTAAATGCTTCGCTCGGATATCCCTAATAAAAATTTCCTGCGTAGGAGAAATACTCATAAACCTCGCACGCGCATCATTCGGCGCCCATTCTAATTCCTCTAAAGAAACTTCCAATAACTGAATCGTCTCCTCTGGTCGATCAATCAACTGATCTGAAAGCCCGGGAGAATGCGCCGAAAAATCTTCAAAATCAATATGAACAATTTTTTCCCCTGCTTTTGCTACCTTCCCAATCTGTTTACGATTAGCCTCAAAAAATTCTTTAGCATCAATTAAAAAATCATCTTGTTTAATCGCATATTTTTGCCTTTCCCCATTTTCTGGAGGGTCACCTAATGGTACACTTTCATCCTCTGCCATGCTAAAATCAAGAATTCCCCACTTAAAAATAAATCTATTCTAGAAAGTATATATCAGTTAAACACAAACTCGCTACGCCCAAAAATATTCTCCTCATCCGTCTTTTTATACACTCCAATGAATTGATTCTCATAAAACAACGCAAAAACCTCTCCCGGCTTTAAATTAAGATCCCCCTTAACATTACTATATAACAATGGCTTTCCCATGTGCAACGCCTTAATCGCAGATTTATCCACCTCAACAACCGGCAAAACCTTTCTTATAGCATCTTCAGCAGGAAGCAACATTTTCTTCAACCTAGCCTCATTACCAATTTTATATTCCTTAACTGCCTCAACAAAATCATCAAGCTTAACTAAAGTCGATTCATCAAAAATTCCCGCTTCTGTCCGCCTAAGCTCACCCATATGTGCTCCTCCAATCATATCTCCTAAATCCGAACAAAGTTTCCGAATGTAAGTCCCTCCCTGGACTCGAGTTTCAAATAAAAAGCTCTTATTATCTTCTGAAGCCTCAGTCAATTTCCAAGAATAAACCTCCCTTTCACGTTCTTCTCGCTTAACAGCCGAACGATGTGGTGGGGTCTGCAAAATCTTCCCCATAAACTTATTATCAATTAACTTTTGCAATTTCTTAATATCCTGTTCTTTGTGCGTTTCCAAAACTCCAACATAACTTTTATCATGCTTAATGAAATAACCCGCCAACTTGCAAGCTCTTCCCAATGTAATAGGCAAAACCCCTGTAACCTTCGGGTCAAGCGTCCCCATATGAGAGGTTTTAGAAAGATTTAATTGTCTCTGAATAAACTCTGAAATAGAGTAAGAGGTAGGCCCTGCTGGCTTATCTATGTTGATTAGGCTGAAGTTTAATAGGTCTTTCATAAAACATAAACAAATAATCAACTCTTAAATCTTCCCGTAGGTATTAATCTTCTATATAATCTATCACACGATTATTTAAATCTCCCTGCAAAATCTCCCTATCTGATTGACTACATAAATTACTAGCTAAATTAAGTAGAGTTTGATTTGATATACTTTTTTGTACGATCTCTATTCTATTGTCATAAACATAAAAATAAGTTATTGGTAAGGGATAGACTAAAAGAGAACCAAGAGTAATATAAGATATAGTTGTATTTGTATACTTAGTGGTATGTGTATGTCCGCCTATAGTTGCGATAACATTTCCATTATTTTCTAGAATATTTTTTAATTCAGTTGAACCAGATACTAATCCAAAATATGTTCCACCATTAAGGGGAGTATTCTGTGCTTGTAAATTAGGATGAGTAATAAAAAAAGTATATTTGTTAGGATTATTAAAAAGGTCATCTTCAATCCAATCTCTTAATTCTTTGGTAAAATTCATATAAGAATTCACAGAATGATCTAAGGTGGGATCTACAACAATAAAATGAAATTCTCCAAAATTAAAAGTATAATTAATTGAAGAAAAACCAAAAATATTCATAAATGCCGTTTTACCATCACTCCCAGCATTATCATGATTTCCAGAAACAACATAAAATGGAGCAGCTAAATTATTTAATAAAGAACTTGCTTTGGTTAATTGTGCAAGAGTCCCAGAAGTAGAAATATCTCCAGTAATAATCGTAAAATTAACTCCTTGTTTATTAATATCTTCAACAGCAGTTTTTAATACTTCATCAGCTTTTGAGCCAAGCAAAAGCCAATCAGGATAATCTAGATATAATCCTATATGTGGGTCAGTTATTGCTGCAAATATAAATTTTGGAGATTTATCTGTTTTTTGAATACTATAGACATCTAAAATTTCTTGTTCAGTTAATGCATTATTATAAATCATTAAATCGTCAATTGAACCTTTAAAATAATCTGCATCATTGTCCTCCCCCTTACTTCCAATATAGATTATTCCTGAAGATTGTTTTAAAGAAAATGATTTAGAATTTTCTAAAACTAGTTCTCCATCAACATATAAGGATAATCCCATATTTTTATCAACAACCCCCACAACATGATACCATTTATTATAATCTGGAAGTTCATAATCTCCACTAGAATATTGAATAGAAGAAGTATCCATAATACTAAAAAATAGTTTTTTACTATTTGATCTAATCCCAAAATACCATTTATTCCAAATATCTGAAGAACCTAAAGTATCTGAAGAAATAACTTGGTAATCTATAGAAGGACTTAATTTTATCCATGCACTAATACTTATTTTAGTGGCAGAATCTAATGATGAAATATGATTAATTTTAACATAATCATTTACACCATCTAAAACTAAAAAATTATTTTCTATTCTCGCTCCATTCATTAATATTCCATTATTAATACCTGCTTCATCATTTGCATTAGTATCAAATTTCCAATATGAAATTTCTTCAACAACACAACCTCCATTTTCACAAACATATCCAGAATTACATCTGCATCTAGAACAATCAAAATTTAATTTACCTGTTGAATTACAATAAAGAGGTTTTGTTAGAGAGCAAGAATCTATTAAAGTTCCATCTGAACAACTTAGGGGAATATACGTACATTGTTGAGATAAAACAGGATTTCCTCCTTGACATTCGTTAGGAGAAGAAGTTAATACACTTCTTGATTGCGTTCCACTTTGAGTACAATCCCTCCAATCAGAATAAGTAAAATCTGTACATGTTGGAATATTTGGATTGCAACTAATTGTCTCAGAAGAATCATGTTCCATCCCATTTTCACAATTACCGATTTTACTCCAACTCTTTGTCTGATTACTTGTTAAAGGACAAGATATTGGACTTATACTTGAAGTCCAATCAGATTCTGTACAATTAGGAATTTGTTCTTGCAAATCAATTAAATCTTGAGCGTCTTGATTTGAATCTTCTTGATTAGGTGTATCTTGATTAGAATCTGTAGTGTTTGTTCCTCCACCCCCACTATTTGTTGTTCCGGCTTGTGCCTGAGAATCATTAATCAAACTCGAAGGACTGTCTCGCCCATCAAACTTTTCCTTAATAATGGGAGCAAGGAAAAAACTAGTGACGGCTAATATTATGAAAAATAAAATAATTATAATAATTGCTGGGAAACTTAATCCTCTTTTTTTCATAAACCAATCAAGGAGAATCAACTCTTAAATCTTCCTCACAACCCCAACAACCACCTCTTTCTTTCCTCAACCCCAAACCGCTCAATTGCATACCTCAAAGTCGTCCTCGGCAAATTAGAATAATTTTCTCTTAAAAATTCCTCCAAGACTTTCCTATCTCTCTTCCCAACTTCTCGCAACATCCATCCAACTGCCTTATGGATAAGGTCATGTTCATCACCCATCAAAATTTCTGAGATTTTAAGAGTATCCTCAAACTGCCCAGAACGAATAAATGCGAATGTAGAAATAATAGCAATTCTTCTTTCCCACAAATTTTCCGAGACGGCCAACGAATATAATAGGCTCCTATCTTTTTCCAACAAATAATCCCCCATAATACTCGGAGCGGATAAATCAACCAAATCCCAATTATTTACTCTGGAAGTATTGGTCTTGTAAAATTTAAAGATCCGTTCCTTTTCCAATTCATCTCCGCCCTGATATCTACTGACTAATATTAATAAAGCCACAAGTCTTTCCTCATGAATTTTTGAATTAATTAGTTGCTGAAGTTCCCCAAATGAAAGTCGGCCACTTGCGTCTTGTGCAATTTTTCTTACCTGCGGGACGCTTACCCCTAAAAAAACATCTCCTTCACCATATTGCCCTTTTCCAGTTTTAAAGAATCCTTGAAGAATATTCACTTTTTCCTTATCTATATATTTCCTTAATTCAGCCTTAATTTGTTTCATAATTGATTAATGTATCACTGAATTAAAAACTTAACTAAGTAAAAACTGGCAACCCTTGCTGACTCTTCGGGCAATAATAAATAGAATAAACATGAGAGTCTCTCTGTTCAACTCTTCCAGCTTCTTGCCCACCAACATTAAATCCAACAGAATCTCTCCTCCGAATAATTTGAGGAATACAATCATAACCTTCTATAATTTTATTATGTAATATTCTTGCAAGCCCAAGGGTTATATCAGATATCATTTTATTTTTTAAGGGATTTCCTGACAGGCATTGTCTTTTTTAGGTGGGCCCCTTTTGTAGAATGTTGAACATTCTTTGCTATACTCTTCTCAAACTTAGCATCCGCCTCACCACCCGCTTTTCTATCTTCTTTCTCTTCAGTCTTATCTGCAATGCCATCCCTATCAGCATCCTCAACAACTTCTTCTTTAACCTTCTTCGGCATCTTAACCTTTGCAGCAACAGAAGCAGCCTTCTTCTTTTCTTCTCTAGCAATCTTAAATCCTACGTATTTTGGAATTTCAGCTAATTCAACATAAACAATCCCGTCAATCTTCTTAGCCTTAACCTTTATCTTATTCATAGGTTTCTTAATTCCCCTAAACCAAATCTCATTATTCAAATTAATATCCACCTTAACTTTTCTCAAATCTCTATCACGAACACCCATATGCTTAACCATAAATTCTTTCAAAACTCTAACCGCTTTCTTAGCCCTCTTATAATGTGGAACATTCAAAACACCTCGCTTCAACGGAACAATATATTCTCTCTCTAATTCAACTTTTATTTCACCTTTTTTAGATTTAGGAGCCTTAGCAACCGCAGGTTTGCTTTCAACCTTCTTCTCTTCCTTCTCATCCAAATTCTTACCTTCAGCTTTGCTCTCATCAGAGGGTACACCCGTGTGTGCCACAATAGCTTTCTTATTTTCCCCAGTATTCTTAAGATCATCAAGTTTCTTAGTTTCCTTCTCTTTGCCGACCTTGTCCGCGTCAGCGGATGCCATCTGGGCAGGAGGCCTCGAAGAGGTTCTCGCACCTCCTTGGTGTACACCCTTGGGTGCATTCTCAACTTTAGTTTCTTTTTCCTCTACCATTTTATCCTAGATTTGCCTTCCTCATCTTACGCGGTTTAATTTTCAAACTTGTCCTACTCCAACTTCTCTTAACATGAGTAATACTTGATGGGTGAACTTTCTTCCCCTTTCCAAATTTCTTAATAACTGTCCAGAACGGAGCCCAGTTTGTCTGTCCCTTAGCTTTGTCAAGATGCCTCTTCTTGCTACTCGCCATCTTCGCTTTTCTACTCGCCATCTATTTCTTCCTCCACAATTTCTTCTTTAGCTTCTTCCATAGGAGTTTCATTAGTTATCTCTTCAACCTCTTCTCCAGAATTATCTTCTTGAGTAATCTCTAAAGGTTTAGTGCTAACTTCTCCAAAGTTCAAACCAGTCTTTGCTTCAACTTCAATAGAATCTAATAATGCTCGACCCTTATCCGTCAATCTTCGGCCATGTTGCAATTTCAAAACTTTCTCAACCAAACCTGCAGCTTCTGCCTGTTGTAAGATAACCCGGATTATCTTTCCACCCGCCATGAAAAATTTATCTGGCTGTCCCCCTCGGTCTTTCCTAGAACCATAACGTGTTCTTAACTTTCCAACACCAACAACACCATGAATATACAACTGTCTTAAAATAGAAGCCGCTCGAGTATACCAGAAATCATTACTAACTGGAGGCCTTTCTCGAGAAACACCAGATTTAACATAATTAGCCCATTCAGGAACAACAAATTCTTCCATTCCCTTCAAAGTCTCAGCTAGAGCTGGAATAAATTTTACAGGGTCTTGTGCAAATATTGTTTTCGCCATTTTCGTATTTTGAGATTTATTTGAAAAGGGTTCTCGCCTGTTTGCAGATTCTCGTGACCTGAAAGGTTATGCCCTTTGAGTACCATTATATTATTTAGGCTCTCTTTACAGAGATAGACAAGCCGAAACTCGTTAACCTAATATCTCATCAGAATTTCACTATTTAAACCTTACCGTTGCTCTTTCCGATACTTAATCACTGTCAAAACATAACCGACCAACTTGTAATCATACTTTTTTCCAAGAGACTCAACCAATTCGTCACCAATTTCCCCCGCTTTTTTCTTATCCCTACAAGCCGACTTCAAAATAGTAATTTTAATCAAAGTCTCATTTTCAAAAATAGATTTAACTTGATCGATAAACGCTGGTGTAAGTCCATTCTTTCCCATTTGTAATCTCTTAATAGGTTTCATTATCCTAAATCGACCCCTTCACTTCTTAAAACTTTTTGATACTTCAAAATATCCTCTGCCTTAACTTTAATTTTCTCTTCCTTCTTCACACTCCATGTTCCAGATTTCATCTTAACTTCCTTGTTCATATCGCTCCTTTTAAACATGTTCACAATAACATCGCGTTTTGTATCTCGCCAATCTTGAGAAAACTTCGCACAGAAGACCGCAGCCTCTTTTATATCCTGCTTGGAGGGATTTTCCCCCAATAAACAAAATGGACTTCCCGGAGCACTTGTATGTAACAAAATATCTTTAGGCATCGCACGATTAACTAATTCATCATTATTTTCGGAATTTTTTCCACCGAGGACTCTAAGCCCAGAACTCGTAATATATTCTCTAAACATTGCCATAATTTAAATAAGAAAATCAACTTTAAATTATTAACCTTTCCCAAATAATTCGCTTACTGATTTCCCATGAGAGATCCGGTATATTGTTTCTGAAAATAAATCTGTCAACGAAACAACCTCTATCTTCCCCGAACTTTGTCGAGGTATAGAATTCGTAACAATAACTTTTTCAAAAGAAGAGTTCTCCAATTTTTCTACAGCATCGTTACTAAAAACCCCGTGCGTTACACATACCCAAACTCTAAGTGCCCCACTCGCTTTCAAAACATCCGCGGCTTTACAAATCGTCCCCCCCGTATCAATCATATCATCAACAAGAATAACGTTTTTCCCCCGAACATCTCCAATAATAGTCATATCCCCAACAACTCCTTCCTTCTCTCGAGTTTTGTCCGCTATCGCAACACTAACCCCAATTCTTTTCGCATAAGATTTAGCCCGATCAGCACTTCCAACATCTGGAGCAACAATAACCACATTATTCAAAAACAGCGGATATCTTTTTTTGAGATATTCTATAATCGTCGGATACGCTTTCAAATTATCAAAAGGAATATTATAAGATCCAGTTATTGCAGGATTATGCAAATCTGTCGTTATCACTCGATACGCACCTGTATTAATTATCCTAGCCAACACACTCGCAGTTATCGGAGTCCGGGGTGCAGTCAATCTATCTTGCCTAGAATACTTCATATAAGGAAGAACATTATTAATTTTTCCCGCAGAACTTCTCATCAAAGCATCATTAACTTCTGCCAAAACCATCGTCCAATCCTGAGGACTCATCGAAGAATCATGAATAAAAAAACAAGTCCTCTTTCGAACATTTGTCAAGATCTGAACAAAAATTTCCCCATCATTAAACTTTTTTATCTCGACCTCCCCAAGACTATACTCCCGTTCTCTCCGAGGATCAGAATTCAACTTGTCATAAATCTCCTTCGCAAAATTCCACGCCTTCCCCTTCGGATCCGCAAGAATCAGAATTCCATTATCCATATATCAAAAAACAAATTTAGATATATAAGCATTACCATTATACAAAATATACTTTAGCTAACTAATCTTACTAAAAATCGTCTTCCGAACCGGTTTGTTTCTTTGCAATCTCTTTTATTCTCCGCAAAGCAGCCCGAACATTCTTATTCAACTGAATCATCGAATCATCAAGCTGAGCCTTATTCTTCGTCCCAGTACAAACCAACTTACCATTTGAGAAAAGCAAGAATGTAGCTGTCGGGTCTTCCAATTTATAAACAAGTCCGGGAAACTGTTCAGGCTCATATTCGGTATTCTCTAATTCAAGAGCAAGAGTATTCAGATTCAAATCAAGATTAATCGCACCAGATGCTACGATATTTTGAACAGTAATCTTAGGCTTAATAGTAACATTCACACCCACTTTCCTTAACTGCTTAATAACCTGCTGAACAACTTCCTTAACTTGTGCAACAGACTTTGTTCCAGTACAAACCAAATTCCCCGAACTAAAAACTAAAACAGCTGACTTTGGTTTTTTAACTCTTAAGACTAATCCTGGAAAAGTATCTGGATTATATTCAGTATTTGGCTGAGTTCTCGCAAGTTTTGTCAAAGAAACATCTTTTCCCAACGAAGTCGTAGCTACGATGTTCTGGACCTTCAATGTAGTATCTTTAGTTTCTTTCTTAGAACTAGATTTTTTTGCTACTGCCATACAATACTATAAAAAATTTCCTTTATAAAGGCTTCGTCGAGAAGAAATAATCTTAAGGAAGCCAGTCTTCTATTTTTGTAGCGTATCCTTCGAGTTCACCGATTCTTCTCGCAAGATTTTCTGCCTGAGCTTTATCCAAATTCTCAACGGCATAATCGTATAGACTGGAAGAACTTCCATAAACAAGAGATTCAGAAATGCCAAGAGCTCTCATGCTCTGCCCTATGGTATTTATTGGGCCTGTACTATTGGCATCACCATTAGGATTAGAATTTCTAATTGCTGGACCAACATATATCTGGACTCTTTTCATATCAATTCCAATTAATTACTCTTTATAAAAATTTATATTCTAAATTATTCACCAGCTTCTTTCTCAATCTCTCCTAACGTCGCAATATCTCCAACACCTCGGTCCTCACGAAGCCGAGTAATCCTCGGAAACCTCAAAGCATAACCACTAGAATAAGTCGGAGACTTCTGAATATTCTGATACTGAACTGTCACAACAATCTCTGGACGAACCCGAATATTTCGTCCATGTTCTTCAATAATCAATTCATTTAATCTATCTGTCATCTCCTTAAAACTTAAATCTCCCCCTTCAAGCTCTTTTAATCCAGTAGAAACTTTTCCAATTTCCAACAATTCTCCATCATTAGAACAAGACACATTGAATGAGGTCAACCAACCTGCACGTTTCCCAGTTCCCCACTCCGCCCCAGTAATCACCAAGTCAAAATCATTATCTTCTGGCTTCAACTTAACTGCATAACCTACTCGAGCTCCAGGTTTGTACGGTGCAATCAAACTTTTTCCCATTAAACCTTCCTGATTATCATTAAGTGCCATCTCATAAAACTTCTCAACTTCCGCAACATCTTCAGTAATAATCTGTTTAGCAAGGACAATCTTAAATGGCTCTTCACGAATAATTTTTTTAATCAATTTTCGTCTCTCACCAAACGGCGTATCAATCAAACTTTTTCCATCAAAATAAATAATATCAAAAACTGCTAACTCAATCGGAAACGCTTTTTGCATCTTTTCAATTCCATATTTCCTACGAATCCTTTGACTAATCGCTTGAAAATCAGTATATTTTTTTGTCTCCGAATTAAAACCCACAGCCTCGGCGTCTAAAATAAAACTCTCGCTGGTCACATGACTCTCGACATATTCAACAATCTCCGGAAATTGATTCGTCACTTCCTCAAGTCGCCGAGTAAAAATCTTAACTTTTCCATTCTTTTCTTTATTAATCATAACTCTGAAACCATCATATTTATATTCAAACGCTGCAGGCCTTCCAACAATTCTAAATGCATCCTCAACATTTTTCGCTTTTGGAAATAACATAACCTTTACAGGTTTTCCAGGTTTCAATTTAATTTTCTTCAAATCTCCTGAACACGCTTTCTCAAAAACCTCGGCAAAATCTGTAGCTTTATCATAAGCTTCTTGGACCTCCTGAGAATACTTTTTTTTCCCTTCCAAATTCTGTGGTTTAAAACAATTTTCAACAATAGCATCACGCAAAATCCCAGAGCCAACACCAACTTTCAAATCTCCCAACACAGTCCTGATAATATATTTTGCTTCCTTAGGACTCGCTGAATGTAATAACTCGATAATCAAACCAATCTTAATTTCCACAGTCCCCTTACCTTCCAGCATCGGTAACTTCCTCAAGTTAGTCATAACTTTTTCTATACTCAACTTACTAGTAAACAAAGCCGTTTGCTGTTTCTTCTTTCCCAAAACCGACTCCGCAACTTTTCCCAAATCTCCTAGTTCTTTAAACGCATCAATAACTTCTGCATCACCAATTCCTGCCGCCTTCCCAATCGCTCGAATTGCTAACTGATGAGAAATCCCCAGCTCACGATGGTCGTAATCCGCGAAAACATTTCCTTGCAAAAGATAAATCACTTCAGGCTCATCCCGAATTTCTCCTAAAAAACTCGCGAGTATCCGTGTCTTTTCAAGTCCCTTTGTCGTAGACTCCAACGCGTGATAAACCTCACATAATTTTGAATATTCCATTAATAAAAGAATAATCGAGCAATTAAATAACTTCCGAGTTCCAAAACCTTTATAAAAAAACCAATCCTAAGCCATTTATGGAAATAGAAGTTACGGATGAAAATTTTGAACAAGAAGTTATAAAAAAATCTGAGATTACTCCAGTCCTCGTAGATTTTTGGGCAGAATGGTGCGGACCCTGCAAGGTGCTTAAACCAGTTTTAGAAAAAATAGCTGCAGAATATAATGGGAAGTTCATTCTCGCAAAAGCCGAGACCGACAAGTGTGAAAAAGAATCAGAAAATTATGGGGTGATGTCCATCCCTGCAGTAAAGCTATTCAAGGGTGGAAAAGTCATAGACGAATTCGTCGGCGCACAACCCGAAGCCAAGATTAAAGAATGGTTAGGACAGAAGTTATAAATTCTATCAATATGGAATATGAAATTATCAATGGTTCTTTAGAAGATCTCTCTGAAATAGTAAAACTTAATATGAAAATATTTAAGGGGATGTATGAAAGTGAACCATACTCCTTAGAACAATATCATTCTAAACTTGAAGATAAAATCCCTATAATTAATGTAGCAAAAATGGGAAATGAAATAGTTGGGGATTCAATTGCATTCCAAAAAGAAGATTCGTTGTATTTATGGGTCTTGGGGGTTTCTAAGGACCACCGAAATAAAAAAATTGCATCACAATTATTTGATCTTCTCGAAGATTTTGCACGTAAACAAGAATTATCTGTATCTGTAAAAACTTATCCTGTGTCAAACGAGATGATTAGACTTTTGAAAAAACGTGGATATGAAATAATAAAAACGGATGATAGTGGCGCAATACACTTCAGATTAGATCTTTAGAATTATTTTCTAGGTATAATTATCCAAGCAAGTAAATATGCAAAGATACCAAATCCAAAACCGAATATTGCGAGAACCCAAATTAATCTAACGATCACCGGATCAATCCCAAAATAGTTAGCAATTCCTGCACAAACTCCCCCAATTATAGAATCTTTAGCAGGAGCACGATATAATCTTTTCATTTGCTTTGCCATAATCTATATAGAATAAAATCCTTAATAAAAGTATCTAATTAAAGAACTAATTTCCTCTTCCACGATTAGCCGCTAAACTTGGTCTAACCTTTGGAGCCTTCACAGAACTATTCCTCAAACCTCTTGCTTTTCTACCTGCAGATGTCATTCCTCTAAGAGACCTTGCCTTTGGAGCCTTAACAAAAGCACCCAACTGTTTATCTTTCAAAATTCCAGGTTCAACTCGGTCAACTAAAATAACTTCGTAAAAATAATTCATACCATCTTTCCCAATTTGATAAGAATTCAAAACTTCCATGTTATTATATTTTCGAGCAACTCTTGTTTCAGCAATTTCCTTATAATTCATCTTCAAATTTTTTCTAATATGAAGCCTCTTTGTTCGTCTTGCTTTATTAGGTCTAGATTTCTTATGGCCTCCTCGCTTAATTCTTATTCTAACAACAACAACTCCTTTCTTCGCCTTATAACCAAGACTTCTTGCTCGGTCAAGTCTAAGTGGTTTCTCAACCTTAACAATTGCTTCAGACTTTCGCCAGGCAGTCATTCTCTCTCTAAGTAATTTAACATCCGGCTTTCTCCAAGCCATTCTTAAATATTTTGCTAATCCCATGTTATCTTTATTAAAAATTGGTTTTTAAACCTTTCACTAGAAAGTTTAAACATGAAAATTACTCTTATAGGTTAATCATTCCTATTAAGTTAAAACTAAATTATATGTAATTCAAGAGCCTGTTTATTAAATGGGGATAACTCTTTCGACTTCAATTACTCCAGAATTAGCTGAAGAAACTGGTTGGCACATCGGAGATGGGAGTATGAATATTTATAATAAAGATGGCGGACGAAAAGGATTTTATCAACTTAGGGGGCACATAGAAGACGACAAAAATCATTATCAAGAAAGAATTAAGCCAATGTTTAAACGGCTTTACAATATAGATATTAGTCTAAGAACCATGCCTAAAACAAGAGTATTTGGCTTTCAACTCTGGAATAATGATTTAGTAAACTTTAAACAAAAACTTGGTTTGCCCTTGGGGAAGAAATTTGATATTGTCATCCCAAAAATTTTTCTAAAAAAAGAAATTATTAAAATAAGTGTCCTTAGGGGGATTTTTGATACTGATGGGGGGATTTATCTCGAGCCTAAGAATAATAAATTATATCCTATTAGTTATATAACAACAATCTCCGAAAATCTATCGCAACAGATTTATACAATTCTCCAGGAATTAAATATACCCTCAACAATTACCAGCCATATAGATAAAAGGAGGAATAGGGAAAAATCATATCGTGTCAATATTCGTGGTTCAAATAATTGTAGCAAATTTATGGAGATAATAAGACCAGCGAATGTGAAATTTATAAATAAATATCAAAAATTTCTAAATTCCAAAAGCTTATAAATCAAAAATTCACTTAATGTTTATATGAGGCTGTAGCGCAGCCAGGTAGCGCACAGCTCTGATAAGGCTGGGGTCCCAGGTTCAAATCCTGGCAGCCTCATATTTTTATCCAAGATTTGAAACGGAACAAGTCCTGGTGAGTTTTGAGCTGTTTGATTAAAATAAAATATCAACAAATTGTTCAAGACGAAAGAACGATTCGCTTCGAGTAAAACAATTATACAAATATTTTTATGAGATGCAAATTGTGAGTAAAATCCTGGTAGCCTCATTCATATCCTAAGCTTTCAATTCAACAAAAACCTTTTCATCTCTAACAGAATATTCAATAACTTCAACAGTCAACGGGATGAACTTAACATAACACTTGTCTTTTGAATAAGCTTTTATCTCTAGACCGGAAGCCAATTTTGTAATTACTACATCCTTCTTTTTCTTAACACCTGGGGTTTCCATTTCAAAAATAATCCTATCTGCAAGTCTTCGAACCCTTGATTTAACTTCTTCTCGTTGCAAACTCGCACGCCGATTATTTTCCTCTCCAGAAATAATCGGGACTTCATCAATTTTCTCTGGCTCTTCTTGAACAATCTGTCTCATTTGTGGTCCTCGAGCAATTCTAATCTTAACATTCTTAGGCAAACCACACCCTTCTCCAAGATCCATATTTCCAAGCTGACTCTCTAATTGCTTAACTAATGAATTCATGATTCCATTAATTCCAAACGGCAACTTTAATTCTTCCACAACTCGTTCACTAGAATCGTTTCGTCCCAACATCCCGAAATTTTCACGTTCATCTCGAGTCTTAAACGAGACACCACAATAAGGACAGAAATTAAACTTCTTCTCAATTTTCTTCACACACGACGGACATTTTCGCTTAAACATCTTAATAAAAATATCTCTTCCTACTTAAATTTAACTATCCTCATAAGATATAACCTCTTTTGGCAGAGGTTTCTCTTCTCCCTTCTTTACGTAGTGTTGGACTTTTTCAACTATATGTTCTAGATAATGGACTTCCCGAACCACACCTTGCATTGGACTGAATTCTTTAATGAGGTAGTGCGAAGAAAATTTGCCGACATGTCGGACTTCTCGAAGATATTTAACTCCAAAAATCGCGACTAGCAATCTAGCAAGTCCAGAAATTATAAAGATAAATAATATTGTGTTCATAAAAGGAATGCCCAACCACGCAATCAATGAACCAATACTTGCACCAATGAATGTTCCAACACCAACAAGTAAATTCATATACGAGACTCCATAACATTGTTTTCTTTGAGCGACCGCGTCATAGACATAATTATTCGTCGCAAGATTATAACCTGACCACGCAAAACCGCTTACTATTGCCGGGACAAACAATAGATAAATTTGGACGCCAATATTCGAACTAATCAATGATGAAGCAAGCCAAAGGAACGGAATCAAAAACATAAGCCCCGAGCAAATCCCCATTATTTTAATATTCCCAAATTTATCTGATGCTTTCCCCATAAGTGGGAAAAACATTAATTGAAATGCGGTTCCTGAAACCGTAATCGCTATAAACCAAATATATGAAAATCCTAAATCTCTTAACATATAAACTGCCCAAAACGGCCCAGCAATAGCAATAGCAATGCTGAAGAATCCCCTAAACAAAGTGAATCTTCCAAATGGTGTAGATGGAGCCCTTTTCAAAAATTCCCAAAATGAAAAACTATCTTTCTTTCGAACTACTAATTTTGGCTCATAGTGTCTAGCCAAAAGTGTCCATGACCACATCCTAATTAATGCTGCAAGAACGAATAATATCCCAAATCCTAGAAGAGTATAACCAAGGATATCCCCTCTGGCGAACCCTATACTTTTACTAAAATCTAAAATAATCGCACCCACGATCATAGTAACCAATCCAAAGAATCCTGCGATTCTATTTCTCTTAGCAAAATACTTTCCTCGTTTTTCTTCAGGGACTAACGAACCCATTAAAGAAAACCATGCGGGATGCGCAATTGCTCCAATAGCATAATCGATTCCAACTAATCCGATAAAAACCCACACCATATATGGAACTCCTAGATAGAACAATAATCCGGTCAAGAGAATCGGGACCCACAATAACAATTTTATCCCGACACTAGTCAAGAGGACTTTCTTTCTAGAATATTTTTTAAGAAGTTTAGCCACGTGCAATTGAATCACGCTCGGAACTAGACTGATAATCGCATGCAGTATCCCTACCTGACTTGAGGTAGCATTCATCGCTAAAGCAAATGGAGCAAAATAGGAAAGACCCAAACCTCCCGAAACTGAAGCTAACGAACCCTCTTGAATACTCAATTTCAAACTCTTCTCAATCTTTTTTTGGACAATTGGATGTTTAATTGCAGCAGCTTTTCCAAGTATCTTTCCAGATTTAGAAATAACATCTCTTTTTACCACAAGGTCTACTCGTTAATACATTTTAAAAAACTAGCGATAAAACAAAAATACCTGGACTAGATTAGATTATGCGCGAGCCTCGGCAGTAAACTGCATACCCTTCGGGCAAATCGAACTGTTCGATTATGCGCTTGCCGGGACGAGCAATTCGCTTTGAGCAAAACATTTTCAAAACATCTTTTTGCGAGATGTAAATTGCGAGTAGAACCCGGATCCCGAGCTTGGGAAGCTCATATGCGACCATTATACTACTCACGCAATGTAGCAGAGTAGTATTTGAAGCGATTTGTTTTGAAAATCGTGGAACTATACCACCCGCGCGCGAAATTCCTATAATAGCAATCTTTAATAATCTTTTCCAACTCGTTTCAATATGGCAGAAAAATTTTATGTAACAACAGCAATAGACTACGTAAACGCACCCCCCCATATAGGTCACGCGTATCAGAAAATCGTAGCGGATGTTCTTGCTAGGTGGAACAAGCTTCAAGGAAAAGAAGTCTTATTCGTGACCGGGACTGATGAACATGGGAAGAAAGTCGAAGAGTCTGCGAAAAAAACGGGGAAGAATCCTAAAGAATTTGTAGATGAAGTTTCAGAAAAATTCAAAGAAGCATGGAAAGCATTGAACATAAAATATGACAGATTCATAAGAACGACTGATAAAGACCATAAAAAAGTCGTAGAAGATTTCATAAAAAAATGCAACGCGAACGGAGACATTTATCTCGGAGAATATGAAGGACTTTATTGCACTGGCTGTGAAGCATACTACACCGAAAAAGATTGCCCAGACGGAGTATGTCAATTACATAAAAGACCGCTGGAAAAAATAAAAGAAGAAACCTATTTCTTTAGATTATCCAAATATCAAAAGTTCTTATTAGATTTATATAAAAAACATCCAGAATTTATTTTACCAACTTCCCGAAGAAATGAAATAATTAATCGAGTAAAAGAGGGTCTAAAAGATTTAAGCATAACGCGAACATCTTTTGATTGGGGGATTCCATTTCCATTAGACAAAAAACACATAACTTATGTTTGGTTTGAGGCTTTAATAAGTTACTACACAGCGACGAGAGAAAAAGGAAGAGAAAAATTCTGGGGAAAACTCACAACACATCTTTTAGGAAAAGACAACACTTGGTTTCATACAGTATACTGGCCAGCAATGCTAAAATCTGCAGGGATAGAGTTACCAAAAACAATCTTTAATCATGGCTTTCTTACATTCAATGGACAAAAAATATCAAAATCTTTAGGTAATGCAATTTCTCCAGTAACTCTCGTAGAAAAATATGGTGCCGATTCAGTTAGATATTTTTGTTTGAGACAATTCCCATTCGCAACAGGAGAAGATGGTGATTTTAATGAAATTGCCCTGGTTAAACGGTATAATGATGAATTAGCAAATAAATTAGGAAACTTAGTTTCCCGAACTTCAGCATTAGCTGAAAAATATGGAATAGAAAAAACTCCAAATACTTTAGTTAAAAAATTCAAGGTAAAACAAATTGGAAAATTAATAGATAATTATGAACTTGACAAAACATTAAACGAAATTTTTGCATTCATCGACACCTGTAATGAGTTTATTCAATCTAAAAAACCTTGGGAAACACACAATAAAAAAGTTTTATACCAATTAGTGGAATCAATCCGAGAAATAGCAAAACTTCTCTCCCCATTCATCCCAGAATCGGCAGAAAAAATATCCAAGATTTTCAAAACAGATAAAATAAAAAAAGCACCAATCCTCTTTACAAAGATAGACGTCCCAGCAGGCAAACCAAACCTTAATAAATCTGAAGAGCCTAAAGAGATAATGGAAGGAGTAACAACAATTCAGTATGCAGACTTCGAAAAGTTAGACTTACGAGTCGCGGAAATTCAAAATGTTGAAAATATCGAAGGCGCAGATAAACTTTACAAGTTAGATATTTCTATCGGAGATGAAAGCCGAACAATTTGCGCGGGAATAAAAGAATTCTATTCGCATGACGACCTCAAGGGTAAAAAAATAATCGTATTAACAAACTTAGTTCCAAGAAAACTCAGAGGAATTGAATCCCAAGGAATGTTACTGGCAGCCTCAAACAAAGACCACACAAGTATTTCATTGATAACTCCCGATATAGATATAGAAGCCGGAAGCGTAGTTGGTTAATCCCTCGTTCCGCTTGCCCTTCTATTAATCATCTTATGTCTGTGTTCCACCAACTTTTCACCTTTCATATTTTTTAATTTTCCAATAGCCTGAAGAATATATCTTTTAACTTCAATAATAGTCTCGCGAAGATTTCTATGCGCCCCGCCTAAAGGCTCTCTAATAACCTCATCAATTGCGCCTAATTCATATCCTCCACGAGCAGTTAATTTTAATGTTTCCGCAGCTTCTTCCTTCTCGTTCCCATTCCTCCACAAAATAGCTGCACAACCTTCTGGAGAAATAACTGAGTAGTAAGAATACTCCAAAGCACCAAAATAATTTGCAACTCCAATTCCCAAAGCACCCCCACTACCCCCCTCACCAATAACTACTGAAACAATTGGAACCCGCGCCCTAGCCATATACCTCAAGTTCTCAGCAATAGCACTAGCCTGTCCCCTTTCTTCAGCACCAATTCCAGGATAAGCACCTGGAGTATCGATAAGAGTGACTATGGGTATACCGAACTTCTCGGCATATCTCATAAGTCTATTCGCCTTTCTAAACCCCTCCGGATTCGGGCATCCTGCGATGTATCTCATCTTTTCTTCCATATTTTCTCCAGCCATTTTCTCCAAATCTTTCGCTCGTCCTTTATTATGCCCTACAATCATAACTTTCTCTCTACCAATCCTTCCCAGTCCTCCAATCAGAGCCCGATCATCTCCATAAAGTCTATCGCCATGCATCTCTTCAAAATCATGAACCATCAGATTAATATAATCCTCCAAAATCGGACGCTGTGGATGCCGAGCGACTTGCACAGTATCCCAGGCAAAAAGGTTAGAATAAATGTTCTTAAGTATACCCCTTCTTTTGGTAATTAACTTATCAATTTCAGAAGAATAACTGATTCCTTTTTGCTTACCATATTCAATCAATTCAGAAATCTGGCCATCAATTTTTTCAACTTCGCCCTCAAATGGGAGGTATTTTGTTTCCATAGTTAAATAATCACTAAATTTCCCCAACTATATTCTAAATAACCTTTCTAAAAAACTTTTCTTATTTTCAATAGTCTCTCCAGAAACCAGTTTGGCGATTTCATAATATTTCTTAGAAACTCTGCTCCTAGGATGGGTATGGACGACCGCATCTCGAAGATTCAAAGCTTCTTTAACAGCTTTGTCTTCAGGAATAACTCCAATAATTTGGGATTCTAACATAGACTTAATTGAGGACAAAGGCATTTCATATTTAGCCCCGCTATGTCTGGTCACGATAATTCCGTTAATCACCTTTCCCATACTTCTAGCAACCTTAATTGCCTTCAAAGCATCGGTAACCGCGGGCATTTCCGGGTTTGTAACAATAATAATCTCGTCAGCAGCCCCTAAAACCGCAATAACTTCATCACCAAATCCTGCCGCTGAATCAACAATAACATAATCACAAAGAGTACTCAATTTTTTCATAATCTCTGGAAGTTTTTTAGTATTAAATTTTGTCAATTCTTTAACTGAAAGAGATGAAGGAATAATTTTTGTCCCAGAGGAATGTTCATAAATAGCATCTTCAATATCTGCCTTTCCCTTAAGAACATGATTTAATGTAATCGGAACGATTGGAGCACCAAGTTGCAATCCAATGTTCGGCGTATTCAAATTTGCATCGACAATAATTACCTCATGATTCAATTTATTTAAAGAAGCGCCTAAATTTATTGCGGTAGTAGTTTTACCAACGCCACCTTTCCCTGAATTTATAACAATTATTCGTGCCATGTTTTATTTTCTCAAAATTTTTTAGACGTGTCCTTGACCCTTTGCAGACCATCCCGATCTGAAAGGTTATATCCCCGGATTACCATTTCAATCTTGAATGTAATTATCAGAAAAACTCGGTTTATAAGCTTTGTTCATTCATTTTTCACTCCCCCGAACAAATGAATTCATGGAACATTTTTGATGTTAATTTTATTCAACTAGTTAGAATTTTTTTAACTTTACTAATGAATTCCTCGACGATTTCCGCGTATTCCCCCAATTTTTCCATATTAATTTCAGTAGTTTTTGTAGGATCTATAACCTTCAAATTAACATTTTTCCTGAATTCACCTTCCCGTGTTTTGTTCAAGTCCGGAACTCTCTTAAAAAAGATGTACAATGGAATAACTGCCTGAATCTCTTCAGATTTCTTGAAGTATTTTTTCATAAACTCAATCCGTTGTTTTGGACTTTCCGGAGCATGGGGAACTTTTCCTGCCTCAACCTTCTGTTCAAGAAGAGCGTCGAAACTAATTTCAATTAAACTCTTCCACCGAGCCAATAGATTCAATATAACATCGCAAGTTTTTGTATATTTTAAACTCACATATAAGAGATGGTCGGCACTTGTCTTTTCCTTGATTATTTCTTCAATAGTATAAACCCATTCCTTTAGTGCGAAAGCAAGCCTTAGCGAGACCATGCTTCCAAGTCGATTATCAATCGACAATCTTAGCGCAAAAAAGACCAGGAGAACCACCTTTTTATATCTGTCGAAAATTTTCAGAATTCACCAATTCCAACCTTAATTGATTCAACAAATTCCCCAATTCGTTGCGCCGACAAAAAACGATATTTCCCATCAATTAACAGAATTATACTCTCGCCCTTCGCATATTCTATGGGGGAAGTCTTCTGAGCCTTTTCAATTTCAAGTACCTTAAACAAATTTTCCACAGTCAAAGCATCAAGATATTGTGGTGCAATTTCATTCATAAAAATTTCAATGTTCCTTTTTGAATCCTTCCCGCCACGATTTGCACGAATCAAAAATGCTTTCATCAAATTAGAAACCGCTCGGGCCGCTTCGTTGATAACTCCAATAAGAAATCTTTTATCCGGAAACTCGCCATAACCCGAATACATACGTTCCGCCACAACCAAATGATATTTCGCATTAATTAATGGCTCATTAAAATTTCCCATACCTAGATAGATTAAGGGGAGTTTATATTAATTATTGCACTACTCTTCTTCAACAACCCCTTCTATACTTTTTTTCTGCTTTCTATCATATTGTCCAAAAGCAATTTGAGATCCTATCCCATAGAATAGAAGATATATTGGGGTAATAAACCTCACACCTCCCACCCATTTTTTATGGTCTGCTATTTTTCCTCTACCAAATTCATTTAGATTACTTTTAGTTATACAATATGAATATATATTGGATCCAACAAATGCTACTGCTCCAATGCTCAATTCTGCAAAAAATAATGCTTCATATTCATTCATATTACAACTATCTAAAAAACTCTTTTTATTCATTATTGCACTCTATTTTAAACTCATAATTGCCTCAGCAATATCTCCGCCAACTTGCTCCAACATTTCTCTAACTTCTTCTTCCATTTTCCCCGTTTTTTCAACAACCATCGCAACATCTTCTTCAGAAAAACTTTCAGCCAGTTCTTCTTGAGCCTCGCCTGAAACTTGGTAAGTCTCTTGCCCTTGCATCATTACTCGAATAACCGAAGGGTCGTCAATAACCAAATTAGTATCTTCCATCTCAAAAATAACTCTCTTTACCTTCAACGGGGTCTGAGAAATTCCCATCTTCTTCATCATGCCTTGCATCTTTGCAGGGTTCATCCCTCCCGGAAACATTTAAGCACCTAAAAAAATTCTAAGTCCGACAACAAGAATAATTGTAACAATAATCATACCTACGACAGCGCCAGGCCCAAATTTAATTTTAGAATTGTATTCTTCCTTATAACGCATTAAACCGCCACCCATACCCGGAATTCCAATATCTGCCATGAACAATAAACCTAATAGTGATTTATAAGGTTTGCCCCAACCGACAGTATCTCCGAAACTACACAAAATAAGATAATTCCAAATAACCAAGAGCTAGAAGAATAGCATGCATTTTTTCCATAAATTCCGATGTCTATGAAATCATTTATTCTTCTGCTGTGTTCTCTTGGTGTACTGTCTAGACT
>JAHJSH010000019.1 GCA_018830525.1 Nanobdellota archaeon | reverse complement strand
TTGGGGCATGCTATACCCTCACATATATATTAGAGAATGGGTTGGGGCATGCTATACCCTCACATATATATTAGAGAATGGGTTGGGGCATGCTATACCCTCACATATATATTAGAGAATGGGTTGGGGCATGCTATACCCTCACATATATATTAGAGAATGGGTTGGGGCATGCTATGATGGAGTTTGTTCAGAATAATGGGAAGATTCTTTGACTTCGAAAATTCTTATTTTGAGAGGTTTGTAGTTAGGACATTCTTTGTTTTTTTTGTCAGATTTACAATCTGGGCATCTTCCGATTACGTGACCTAGGCAAGTTTCTAGGGTTTCCATTATACTATATGGGGGTGGCGTTTAAAAGAATTTATGGGATACGGGAAGAACTAATTTCCCCACACTTAGAATCTGAGGGAGGGATTATCATCATTTCGGCGTATCCTTGTTGATAGAGTATTTTGTTTATGAAAAGTCTTTGTTCTGGAATGTCTAGATAAACATATCTTAGGAGCCTTCCATAACTATCCTTGTCTTGGATATCTGATTCTAAGGTAACTTCCCTATTTAAGATTAGATTTGAGAGAAAGTTTGTTGATTCTTCATAGCCTTCTTCGCCTTGCTCAGGCGTATCGATGCAGATTAGTCTAATTATTTCTCCAGAAGCCATTTCAATTGTGTCTCCATCAATTACTCTTAGGACAGTATTATCTGGAGGGGATTGTCTGAAAACTGGGACAGGATTGTATCTTGAGATTAGGATTGCTGATGAGAGGACTAGGAGAAATATTATGAAGAGGATTAGTGTTGATATAATGGCTAACTTGAATGGAGATTTCATCTTTTCTTTCTTGAGAAAAAGGATAAAAACTTATCATCAATATTATCATCGAATCCTTTCTTTTTCTTAGTAGAACAACTTCTTCTTAGAATATCTTCGATTTGTTCAGAGACTGTAAACATATTTTTCTTTGCTCGCTTTTCTAATGCCGAGGAGATTTCATTATTCAGAAAAATGCAAACTTGATTTTTGAATTTAAATTTTGGTTGAAGGGAGGCTAATGCTTTTTCTATTTCTTGTGATGGCCAGTTCTTTGCAAGCATCATATCTCTTGCTTCGAGGTCTGAAATTCCCCTCTTTCTTGTCTCTTTGATAAATTTCACTAGAATAGCATTAGGCTTGCTCATTTTTTAGGATCCTCAAAATGTTTTTTAACTAATCCAAAAAACCCATCATCAACAAAAATTAATGTATCTTTCATTCAAAACCTCTAAAAAATTAAATCATCCGGCAACCTTACGATCACCGGGGATCATACTCACAATCCGAAGATTGCTAAAATGATGAGTATAATTTAGTTTATAAATTTGATGGTTAACCATATTATTTTTTAGGAGCAGTATAAACTTTGCTTACTGCAAAACTCTTGTATATTCCTTCAAGGATGTCTGTTCCAGCATAACCCGCAAGAAGAGAAAGACGATAATCGAAGTTAAAGATTAATCCGATGAAGATACCTATGATTAGTGCAACAAAAACAGTTATTGCATAATATCCCCAGAGAATCTTTCGTCGTAGAGCAAGGGCTTTAAGCAATCCGACAAGTCCTCGAGTCAGTCCTCCGACCCCACCTAAAAGTGCAGGTAAGAATAGTGTATTAAATGTTATCGGATTCATGTCGCCCCTTAGTTGGGGGAAGGGGGGAGTTGTTTATAAAAGTTTGGGAATATCCTGGAAGCCTAATTATAAGTGGATGGAGAAGTAGGATACTTATTTAAAAGATTTTTTCCTAAAAATCTAAGATGATGAAAATCGAAATCGATGTTAGTGGGGCAGATATTTTTCGTGAAGATTATAGTATATGTATGTCTGATGGGATTGGAAATATAAGTGGTTTTAAATTTAATGTGGAGATAATCAATGAACTTAAGACTAACTGGAAAAATGGAAAATATGATAAGTGTCCCTATGGGCCAAATTCTGGGAAATTCAAGGTAAGAATTTATCGGGTTGTTCTTCGTTATTTAATAAAGGAATTATTTGAGAAGAATGAAGACAAGGAAGTAACCGTTAATTATTGTAGGGATTTTCCGAGTCATGAGAATGGGATTGCACAGGCGGTGAAACATAGAGTTGTAGAGGTCCACAAAAGAGATTTGATAAAAATATATTGTTCTAGGTTGCCAAAAGATTCTGATGCTCATCGCTATGCATATATAATGAATAAAGATAAATACAATTATTTAAAATGCTATGTAAAAATTAGTTTAAAGGATATAGAAAATGGATTAATCTTTCATAAAGGTAAAAAATAATAATATCCCAAGGGGTCACAGACCGTTTCCTAGTTTGCCCACATCAACTAAATGAATTGTGTACGCCCTAGCGATTGAGATAGTATTGTAGAGTCTAGTATATATTTAAACCTTACTGATTTTAAGAAATTGTAGAAGCTGGGAATAAAACCCTCCGTTACCGAAGCAAAAGAGGGAAGTTAATTAAATATGTCTAATCAAAATTATTTATAAATCTTTCACTTAATAGGTGAGTGAGACGCTCGTGAAATGGGGGAGAGAGTTTGGTAGAAAACTATTTAATAAATTAATTCTCTCGTTTTATATGACTACAGAGAAGCTTAAGGATTATCAGAGAGTATGTGATAGATGTGGCGAAAGTTTCCGAACGACTTCGAAGTCGTCGAGGATTTGTTATAAATGTTCTAAATATAAGTTTAAGAGTGCTGCCCTTCCAGATGAAGATAAGGATAAGGATGAATAGATTAATTTTATAAGTCCTATAAACATAGTACCTTTATGAAAAAATCTTTTCTTAAGAAAGTGAAATTAGAGATTATTTTGCTTTGTATTATTCTCTTGTTCGCATTATTTTTGAGAGTTTATTCATTAGGGTCTTCGCCTTTTTGGGTAGATGAAGCAATTTCTGCGAGAGCTTCTGTGATGATTTTAGAAAAGGGCGTTCCAATTTTAGATTCTGGGTGGCATTATTCATCTGCCTATTTTTTGCATTATCTAATGGCTTTTTTTATGTTATTTGGACAAACAGAGTTTTTTGCTAGATTTATTTCAGTTATTTTTGGGTTACTTACGATAGTTTTAGCTTATTTTATAGGGAAAGAATACTCAAAATCTGGAGGGATTATTTCGGCTTTGTTTTTTACTGTGTTTTATTTAGAAGTATTTTTTTCGAGACAGGCGAGGTACTACCAGTTATTCCAATTAGCCTTTTTTGCCTCTCTTTATTTTTTATATAAATCTAAAGAAAACCCCCAGTGGTTATATTTGGCTATAATTGCATTTTTTGTTGCAATCGATACCCACCTTGAAGCATTAATTCTTGCACCATTCTTTATTTTACATATCTTATATTATAATCGGAGACAGTGGTTTCTTTCAATATTACCTGTAATTCCTTTAATTAAAAAATTAATCCCTGCATCAAGGTTATCTACCGGCTCTGCTAATGTTGTTTCTAATTATGCAAGCAAGTATTTTTCATATACGACCAATATGTTATATCTTATTATTCTCTTTATCCCGGGACTAATTCTTGGATTTTTTAAGAGAAAAAGATTAACTCTGACATTAATGATTCCAGCAATAGCAACTTTAATTGGAATTTTCTCCCTTCAAACTTTTGCATTTAGATATGCCTATTTCTTTATGTTTTTGATTTTGCTTTATTCGGCAGTATTATTTTCTTGGTTGTATGACCGATATGGTAAATTGATTTTAATCCCCTTGTTTTTATTGATAATCATTCCTTCAAATTTATTCTTTCCTTATACTTATGTGAATGTGATCAAACCAATTGACTATAATTTTAATGATATCTCGGCACCATATACTGATTATAAGGCAGTTCCTACAGATGTAATAACTCAATTAAAATCAGATATAACTTTGATATCTTATTATTCAGCAGATGTTGAGTTTTATATTAGGAAGCCAGATTATGCCTTGCCTTTTACAATGACCGGCATAGGAGAAGATCAGGTATCTGTAAATAATTCACTGGGCGAAGTGGTTGATAGATATTCGGGGGCGTCAATTCTTACAGGTATACCGGAAAGACCTTATAATTTGGTCGCAGATAGTTTTTCAGTTAGTAAGCTAAAACCTAATCAAATGGAATTACTAGCGAATTTGACAGAAGAGTGTGAAGTTAAGTATGAAAATTGGGATTTGAAGATATATGGGTGCTGAAAGATAAGAAAGGAAGAACACAATAAAATTTATTCAGTAGTTTTTATCCTCATTAAATTAGACATAGCAAGAATATCTTTTTCTAAAAAATCTCTTAAATTCATAAATTGGGTCGCTACTTTTATTAATTCAGGGCAAGTATTACTATTTAGAGGATCATTTTTATCATAAAATGAGGCTACAACAACTAATTTTCCAAGGGTTTCATTAACTAATTTCACTGCTTCTTTTAAATCTGAATCTCCTCCGAGTATCAAAGCAACATCATAAGCTTGATTATGTGCAAGATGAACTAAGTCTGTAGCTAAATTTACATCCACTCCTTTTTGATAAATTTTTCCATCACCTTGTCTTAATTTTGTAGTTTTTAATTCTATAAGTGGAAGACGATCCATGTTCTTAAAGAAATCTTTTTGTCCAAGAGACTGACGATAATGTTTTTCCACATATTTTGTGATATCTTCTTTTTTTTGTTCAAAAATACTTTTTATCCCTTTAACATGATTATTTATCTTATTTTTTATTTCATCATTTAAATTATTTTTTGATACATCTTCTAATAATTTTTTTTCATTTTTTATTAGTTCATCTAATCTTTCTATTTCATAACCTGCCCATCGTCTACATTTATAGAGAATTTCAGAGGTATATTTTCCAGTATATATAAAAATTTTAATTAATTCAAAAGTTTCATCTTTAGTTTTTAAATAAGGGGGTAATTGTTTGATCAAATAATCAGTATACTTTTCTATAAGCCAGAATCTTTTCTTTCCTTTTTCTAATCCTCTGTTTATTAATTTTAAACTACTTTCAAAATTCTCTTTATCTATAAATAAAATGACCTTCATAATTTCAATATTAAGAATGTGAAGGAAGCAAATACTCCTCATTACAAGAAGTATCGCCCCCTGTTATTCGTATTAAAGTTAATAAGATGCTGACCTTTATAAATCTGTCTTTTTCCTCTCCCTTCTCGCCATAATCTCCATGCCCACACTTTCATTCCAAAATGCTTTCCAGCATTAATGATGAAAACATTCAAATTCGATTATCTTTTGACCTTTCTTTGTAATAATCATACACCATTTGACCTCTTTGTTAAACTCATCAATTTCTTTTTGACATTTGATACAATATTTCATGATTATATATTTAGGCGCCAAAGTATATAAGCTTTTCGGCGCCAACCTTTTTATATTACAAATTCTTAATAAAATAAACAAAAATGAAATTAATCAAACATTATACAACAAAAGATAAAAAGTATTACAAATATGAATTAGTAATCCCAAATAAAGCAGTAGAAGAAGCAGGTTTAAGTGAAAATGATGAGTTAAAGATTAATGTTAAAAAAGGAAAGAAGAAAATTCTTATAGAAGAAGATATTAAATAAAACTTTTAATTTGGGAGCCATTCGGCAACCCAAATACTATCTATTATCAATAATGTTATGGGTCTTAGGAGTTATGGGAATGAGTAGCTAGCAAGAGGTTAAAGGGAGAACTTTTTTCTTTCTTTAATCTTTTAATTTTCCAATGCATTATCCCATAAGAAACAGCAATTATTCCTAAGATGGTTAGGAAACTATTTAATAAATTAATCCTACAAAATTTGATGACTACAGAGAAACTTAAAGATTACAATAGGGTTTGTGACAGATGTGGTGAGAGTTTTAGGACGACATCGAAGTCGTCGAGGATTTGTTATAAATGTTCTAAATATAAGTTTAAGAGTGCTGCCCTTCCAGATGAAGATAAGGATAAGGATGAATAGATTAATTTGTGAATTTTTATAGTGATACATAAAAAGAAATCTAAGAAATAAGGTTTATATGATAACATTTAAAAACAGTGTTGTTACTATAAAATGTATACATATTAACAAATTGTATAAGTAAGTCTTCATAGAATTCTTACAATTATATTCACCTATTATACCCTTCCACACAACATACACAAACAACTATTGACAACAACAATTCAATATTCAAAACATTGAATTTAACGACCCTCTAGAAACATATTGTGGAAAAGAAGCGAAATACCTCATAAGATTAGGAAATAACTTATGGAAAATGTATTTACCAAATAAATTCTCATAGTTTTTACTATGTCAAAATGTATATTTTAAGTAAAAATAGATAGGAATACGTTGAAAAATAGATAGGAATACGTTGTAGTTTAATGAAATCTGAACTTAATCAAATTAAAATGAAGGGAGGTTTTTGTCGTAAATTATTATTGATTTATTATCAATAATTATGATTTAGGTTAAAAATTGTTTTAGAAAATAGGTTAAAAATTGTTTTAGAAAAAGGAGTCTGACATGAAAAAGCTATTTAGTTTAGTGCTGGTCAATATGATCTTGTTGATTTGTATTGGCTTGCTTGGTATGGGATCTGTTGCGAATGCGACTCCGATTCCATTGGATGTAAATGATACTTTTACTGCGATTGGCGAGTTTGATTCGAATCATGATGGTCTGGAAAGGGTTTTTACCTATGAAGTGACAAACAACAACCTCCAGATTTATGAGGGTGTAATGGCTATTACAATCTCGGCAGGTTCGAATCAAGGAGTTTATGGGACTATCACTCCGGTTGGATGGAATGTGGAGATAAAACCCGATGAAACCTGCTTTGAGGTTATTACTCCTTTTGATTATAGTTTGGTTCTTCCGATAATTTTTCCAACTCAAACAAAGACGTTCCAGTTATTTGTGGATGATGAGTATTCGGCGATTTCGGAAGAATATTTGGGAAGTAGATCCATCCTTAATGATGAATTACCTCTTGGAAAAAAAGTTAGTGTTTCTAGCATTCCAGAACCTGCTACTATAGGACTATTATCCTTGGGGACTCTTGCATTGAGATACAAAATGAAGTAAGGATGTATAAAATATAATGTTAACTTATTATTAGGAGTTTTAAAATGAAAAAGTTATGTAATTTAGTGCCGGTCAGTATGATCTTGTTGATCTGTGTTGGCTTGCTTGGTATGGGGTCTGTTGCTAAGGCGACCTTGATTCCAATGGATGTAAATGATACTTACACTGCTTTTGGTGAATTCGATTTGTCCCATGATGGTCTGGAAAGGAGGTTTAGTTATGAAGTGACCAATTTAGGAAATTCAATAGACACAATCGGACCTTACTTGGCAAATTCAATGAAGCAATTTGAAATTTCTGCCGGTTCGGAAGATGGGATTTATAGTGCATCTGCCCCAACAGGATGGACAACAACAATTTTAGGGGATAGAACAATTTTTCAGGCAGGAACTTATTCGGACTATATTAAACCAAGCAATTTAGGGATCTTTGGGGTTTATAGTTCTTATAGTGGAGTTAATGGGGGGGGTAGTGCTAATGCACAAGCGATATTAAAAGATTTTGAAGTGGAAACGATTTGTGTTCCTGTCCCAGAGCCGGCTATGGTAGTATTACTCGCAATTGGTTCGCTCATATTTGGATATGGAAAGAAACGTTCACGAAAGTAAGATTTATCTAAATCAATTATCAATCGTTGATTGTTGATGTAGACAGTTCATCGATGAATTGTTAGATGTCTTTAACTTCGCCCTTTCTTTCTTCGGATTGATTGGGCGAAGTTTTTTTATTTCATAGTTTTTTATTTCATAAAATTTTAATCAAAAAAATTTCTTAAAATTACAGCCACATTTTTTATTTCATAGTTTTTTTATTTCTTAAAATTGCTACTATATATTAGATAGTCGTAACTTAAAGCGATATTAATACAAAAAAATTTGATAAAACTGAGGTTTTCTATACTGAATTCAGGGATACAGTATCTCCGAACAGGATTAATTACTTTTAAATTACTCCAAAAGATTTAAATACTTAACCTATCTATTAGATAGGTTATGAAGAGGGTAAAAATTATTAATAAATCAACATTAACTCTAAAGAATATTAGAGGAT
>JAHJSH010000018.1 GCA_018830525.1 Nanobdellota archaeon | reverse complement strand
GATGACGGCACCTGATGTACCTCTTAGCGTAGCAGGAAATGTAAGGGCATTGAATTTTATAGGACCAGAGGATATTCAGTTCGGTATTTATACTAATAAAGATTATTCTTCCGGAGCGGCGATTCAATTTTATGGAATAAACGGGGATATTCCCAATTCCATGCATTTTATGACAGGCAGTACCCTTACTGAGCGAGTTAGAATTGATTCAGATGGCAACGTCGGCATCGGGACGACAGACCCTGGCGCGTATAAACTTAATGTTGTGGGGAATACGAAGATTACTGGGAATTTAGAAGTTACTGGAGCGATTAGTGGTGGGGGGGTTAGAATTTGGCAAAACGTGGGTCTATCTGATACTGCAGATAGCCAAACTCATTCAACTTCTTGTGATTCTGGTTATTTAATGAGTGGATTAAGGGTTTTTGGGAGCGCTTCAATGGATGGATTTATGACTGCTCATTGTACTAAAGGTAGTTTATCTATTTCTGGTTCTAATATCAAAGGTCCTTTGGGAAATTTGGATAATCAGTTTCATAATCTTAATTGTGATAATGATCAAGTAATTCGTTCTGTAAGTGTTTATGCTTCAAATTGTTTTGATTATAATCTTCAATTAGATTGCGGGACTTTAGTTGGTGCAACACTAGATGACACTAATATAGTTTGGGCAAATAATTATTATGGGGGGGCGAACAATGATTTGTATTCTTCCCAGTTAAATGGTGTGTCAGATAATAAATTTTTAATTGTAGACTGTCCTTCTGGTTATGTTGCAGCAGGAATAAGAGCTTATGCTTCAAATTATATTGAGAACTTTGATATTTTATGTAAGAAATTAATTTAATCAGATTCACTCTTTCTTTTCTTCTGCCGGTGCTTCTACGGGGGAAACTTCTTCTTCATATACGGGGGGTGTATTATAGATGATGTGAAGGAGACTACTTTTGAAGTAAAAACTGGACAGCAGGACGTGACTGGATTTAATCCTTATCCTAATGATGATGGGCAATTTTGGGGTGGGGAGAGAAAGTATACTACTCGTCGGACAAGTGGTTATTACAAGGTTGTGGCTATAGCTTTAGATTAATTTTTATTCCGACAATTTTATCTACTTTCGGTTGTTGGAATGGCTAGTTATTCATTTTAAATAAATTAATAATACTACTGGGCTATTTAGTATATCTTAGTGTACAAAATTATTTAAACCTCTGAAGAGTTTATTATCTATGGGTTTCATGAGGAATCTTGCTATTGGAGGACTGGCCGTCCTTGTTGGTTGGGGGACTTCAGTTAAGGCTACCGTTTTTAATCCTTTATTTGATGAAACGAATCCTTATGTTACTCTTGAAGGGAGAATGGCATTTTATATACCTAATCCTCTTGGCGGAGGAGAGCCTCCATTATATGAAAAGTGTATGGAAGATGGGAAGGACGAAGTAGGTTTATTTCTTGATGACGGGACTTGTATCGGAAGCACAAATCAAGTGAGCGGTTTTTGGGATAGTCATTATGATGGATTGAAGATGAATAGTTATTTCTTTGATAAGTTTTTTAGTGGTGAATGGAATGTTGAGGAGGATTTAACTGCTAAGGCTTATAATTCGGAGACCAAGACAATTTGGGATGCAGATATAATAGGTTATTCATTTGATAATTTTTATGGGGGGCGAGACCATCATGTCGATATTAGGGCGATGGACGATACTGGTGTAGTTCCGGAACCTGCGACGATTGCTTTGTTAGGCTTAGGGGCTTTAGCTTTGAGAAGGAAATCTAAGAAGTAATTATTTATTTTTCCAGGTTGATTTTTTGTCTAGAAGTTTTTTAAGTTGCGGCCATTTTTCTTCGAGTGTGGGTTCATTCGTTTGATAGATCACACCTATAGGTATTCTTCCTTCTTTTGAATTGTAATCAAATTCGCTTGCGAGTTTTTCTGCAATTTTCTTGTCTGTATTATCTTTTACCTTGTACATTCGTGCATCTTTTCCATTTGCCTCTAGGTTGAAGATTAGGCAGTCTTGAATTACTTCGATGAATGAGAATCCTTTGTGGGCGATTGCTTTTGTAAAAATTTCTACCATGTGTTTTATGTCTCGTGCGTTTGTTCTCGCGATGAATGTTGCGTTTGCAGCTAATGCTAATTTTATGGGATTCATAGGTTTATCAAAAGTTCCGAGTGGTGATGCTTTACTTTGATATCCTTGTTGGCTTGTGGGGGTTGGTTGTCCTGTGGTCAATGAAAAAGATTGATTGTCGTGAAGAATCAGCGTCATATCTGCATTGTATTTGAATGCGTGTATGAAATGGGAGATTCCTTCTGAGTAGACTGCTCCATCTCCGGCGAAGGTTATGACTTTTAGATTTGGATTTCCTATTTTCATTCCGATTGCGGTTGGGATTGCTCTCCCATGTAGGCAGTATATCCCTGAGAGATTTAAGTAGTCAAATATTTTTGCATGGCATCCTATATCTGTTGTGATTGCAAAATCTTCTTGTTTGAATTTCTTAGCATCCACTAGGTTTGCAATTGTTTGTTTCACACTTTCTAGTATTAAGTGATTCGGACAACCCGGACACCAGGTTATCTCTGATTCTGTTTTTAGTTTATCCTTCATGTTCATTTGTCTAAGACCCAAGGTTCTTGAGACTTCAACTCCTTTAATTTAGTCGATTTCATCGTATCTATTTTTCGTTTATGATTTTTTGAAGCTCTTTTCCAGTTTCATAGAAGTATGCCGATGCATTTGCCCATATGAATATTAACCAAAGGGGAATTATGTTCAAAATGCTAGGAACTTGATATGTCCAGGCTCCGCTGGCGTGGATAATCAACAATTCTATAAGTGCCCCCCAAACCCCTCCAACGATGAATATCGAAAGTGTAACTTTTGATTTCCATTTTAGTAGCCCGATAATTCCTAGAATGGCTTCTAAGATTACTGCAGTAAGAATCTCATCGTAAAAGATTATTACTATTAATACTGCTACTAGCGAGAATGCTACGTTGAAAATTATGTTCTTCCATTCTTGGCTAAGCTGGTTTTTTGACTTAGATTTTTTTGATTTCTTTTTCATTTCTTAGGACCTCCTTTCATATTATTTGCCTAAGAACCACCCCGTAGGTGATCTGGGGATCTAAGGTTCTTGAGGCTTCAACTCCTTTGAGTTAGTTGTTATACTATCTCTTTTAAGTATTTGTTTAGTTCGTCTGAATGGAATGGTCGCCCGTTGTATTTTAATATTCTGTTTGGGATTTTGATTCCAGTTTTTTCTCTGATTAATCTTCCTAATTGTCCGGTTACATTTTCTTCAACAAGGATTATGTTGTTGGCTTTTTCCAATTCCTTTTTTATCTTGCTCGATAATGGTTTCATGTAGATGACTTGTAGGAATTTAGCATCGAGGTCTTTGATTGCATCTTTGATTGCCCCTGAAGTTGAGCCCCAACCAACGATTAAATTTTTAGAGTCTTTCTTTCCATGAAGTTTTATCATTTCATAATTTTTTTCTATGAAAGCTTTTGTTTTTTCATATTTTTCAATTCGCGAGTTTACGTTTTTTTCAGTTAGGGTATAGGACTCTGTAGAATTTCCGAATTTGTCGATTTCGTAAGATGATGCTTTTACGATTGCTTCTCCCGGAAGCTTCCTTAAGATTTCTAATTTCAAAGCTTTTGGTACTGTTTCTGTTGTTGAGAATTCTGATTCGGCAAGATGCTTATCTCCAAGGATTATAGATAATGTTTTGAATTTTTCCGCGAGATATAATGCTTCTGATGTTTTTTCAATTGTTTCGGTGGGGTTCCCGGGAGCAATTACTACTCTCGAGAATTCTCCATGGCCGGCTCGTAGTGCGACATCTAAATCTGCTTGTGCGGTATAAGTTGGGACCCCGGTTCCGGGTCCGGGGCGTGATGCTAAATAAACTGTTAGCGGGATTTCTGAAGTTCCTTGGAATGAAAGTGCTTCGCTCATTAAATCGAATCCTCCCCCTGAGGTTCCTGTCATTACTCTTGCCCCAGTGAATGAAGCCCCTAGTGCCATGTTTGCTGCCGCAATTTCGTTCTCGGCTTGGAAGACCATCAGATTATTTTCAACTTGGTCTTTTGCTAAGGCATGCATTGCATTTGTCGCAGGAGTCATTGGGTAGGCGATGTATAAATCTAGGTTCGAGTTCCTTGCTCCGACGGCTATAGCCTCGCTGCCAGATAGAATAGTTATTTTATTATCTAATTGTTTTAATGAGAATTCATCTTCCTTGGAATCATATCCTTTTTTTGCCGAGATTAAAGCTTGTTCACTTTCCTTGAATTGAGATTTTATTTCTTCATTTAATTTTTCTAGTGGAATTCCTAGAATTTTTAAAAGTGTTCCGGCAAGAGCAACATTTAGATTTCTTCCTTCGTTTTTGAATTCTTCTCCAGTGATTAGAATTCCATTTTTTGCTAATGCTTGGTTGTGTGTTTTGATTGTTCGTTCGTCTAATGCGACGATTATGTCCATGACCGTTTCGTGACTTTCGATTTGCGTGTCGGAAATTGAGAGGACGTTGAAGTTGTGGCCACCACGGATTAATGATTGATAGTCTCGGTAGTTGAAAGTAAAATAACCGTAATCTGCTAGGATGTTTGAAACTATCTCTGAAACTTTGTTGATTCCTTGACCTGCCACCCCACCAATTAAAATATTAAGTCGCATTTGATTCTTTCTTTTTAGAAAAAAGAAATTCCCACGAAGTAGAAAAACTACATTTCCAAAACTTCATTTTGATCTTCTTTCTTTCACCTCAATGAAATTAAGATTGAGAGTTATTTAAAGGTTATTGAGAATTATTGGTTGGCCTTGATGATTTCTTTTATCTTTCCTACCGAGCCAGGATTAACTAAAGTCATTAAACCTTGGGGTTCTTCATCAATTAGTAATGCTTTGAGGATTCGTCTCATGATTTTTCCGGAACGTGTTTTTGGTAAATCTTCTACGAAAAAGATTCTTGCAGGTCTTGCAGTTGGTCCTATTTTTATGTCCACATACTTCTTCAATTTTTTTTCTAATTTTTTCGAGCCTTTGCCATGTTTTAGTACAACGAAAGCGATTGGAACTTGGCCTTTTATTTTATTAGGCATTGGAACTACGGCAACGTCTCCCACCTTCCGATTATCGTGGATTGCATCTTCTACTTCTGCAGTGGAAAGTCTGTGTCCTGCGACTTTCATTACGTCATCTGTTCTCCCCGTAATTCGGATTAATCCATTTTGAAGATAAGCTCCGTCGCTAGTGTCATACATGGTTTTGAATTTTTTCCAATAGGTATCTACATATTTTTTGTGATTGTTGTGGACTCCGTGAAGCATCCCGGGTGCGAAAGGAGATTTTTGTGCTAATAATCCTGGCTTTCCTTTTGGAACTTCTTTTCCTTTTTCATTAACTATGACATGTTTGATTCCCGGGAAACTTAATCCTGAGACCGTGGGTACGAATGGTCCAATTCCTGGGAGGACATTGATAAGAGTTCCACCAGTTTCAGTCTGCCACCAGGTATCAATAACTGGACATCTCTCCCCCCCAATTTTATTAAAGTACCACATCCAAGATTTTTGATCGATAGGTTCTCCAACAGTTCCTAATATTTTTAGCGAAGATAAATTGTGTTTCTTAATCCATTTGAAATCTTCTTTCATGAACATCCTTATCGCTGTCGGAGCGGTGTAGAAAACATTTACCTCATGGTCTTGAATTATTTTCCACCATCTTCCTGGATTTGGATAGTCAGGTCCGCCTTCATAGACTAAAGTAGTTGCTCCGGCGAGTAATGGTCCGTACATTGCATAGGTGTGTCCGGTTATCCATCCAATATCTGCAGTACACCACATCACATCTCCTGGATGCAAATCAAAATTCCATTTGCAAGTTTGATAAGCTTGGATTGCGTATCCTCCGGTATCGTGAAGAATTCCTTTTGGTTTTCCGGTTGTTCCAGAAGTATATAAGATAAACATTGTGTCTTCGGAATTCATTGTTTCTGGTTTGCAATAAGATTCCGCTATTTGCAATTCAGTATCAAAGTCTAAAAATTTCTTTCCATGAACTCTTTTTCCAATCCGATTAACTACAATTATTTTTTTGATTGTTGTTTTGTGTGCAGCTTTTTTTGCTTTCTTTAATAGGTCTTCGGGTTTTCCTCTTCGGTAATATCCATCTGCCGTAATTAGAATTTTTGCCTTGCCATCTTCGATTCTTGCCTTTAATGCGTCTGCGGAAAATGCGCTAAAAACAACTGAGTGGATGGCCCCTATTCTTGTGCAAGCTAACATTGCGATTAATGCTTGGGGGACCATTGGTAAGTAGATTGAAACTACATCGCCTTTTTTGATTCCGTTTTCTTTTAGGACATTTGCGAATTTGTTAACTTTGTCGTAGAGTTCTCCATAAGTTATCTCGATTGGTTTTTCTCCCGTCGGTTCTGGAACCCAAATCATTGCGATTCTTTTAGGATGTTCTAAATGTCGATCTACACAGTTTACACAGAAGTTCAGTTTTCCACCCTTGAACCATTCGAAGTAGGGGAGTTTCTCGACGTAAGTTTTATCCCATTCTTTTTCCCAAGTTAATCCTTCTTTTGCGACCCCTTCCCAGAATTTTACCGGATTTTTTGCAGCTTTATCGTAGATGTTCTTATCTGTCATGTTTGCAATTTTTTTCATTGCATTGCTTGGCCAATATTTTCCACCTTTTTTTACTACGTATTTAGGGGCCTTCATAGGGCAGTTTCTTTATCGATAAATTTATGTTTACCGGTGGTTCCCTTGTACCAAAGCATCTTTGTGTATCCAGTATTGTCTATTTGATTGAAGTCTATTTCAAGTTCTTTTAGAACGCTGGTAATTAATCTGGTTGCTTTTTTTGCTTCCGGTCTTCGACATAAGTACTCCATTTCCATAAAGTATCCTAGATGTTTTACATAATTAATTTCTATAGATAATTTTGGGTTTTTGTTATATTTGTAAGTCTCGTTTCGTTTGATTTTTTTTACCCATTCCTTGAATCCCATGTCTTTGAAGAGCGCTAAGATGTCATCTACTTTTTCTTTTCCGTCTAGTGTAAATTCGTATTCTTCTTTTACTACAACTTCCGAAGTCCATAACTCCGTTATCCATTTTTTGAAAGTGACTTCGAAAGAATCTTTCATCGCCCGAATTCGGAATGCCTTTTTTGGGTATCCTTTTTCCTGAATCGCGAAATAATCGTCAGCCTTTGTACCTTTCTTTTTTAATTTAGCGATTTTTTTGATACGTTCCCTGAGTTCCGGAATCTGAGAATGATTTAATTTCACTTTACATTCTACTTCTAACCAGACCATCTTTCACCTCTTATCAGTATAAGAAGTATTTTGTTTATAAAAGTTTGCGAAGCTCTATTTTTTGGTGGTTCACATCAATCCGCCTTCATCAATTCCAGAATCTTCTTCTGGAGCTTCGGATAGCTTCTTTTGGGTTGCAGGTTCGCTACCTTGGAGGTCTTTAGGATTAATGGAATTAATCATTTCCCTGAAATCTTCGAACTTGTCCGCTGGAATTCTTAAACCTTTTTTTGTAGGTCCGGTATAAGTTTCACTCTGAGTAAACTCTCGAATATCTACACCGGTCTTTCCGTTATATTCTCTAAGTCCTACGACGATTTCTGTCACCGTTCCTTGGTATTCTCCTTTTAGGATTTTTCCAATTTCTTTTTCCATATTTTAATTTGATATTCCTATTATTTAAATATTTAGATGATAGGTGGAGGGTTAAACAACCGAAGCTAATTAACCCTCCGACATTTGACCGAAGTCAAACGATTCGACCGAAGCCGAACATAATATGTAGTTTATCGGGGGTTAAATAGTTATCTGAGTATTTTAGGGGGGTGACAAATAAATATATTTTTGTTGGATAATTGTTCGAAGGGTAGTTTTAAAAATGCCCGGTTCTAAATTATTTCATGCCTACATCGCATAACGGTATTGCACTTGGTTGCTAACCAAGACCCTTCGGGGTACCCAGGTTCGACTCCTGGTGTAGGCGTTTTATGAGTCGAACCGGTTCGACCGAATTTTTGCTCTTAGACTAACTAAATATTACTAAGAGTAAAGATGAGACTGGTGTAGGCGTTTTATGAGTCGAACCGGTTC
>JAHJSH010000017.1 GCA_018830525.1 Nanobdellota archaeon | reverse complement strand
TGGAACTTTTCAAAAGTTTTCTATGGGGCAAGAAATTTTGGAGTGAAGGATATTTCGCTCGAAGTATCGGATGTGTCACAACGGAGAGGATTAGATATTACATAGAGGAATCGCAAAGTAAACATTGGAATTAGGTTTTGGAAATTGGCAGGTCACGCTCCAGACTTTAGTCCGGAGTAGTTGACAATATCGAATATTTATTTTAGTATGATTTATTGACGCTGTTGGACTTTATAAGTATTGTCGGTCTACTGTTAGGTGACACCTCTCGGGGAGAAGATATAAATAAACCTAAATCAAGAGATTATCTGATGAAAATACCTGAACTTGAAAAAAAATACGGGAAGGAATTAATTGACAAAATTTTGAAGGGTCATTATTTGGATGGCTGTACTATTGCGATAGTTAATGGCGAAGACGATATTCCTGAAAGCGATATAAGATTGGCAATTAGAGAAATAAATGGGGATGAAATTTGTAACTGGGAATTGGATTAATTCATGCCTAAAAGGTCATATTCTTGTTATATTTTCCTGCCTAAAAGGTTATAGTAACAAACTATACCCTCGATAACACTGATAATATTTCCTGCCCAAATAGTAAGGTTTTTAAATAAAGAAAACCTATTATAATCATGAGTCATATAGAAATTAAAAAAACAAAAAGTAATAATTACGCATCATTTGTAAAGAAGGTAGTTTTTATGGGAGAGTCATGCGTGATTAAGAAAAGCATGGGCCTGCAGTCTTCTACCCTTAACAAAGAAAAATTCTTATTGGATAATATTGACTTAATAACAAAAGAAGAATTTGATTTTAGAAAAAAATATCTAAGCCAAATTATTTCCAAGATTTCTCATAATGAAAAATTGCCTGAAAAAATAGAATTAGCTTCGATTAAATTAAATAATCTAATTGATGCCAAGGATTGTCAAGAAGTGGTGGATATAGAATTTGCAAAGGAGTTTATTTTTAATTCAAATAATATTGAAGGATCCAAAATTCCCCCACAGGCGGTTAGGGAAATTATTGATAAGGGTGATACGAGATATTCGGATAAAAATGAAATTAAGGAAGTAAAGAATTCAATTGAGGCATTTAATTATTTGAAAAAATCATTTAAGTTTAATATCCAGTCTATAAAAAAACTCTATCATGTTTTAACAAAAGATTTGGAAATGCAAAAAGGGATTTCTTATCCGAGAGGTTTTAAGAAAGTTCAAAATGTTGTGGGGAATTCTATAACAACTGCTCCAGAAAATGTGGAGTCTGAGTTAATTGGTTTATTAAGGTGGTATAGGGAAAATAAAGGTAAAATTCATCCGTTAATTTTGGCCTTTGAATTTCATAAGCGATACGAAGGTATCCATCCTTTTTTAGATGGAAATGGGAGAACAGGAAGGCTGATTATGAATAAGATTTTGATGGGCAGGGGATATCAGCCTATAATTGTCTATAAGGAAAATAAGGAATCGTATTTTAATTCTTTGGCAAAAGTTAACGATGGAATGTCAAAAAAATATTATCAGTTTATGTTGGAACAAACTAGAAAGAGTTATGATTTTTTAGAAAGTGTTATAAAAAAATATTAAGGATTAATCTACTTCTTGAATGATGGATAAATCTGGAACACTACATCGGGGATACTAGACTCTATCGGCATTTTATGGGTGCTCGATTTTCTTGTCGTTTAGTTGTTTTTCCATTGGTGAGTGTGTAGATGGAGCCGATTTATAAATCTTGTCGGTCTACTTGTGGGTGACAGAAACTTTTATTAAAATATCCAACGCCAAAGCTTCTGAAAGAAATTCAATTTTTCAACACAGCTAGACTGCCCGATTCTCTTATCCCCCCAACCATTTGAGGATTCCAATCGCTTACAACATTTTTCAAAGTCTGAAAACAAAGTCTCTCCCTCTTGCCTACACTCAATATCTTTCTTATACTCTAAACCACACTCCTCCCGCAAAAATTCTCTTGCATCACACTTATTATCTTTATCAAATATACAAAAAGAGTAATATTCATTATTTTCATCTTGACCATATTCATAAGTATATCCTTGATGTTCACAATATGCTGGAACAGGATCCATGGCTGCGGATACGCTAACTGCTAAAAATATTAATATTATTAAAGAGATTATTTTTTTCATGATATTGTAATGGAAATGAATTATTTAAGATTATTGTTTAATTGTTCCTTCTTTTTACCAAAGAAAAAATAAATTAGTGAAGGTATATTAAATAAAATTATAAAATATAATCCCCCAGGTAACAAATTCTTTATATTTATAATTGATAAAATAGTGTGCCAAATAATATTGATTTCGTCGCCCTGAATAATTCCGTTATTTCCACTTAAATAAAAAGCAAAGATTCCATAAACAATTGACAAAACCACAAGGGAAATTAAAGAACTTAAAAAACAATATCATAAAGAAATAATATCCTTTCCACATTTATTTGAAAAAATATGTAGGAATTTTAGTATTAATAAAAAACAATGTTGGGAATTAATGTTTTTATTAAGAGAATTTGAATTAATTGAAATTGTTAAGGGGCATGGGATTAGGATTGTTGGAGAGATTTAGGAAATCTTTCTATTTGGTACTAAAAGTACTAGATTTTGGTATTTTTGTAGTTGAAATATAATTGAAGAAATTTATTTAGATTTCAAAACTTTTTTCTTAATCAACTTAATCATCTCGAGTATTTTAGCTTCCCCATTAGATCTTAAAACCGCCGACAGTTCTTTCTCATTTAGACCATCTACTTTTAAATGAAGATCTTTTATAAATTCTTCAAAATCTTTTATCTCGTAAGAATATTCTGGAGTTTCATTTATCTTAAGTAAAGCTAATTCAAGAGTTTTATCATTAAAATTTAGGATATCTTTTTCTAATATAAAGTAAATATCAAAAATATCTCTAATCGCTATATTTTCCCGGGTTACTAATGCTCTAAATTTTTCCGCAAAATTTTCGACTAGATCAATTGCTTCTACCTCGACATTCTCTTTTAAAATGAATTCTCCAAGAGCATCAACAAAATCATGATGAATTGGCTGTCTTTTTGTAGGATTTATTAATGCCTTTCTGAATGAAATTTCTATTTTTATATTTTGTAGAGTATCATCGAGAACTGATTTGTATTTGGTCGCAACTTCTAAACCTAATATTTTAGAAGCTTCTTTTGAAGTCAGCATTTTCCATCCAACACCTAGTTTCTTATTTATTTCTAGTCCGAGTTCGTCCAATATACCAATAATTTCTCGTCTTAAATTGTCTAAAATTTTCTTTACTTGTGATCTTGAGAATTTATTTACATCTTGATTCAAAACAAAATCTAAATCTTCACTTAATCTATAAAACCCAAGATAGCATTTATTGAGGCATGTTCCACCCTTAAACACTAGATTTTCTATATTCCTTTCACTAATTTTATGAAGAATTCTCGTAAGATGATAATCTTTCTCTATCAGCCTTGGAGCAAAGCCATTCTTTGCACCTATTCTTAAAATTTCTTCTTTTAAATCAATCTCAGTTTCCATTTTTTATTCAATAATTTAGTTCCAGTTTTTTTAATTGTTGTATAATAATTCAAAGCCTTCTTTTTTTCAAGTAACTTGAATAGTTTATTGCTCTCTGTTAATAACCCCACTAGTTTAATTACTTTATTGCTATTATATCTAATAGCATAATCTACCAGTATTTTCTGATTAAAGGATATTTTTCTAATTTGGTCTAGAACTTGCTTTAGTCCTCCTAAGTATTCTGGATAATTTAATGCATCAATAGCTGTCCTTTCTTTGTCTGAATATTGGTTGCCTAAAATTCCAAACAACTTATCCTTTTTCACCTTGAAAAGTTTAAATTGGTAATTTAGTATCTTTTTATCTGCAGAATATTTTGTATTGAAAATAAATAGTTTATTGGGAATTTGTTCTGTAAATCCATGAAAGTTGTAAGCGTTAAAAAGTCCGATGTAATAATTATCCCTCAACAGATAATCTACTATTTCAATATTACTTAATTTTGTAGTTTTATCGAGGGAACTTAGAGGGATAACAGCATAGACACCCTTTTTTATTGGGATAAGTCTTTCCTTAAATAAAAGCTTTGAAATTAAATCACCTACATCTTTTACTTGCATGTGTTTTTTTATTAAATCTATTATTTCGTTTCTCTCGATGATCGTTATTTTTTTATACTCCAAGATAGACATTATTCTTTCCTGATTTGGGCTTAAACCTTGATTTTTCTTTGTTTTTTTCATTTTTGATAAAACTATGTATGATAGTATAATCTAAAACAATAAAAACAGGTATTTAAATCTTTTCCCAACGATTTACCACGGGGTATCGAGATTTACGATTTACTATTGATGTTTCAATAATATTACTGATTATTCAGTATTATCATCATTTCTCAAGAGGTGAATAAATATATAAACTTAAACAAACTGGAAAACGCGCAGCGTTTTCCACTTCACTTCTGTATCTTATTCACCTCCGCCATTTTTTTAACTAACACTTTTAGAAATTCAGGATTTTCTACAATCTTATTCATAAAACTATCAATATTCTCCTTCTTAGTTTGATTGGTAATAATTTCTTCTGCTTGTTTTTTATCTAATGGTAGACCACAAGTTCCACAGACAACATTTGTCACAGGATTTGTCGAGCTACATCTTATGCAAATTTTAGGTTGCATATCTCTTGCGATTTCCTTTTCTTCAATCTTAATTCCACTTGCTTGTAAAATTGCGTTGTCGGTATCTTTCCCTGACATGTGAATATAAACTCCTGCCATTCTTGAACTTTGAGTCCATCCGAAATATTGTTTCATGGAAGCTTCTCTCATGATTGACGCTAAATGTGTTGCCCGGCTGTGCCTTAATAGATGAGGGTAAACTCGTTTTTTGATTCCTGCTTTTTGGGCAGACCTTTTTAAGATATGGGAAATCCTTGCATAGCATAAGGTGTTTCCATCTGCCCTTACCCACATATAAGCTTCAGGATTTTCGTTATCTGGATGATGATTAATCCATTCTTGCAAATAAGGGGTTGAATTAATAACTAGAATTTTCCGCATTCCTGTTTTCCCATTAACAGTAAGTCTTGTCCCATATTGTTCAAAACTCATGTTCTTGATTTTTAGAGTTCCAATTTCTCCAATCCTACAACCTGATTCTGCCAACACCGAGATTAAAGCTCTATCCCGAATGCAAGTACACTTTTGAATAATATTTTTTATTTCAGATTCATTTAATAATTCTTCGGGAAGTTTTCTTTTACTCTCGGCAATATTTGTATTTACCCAATTTATAATTTCAGGATAAACTCCTTTTTCTTCAATTCCTGCCACAAATCTGTAATATCTTTTTAACATTACCTTAAAACATTTCTTTGTTTCTTCTGTCCAAATTTTTTGGTTAATAATTCCTACGACTTTTCGGAGATCTTGCTTATCTGCGGCTTCAATGAGCTTAGAAAGCATATCACAATACCTCATCAGGTCGTAGAGGTATCTGTCAATTTTAGCGATGCTGAGATTTTCACTCAATAAATAATCTTTAAATCTAAAAATAGAATCCTTGTTTTCTTGGCAAGTATCAGCTTCGTTAATTCTTTCTAAGGTTCTTTCAAATCTTTTTTGGTAGTTATGTATATCCATTGTACTTGAAAGATATAATCTTTTTTGGTTTATATACCACGATTATATCTTTTCAGTACGTAAAACTATTTTCTCACGCCCCGACCGGGGGCTAATGGGGATTTAACTTAGGCTTATTTTACAATTCCAGCCCATAAAGGACCATTTCATCCCAGCCTTCTTTCTCGGGAGGGATTATCTTCTTAACCTTGAAGCCATTCTTTTCATAGAACGCTCGCGTTAGATTATATGGAACATATTCCTGATTTGGAGAAAGTGTTTCAACTATAATTTCCTTGACTCCAAGCTCTTTTGCCTTAGCAATTAACTTATTAATCAAACGAGTCCCAATCCCGCCACGCTGGGCTTCTTTCTTTACTGCAGTCCAGATTATCTTAATGGTCCCATTGTCTGAATTATAAACTAAAAATCCATCCAAATCTCCTTCAGATATAATTTCATTTAACTCGAAGTCAATCTTCATGTTTTCGATCGCAACATCAGTAAACCAATCCGGCAAAGATCTCGCGAGATCAATACATTTTTCTTTTAGGTTTTCCATGTATTCTTTTTGATTAGAGTATTTTTATATCTTTTCACACCCAAATGCTTATAAATATCTAGATTTTACCACTTTTATGGGACAAACAAGGCGTAGAAATGCATATGAGAATAAACATAGTCATAAGCGATTTGATGAAGGCTGGAATGTTAAGAACAATCGGCCGGAGGAAACCTATGGCAATCCTTTATTCTTTTATACCCCTATGGAAGTTGAGAAATCTGCTCGTTCCGGGGGAATGAGGAAGGCTCAAGAGAGAATTGCTAATAATGTTGTTGAGATGTTAAATTTAGGGAAAGGCTCTAAGATTTTAGATATGGGTTGTGGTCCTGGATACACTTCAGCAGTTTATCAAAATATGGGCTTTGAAGTTATTGGTCTTGATGTAACTCCTCAAATGGTTGAGAAAGCAAACGAAAGAGGGATTAAGGCTTATGTGGGGGATATGAGAAATGTCGGAGAAATTTTTGCAGGCCAACAGTTTGACGGGATTGTTTCTGTTTCGGCTCTTCAGTGGCTTAAGGAAGAGGGAGATATTCGGCAGGTAGCTGAAGGGACTTATGGTCTTCTTGGGACTAATGCGCCACTAATTTTTCAATTTTATCCTAGAAGTGAATCTGAATTAGAGAAAACTGCAAGTATATTTAAAAGAAATGGATTCGTAGGAGATATTATAACTAAAAACCCTGATAATCCTAGAACTCGAACATTATATCTTGACTTAAAAAAAATAAAATGAAGATACTGTTTAATAAATCTGTAATGGGCCATAATCCTAATTGTAAGGTTGAAGGTCCTTATCGTCTTTCAGGATTTTCCCATAATAGGTCTTGTTCGGAGGTGAATACTGCAGAAAAACTTATGAGTTTAGTTCATAGCCCAGAGCATATCGATAAAATTAAAGGTGCATGCAAAAATCATTATACTCTTGCAGAAGCAAGGCTATCTCCCGAATCATATATTTCTTGTGTGAGTTCCTTAAACTTAGGGCTTGAAGCAGCCATAGAAAATAACTTTGCACTTATTCATCCTCCCGGACATCATGCGAAAAGAAATGAGGCTAAAGGTTTATGCCTGTTTAATAATATGGCAATTTTAGCGAAGTACCTTCAGGAAAATGGGGAGAGAGTTTTTATTTATGACTTTGATGTCCATCATGGTGACGGCACTCAAGACATATTTTACAAAGATCCTGAAGTATTTTATTTTTCAACACACGAAGAAGGAAAATGGCCTTATACGGGGGATACTTCGGAAATTGGAGAAGCGGGAGGACGGGGGAGCAATGCAAACCTCCCATTACCTATGGGTGCTGGGGACGATATACTAAAAGATTCTCTAGATGTTGCCGCGAAACTTATCTGGAATTTTAACCCTACGAAGATTGGTATATCTGCCGGTTTTGATGCTTATTCAAAAGATCCCTTAGGAAACCTAAACTTTAGTCTGGGGGGATATCAATATATTGGAAGATTTTTTCGAGAACTTGGAGTTCCTACTTTTGCAGTTCTAGAGGGGGGCTATCATAATGATGTCTATGACTGTACAAGAGCATTTGTTGATGGGATAAATGGAATTAAAATTATTTCACCCCAAACAAAATCTGATGTTAAAATGATAGATCATTTTCAAGAAACTAAAGATAAACTATTGGAAAAATTAGACTAGAGTTTCTTCAATAATCCATCCACCCTTTTTCTGGGATAGAGAGACTATTTCTTTCATAGCAAAATCTTTTGGCATTGAAATTTTATCTACCTCAACTCTCAGATCTAAATAATCTTTTAACTTTCCATCCAAGTTATGTTTCAGATATCTGATCACTCTAAGATATAGGGCTTCTTTTTCATTTTCACTTAGGGATGAAATATATTTGCAATCCCTACTTAGGCCTAAAAAAACATTCCCATTTCTGACTTTTATCTTTATTGGAAACAATTGGCAATCTAATGGCTTTTTATCTTGAATTAGACATCTTTCATTTTTATAGAATCTACAAATAGGAATTTCTTCTAAAATCCTTTCTCCAGTTGAATCTTTATCGAAGGAATCAATACAAGAAACACATCCATTAAATTTAACGGTAGGAATTTTTTGCTCAACAAACATCCTTGATTCGGAGGAAGTTAACCAACCATAAGTTTTACAACAAATTGTACAATTTTTACAAATCTCTCCAATGCCTGGGAAGAGTTCTTGATCCCCCCAATTATCTTCTTCTAATGCAGCACACCCATCCCCTGTTAAAAAATTAATGCTTATCCTCCTTGAATTGTAGGAATAATATGGACATTTGCATGAGTTGTAAACTATTTCAGATTCTTTCTTAGGGGTATCGTCTAAGATATTCCCAATATTTCTTGCAGGACAATTCTGCCTAATTTCTGTGCATGAATAAATATTTCCTTCACTCGTTAAAACTATCGAAGAAGGTTTTGCCTTACATCCCTTATCCTTAGAAAATTCCTCTTCGGGAAAAATCTCTCGTACAATTGAAAGAATCTTATCAACATTAATATCCAAATCAAGTTCCTCTTTATTTTCTAAGGCTCTCCCTTTTAAGACTAATTGATTAATGCTAATATTAAACGGTTCCAATTCTTTGATAAGATTTAATGTTTTATTTAATGAAGAATAATTTTTTGAAGTTAAGGTTATATGTATTCCGAAAGGGATATTTTCCATTTTTAACAATCTTATTGCGACCAATGTTTTAGTGAAGGTGCCACTTCCCCTTATTGAATCATTTTCTTCTTGAGGACCTTCCAGACTGATTGCAAAATAAGTTACATACTTTTTTATTTTATCTAAAATTTCTTTTTTAAGAAGTATACCATTTGTGAAAACAGTATTTACGATACCCTTTTCAAAAGAGTATTTTAAAATTTCTGGAAAATCATTTCTAAAAAGAGCTTCCCCTCCCGTAAAATTAATCTGCTTGCAACCAAATTCCTTAAGCTTGTCAATTGCATAAAAACATTGTGTTGTAGAAAGTTCTATTTCAGGTTTACAGTTGATTATACAATGTTTACATGAGAGATTACAGCCAGTAGTGATTTCCCAGTCGCAGTTTGTGATTTCCATTTTTATATTTGATCTAATGCTCCAACTAAACAAAGTTTGGAAAGAATAATCCTTATGGTCTTTTCATCAGCCATATTATTAAAATTATTAATAAGCTCTTTTTCTAGAATATATTCATTTTTCAGAATATACTCAATAACTTCTTCAAGAAATTTATCAACTTTTATTGTTTGATATCTTGTAACCAGATAAATTTCCTTGTGTGAACTATTTAAACGCAGATACTTATTTCGTTTAAATCTCCTCATTTTTTCAGGAACCCCAATCTTCGGAACTTCTTTTTTAATTGCAACTTTATTGACTGGCTCTTTGCATCCCCTCACAGAGCAATCGACACAGAACTCTCCAGAACAACTTGTATCAACCTTACATCCACAAACACATTCATGTAACAAATCGCAATTAATACAAGGTTCAGTCACCCAACTTAAATCCCTGAATTCGTCAAGTTCCTTTTTATTCCATATCTTTTCCACTGGTTCCTCAAGAACATTACCATATATCTTTAGAGATTGGTTACAGATTCTAAAATCTCCTTGTGGATTAATTGCACCAAATGTAACTCCTGCACCACAATTAGCCTTAATGTCTTCTTCAATCATTCTTTTGTCTAAGCAGTAAGGAATTGCAGTTCCAAAACCTAGAGGGATTGCAAAATCTTTCCTTGCTTTAATCATTTGATCAAGTGCCTTAAAAAATTGTTCATTTGAAGGCATCAATTCATTTGTCAGCTTACTCCCAATTCCTCCAGATTCAAAACGGTCTACGAAAACACTTTCCATACCCATTTCCGCTGCAAGTTTAATTACATCATACATTTGATTATAATTTATTGACATAAGGACGGGAATACATCTGACATCAAAACCTTCCTTGATATATTTCTTAGCATTTGTTATTGTAGTATCATATCCTCCCGGATTATTTGTTAGATACTCATGAGTTTTCTTATCCCCATGAATTGGAATTCCGATGCATGCAAGATTTTTAGACAAACCATCAAGATATCTTATACCATTTGTTACTATTGTCACCGAAGAAGTTTTCGAAAGCTTATCTATATACTCATTCAGTTTCTCAATTTTCAAAATTGAAGGCTCCCCTCCTATTAAGTAAACGTGAGGGATATTTGATTTTGACACACTATCTACGATCCGATCAAGTTTTTCATAATCAATAGAACAATCTCGATTAGGGTTATAACAGAAAATACATTTTTGATTACACCTATAGGTGGTCTCGATGTGTACCAAATGAGGTACACTAGGGCAATCTAATTTCTTTACCATTCAAAAGAAAGACTTAATCTAAAGATTCAGTATCGGCATTCAAAGATTCACTAGAATCTTCCAATGTGATGCTTTCGACTTTCTTCGCATCTAGAACTGCTGTACATTTTGACATTTTAGTTTCCTCATATTTTTGAAGAAAAACGGGTTATATAAGCTTTGTTATACCTGAGATAATCAGCATTTCACCGAAGACAAACACAAAAATCATCAGTTTTATCGACGCTGATGGTGCTACGCCCTAACTACGCCCCAACCGCCCACGACCCCAGTCGTGCATCCTAAAGGGATGTCGGTTTTGTTTGCTTTATTGTGGTTGGTGGGTTTTACTTGTAAATCTTGTCGACCACTAGGGGGTGAAAGAGATGTTGGTATAAGTTGAGATGAATGTGTTTGAGGGTAAAATTTGGACTGTTGCCCAAAGCCATTGAATTAAAGTAATAAAACCGCCCAAAACTATATTTTTATTCTATAAATACCGATTTATGCATAAAAATTACCGCCCAAAACTATATTTTTATCAATTAAAAACCGCCCAAAACAAAGATTTAAATAGTCTTATCATTATAATTTATTATGGTTTGGGTAAAATCTGAAGGATATAGCAAGAAAAGAGTGAATTGGGCAGGAAATATTCTAATTGACAAGAATAGTTCTTTAGATGAAAAAGATGAGGCACTTCGTATCTTAGATAATTGGAGAGCTATACATAGATACCCTATGCACATTTTTAAAAAAAGATTAAAATTAGTTTCGGAAAAAATTGATAATAATGCTGTGAGCGTTCAAAGGCTAAAAAGGCTCCCATCTATTTTAAAAAAATTACAAAGAGTGTATTCTGGAGAGAAATCTTCAATGAAGCTTTCACGAATGCAAGATATTGCAGGATGTAGAGCTGTTGTGTCTAATGTTCTTTTAGCAAAAAAACTCTACAAAGAGGGCTATATTCATAGCGACCTGAAACACACTAAAGTCAGCGAGAAAGACTATATTTCATATCCAAAATCCGATGGTTATCGTAGTATTCATTTGGTATATAAATATAAAAGCAATAAGGAGGGCAAGAAGGATTATAATGGATTACAAATAGAAATCCAAATACGGTCTAAACTTCAACATCTTTGGGCAACAGCAATTGAGACAGTAGATTTGTTTACCAGACAAGCGATAAAATCTAATGAAGGGGAAAAAGAGTGGAAAGATTTCTTTAGACTAGTTAGTTCAGCTTTCGCTATAATGGAAAAAACTCCCCTTGTTCCAAACACTCCCACCGATTTGAAAGAATTATACGCTCAGATAAAAGAAAAAGAAAAAGAATTGCAAGTTATAAAGATCATGAAGGGGTGGTCATCGGCTGTGAGGGTTTTTAGACAAGTTGCTAAAGAAAAACCGAACCTTAAATTTTTCCTTTTGGAGCTTGATGTTTTGCAAGAAAAACTTAACTTAACAGGATATCCTAAAGAAGATGAGGAACATGCAATTTCAGATTATTCTAGGGCAGAGAAAATAAATCAAAATAACCATGGATATGATGTTGTTTTAGTTGGGGCAGATAAAGCTAGTGATTTAGAAAAGGCTTATCCTAATTACTTTGTAGACACACGAGAGTTTTTAAAATATCTGGAGAAAATTTTAAATGATAAATAAAACAATTGAATGGCAATGTCCTCATTGTAATGAAAAATTAAAAAGTTATAGTAAGGAGCATCATAAAATGGATATTTGCAAGTGTGGAAAGTTAGGAGTTGATTTAGAGGAATATGGATGTAGAATAATTGGTGATGCTAAGATTTTGAAAGAAGCCTCCTAATTCTAATGTAGACAAAATTGATAATGTAGACAAAGTACGCCCCTAATCGTACACAAAGTTACTCAACGCCCCGACCGTAAAAGCACCCTTTTTGGTATAATAGAGTGATGCACAAGTTCTTTTTGCGGACTTGTGTTTATTGTTGAATGTGTGTAGGGGGTTTTATTTATATATCTTGTGGATAGGGCTTGTCATAAGAGGGTGACAGATTCTGAACGATATTTAATTCGCCCTTCATTTCATCTGAAATAAAAACCGTATCTATTGTTTTTATTATATCTCCGAATTTTTCTTTTATTTCCCTTGTTAATCTATTAAATTCAGTGAAGTTTTCTATTTCTATATCTAATTCTGCATCCCATTCGGCTATAGTTTTTATATAGTAAGCAATATCTGGATTTTTTTGACAATATTCTTTAAATTCCTCTTCTCTTTCGTGAGATATATTTCTAAAATAAATGATTGCTTTGAAATATTCCCTTTTTATTTTTTTTAAATCCAAATTTACCCTATATCCTAAGATAATTTGTTTTTTCTCCATTTCCTTAATCTTAGAAATAATAGTTTTTGGGGTTGATTTTAATTTATATGCTAAATCAACAACAGAAGTCCTAGAATCTTTAGAGATTATTTTTAGAATTCCTTTCATTAAATTATCCAATTTTTCTTCTGAAAAATCTCCTCCCCAAGTTACCCTTTCCGATTTGCCATGATTTAGATATTCTCTTCTATATATGTCTACGTAAACCGAGTTGCTAATGTGCCTTGATAATATGTTTTGGCTGAACTTGCTCATGAAGTCGAGTAGGATATTATTAAATTCCATTAAATTCTTAACATAAATTCCCAAAATAAGGTCAAAACTTCCATCACATTTAGCAATCCAGAAAATATTCTTGTTAGATAAAATGTATTTATTTAGTCTTTCTTCTTTTTCTTTTGTAAAATTCTGAAATTTAAGGTAGACTTTATAGATTAAATAACCAAATTTTGAGGGATTTGTTATTGTTGTAAAATTTCTTATAATCCCTTCGGAAGTTAACTTTTTGATTCTATATTTTATGATCTCTCTTGAAATTCTTAATTTCTTAGCTAAACTAGAAATATGAATTCTTGAATTCTTGTCAAGTTCAAATAATATTTTTAAATCTTTATTGTCTAGTGTGGGCTTTATTTCTACCATATTTAACCATAAATATACCTTATTTATAAATATTTCCCTTTTTTGGGTATGAATGGGTAAGTAAATCCTATATATACCTAAAACCTGTATATTTCAAGTAAAATTAAAATAAAATGGAACATGAATATCAATGCCCAAAAAATCATGGATGTAATTGGAATGATTTACTTATCTGTGATAAGAATGTTTTAAAGACAAATAATGGGTATAGGGCTTTATTTGAGGGAGGAATGTTTTTTGGAGAATGTCCTTATTCCAAGTTAGTTGATAGAATGGAGCTATCAGAGAAAAAAGATTTTTCCTTTAAGATTGAAAAAGTTTTAGAACGAGGTTAATAAAATGGAAAATAAAAAATCAATTGTAACTCATGGAGAAACTGAATATAGGCTAGACTCTGATGATGAATATGAGCAAGTCTTTGCAAAGAATATTCTAAATGCACGAGAGGTTATAGAAAATATTCATAATAAAATTAAATCTCTTTATCCCTCTTCAAAAATTGAAGAATATATAGCTTATGGGAATAGTTTTTATGATTTTGATGCTAACAAATCCAATAAGGAAATTGGCAGTGCAATTCGTAAAGGGTGTGGGTATTTAATTTTAGAAGAGATGGTTGATGAAAAATTACAGAATCCCTTAAAAGTTTTTCTTGAACCTAGCAGAATTTCTCAGCAATGTTATGGGTTTCTCGCTCCTAAAGAAAGAGAAGAATTTCTCACTCAAAATGGGTTATCTCCTTTTCCTCAAATTCTAACAGGGGTTGATTTACTTGGAGTAGGATATGCCTTTCTTAAAACTGGAGAAAAATACGAGAAAGATTTGAATTTAAAGAATATTCTAATGGGTTGTAGAAAATAGCTAAACCCTAACCCTCCTTATACATCCACAGCAACAAAGGCATAACTGGCTCGTTCTTTAATTTCTTGATTGTGTTCATTAATTCTTCATAAGTTCTGCAAAACATAAGTCTGTAACCAAAAGAAGACCTTTTTTCTTTTAATGCGGGGAACTCTTCAACAATTTCTTTTTAATTTAAATTAACCTTTCATTTATCTTTTTAAGATTAAATAAAATTGTTTTTTGTAAGTTTTCGAAAAGTTGTTTGTCATCTCTTTTCTTTGAACCTTTAGTGTAGCTAAGATATTCATCTAATAATCCGAAAGGGATATCTAACATAGGAATACCCTTTAAATGCAATAAGTGAAATGTAATTAATCTTGTAGTTCTACTATTTCCATCTCCAAACGGATGAATGTATTGAAATTGATTATGAAAATATGCAGAAAAATTGACTATCTCTTTTATTGTACTTTTTTTCTTTTTAAGAAATTCATTATATTTTTCTAATAGTTCTTTAAGTAAGGGTTTTACTTCTTCTGGTTTTGCGGTTTTAAAATTAGGATTTTTATCTATACGAACAGGGTAATCTCTTATTATTCCTGCAATTTTTGGTTTATTAATCATAGCTAACTTATGATATTCTAAGATTGATTCTTGTGTTAAAGATTTTCTTTGTTGAGCCTCTCTAAGCATTCTAAGAATAGCATTTTGATAATTTTTAACTTCTTCAACATCTTCATTCTTCAAATCTCTTGGGATTATCTCTTCTTTTAAAATTTTTATTGTGTCTGGAAGAGTTATAGGGTTGCCCTCTAAAGAAAGGCTGTGTTGAACAAAATGTATTTCAAATTCATCAACTATTTTTTGGTATCCTTTTTCATTATTTTTTCTTAATCTTTTGTATAAACTTAATTCTTTTTCTATTTCATCTAAGTAATTAATTGTGTATTTTCTCTGAGGTTTTGTTTTAAAATCAAAATAAATCAAAAGATTATTAATTAGGGCATTATCAAATATTCTTGCTTTTAATGGTTTTTTAGAACTTATCAGAATTAATCCAAATTTATCTAAGATTTCTATATATTTTTTAAATGTTTTTGGATTAACTTTAATATATTTTTGTTGAAATTCTTCTTTTTTTAAAGATTCATAAATAAAGTTTGCTATGTTTTTGTCTAATAAAAGATTGTAATTAATACCATTATGAGTACAATAATAGATTAGTTTGTATAACAGTTCTGTTTTTGGAGTGATCTTAATTTCAAATCCATCCTTTACCTTAATTAATATTCTGTCCTTAACTAGACTTCTAAGTAATTTATGGATGTTATGATAGTCTTCTTCACCTTTTTTTAGTTTCTTAACTACTTCAATCGGTTTCATAGGGGCACGATTTTCATATATTAATTCAAAAACATCATACTTTGTTGCCATAGTGTATTTACTAATCTAATCTTTATAAATGTTACTATTTGGTACTAAAAGTTACATATTTTGTAAAAAATAGTGCTAAATAGCACTAATTTAACCATTTTTTATTTTATCGAAGATAAAAATCATTTAGAAAAAAGAGACTACTTAGATATACCAAAAGTGTATTACGCCCCAACCGAGTGCGTGACATTAACGAACTGTTTAATCTTTAATACACTCTTCTGGAATATCTTCCCTGTGATATTTTGTGCAAACGCCCTCTCCGTCCCTTGAAACGAATTTAGCGTTTTGATTATATCTACTATCACAGACCTTTACTTCTCTGGCGCCGTTCCGAAACTTCTCAATTACTTTTTTTGATGGACATTTTCTCATATAATTTATGGGTAAGGGGAGTTTATAAGTATTAACTAAATAAAAAATTTAGTTGAATTTCCCAACCGATAGTAGTGGGGTAGTTTATTTTCTGTGGTCTTTGAAGAGATACACATGGCCCACTTTGATAACCTCTAAAGTTTCTATAGATTTTTTAAATTCAGCATCTAATATTTCCTGTACATAGTTTTGTTTTATAGTAGTTTTACGCTCAAAGATGCGATTATTTAACTCTCTAAGAAATGGCTCTCGAGGTATCTCTTTTAAAATCCCTTCTTCCGCCGAAGAAGAAGTGAGGCAAGAAAAGAAAACTGAGCCGTCCTTGTTGTTTATCAATTTTAATATAAAACCTCCTAAATTTTTTAGACGCTTACTTACAATATCTGTATTAACCTTATGAGTTTGTTCTAGGGGCTGTTCTTCTTGAAATTCAAGAAGTTCTAATGTTACATCAGTCATATATTCTTAAGACAACATACTTTTAAAAATTTAACTCATCCAACCGGGTGCGTGACATTAACGAACGATTTTATTTAAATCAGGGAATTATCCTTCTATAATCATTCCAATAGACAATACTAGAACTAAAATAGAAGCAATCGCCACAGATACATTAAAATTATCAAACAACGCATAAATTAATGCTATTGCAGACAATACTGCTGTAATCTTTGGACTTATTTTTGGCATGGTTAAAAGAGTTAGGTCCTCTATTTATAGTTTACTAAACAAGACTTTCCAAGATTTCTTTTGAGTCAGAGTATACTTTTTTATATGAATCCTCTTTTGAAACCTTATTGAAAATATCCACAAAGGGTTTATTCACACTTTCGATTTCCTTTTCTGATTTAGAAAGACGAATAAGAATTCTTGGATGAATGGGAAGAAAAATCTCAAGATTTTCATTCATCGATGGATTATCGGACATTAAGACAATCCCAGTGTCTGTCAAAACGAAATGGTTTGGGGTTTGATTTACTATAATGCTCACGTTTAAATTTTCTACATCACATCTTTTAAAGAAACTATTCCTAAAACCCCTATCGATAATATCCACAGAATGTTTTTCGGGATGCAAAAGAAGATACTTAATGTTCTCTTCCGCATCTTTCATCATTTTATTTAGTTTTTCATTGAAGAGTTTTTCTCTTATCTCTTGAATAAGATATGGATTTTTCTTTAGCTTTTTTCTCCATCCTTTTTCTATCTCAAATCTCTCTTTAGTGTTTTTATTAGGATTTTTCAGTTTTATCAGAGACCGAATTTGGATTGTTCTGGAGTTTTCATTCTCTATAAGATAGTCCTTAACCTCTGATGGAAAGTTATTAAACTTCTTATTAAACTCTATAGACCTTCTTTTGAAACTTAAGGTTCTTATGTGTTGTACCGCAATGTACTCTTTTATAAATCTTTTTCCCTCTTCTGTCAAGCGAGCCATCTTCTTTTGCCCGAATGCAGAAATAATCTTTGATGCAATAACCCCCATCGGAGTCTCTAAACATAAACTCAAAGCATCTTCTAAATTAAGGTTTTGACCTTTTAAAAAAATTGGATTAAGAAGTATGTAATCAAATTGATTTTTTAGTTTATTAAGAGTTTCCCTACTATAAAAATTCTTTTTCCGCATCTGGGTAGAATAAGGAAACGGATTAGAAACTTCGTGATTCTCCTTATCATAGAACATTATCTTGCCTTCAGAATTGGCAAAACTCTCAATAATAAAATCTGGAACGAAATGGTCTTTAGTCATTTTTTCTTCAACTTTTTAGATTTCAAAATTACTTTCTTCGCAATTTTCTCGAAGTGTTTGTTCTCTAGAATTTCTGGATTTGATTTAGCTTTAATTTCTTCATATTGTTTATCCAATAAATCTGTATCTACTCCAAGTTCTTGATACCAGACTCTTAACATCGCTTCTCTTATTCTAAAACTTCTATTTGTCTCTTTCAATTTTGTTTGATGAGATTTAATTAGTTTGGATTGCATCCACCAAAGGAAAATACCCCCCACAATTACTACTGAAATTACTCTCCCCCAAGCACCTAATTGCTTAGTGGTTACTATTATTACTAAGACACCAATTAAAACGGCTATACTCATCGATAATTGTCCAATGAGGGAAGAAAAAGAAATATTATAATTAAATTTATCAAGCTCTTGGTGTTTTGTCCAATATTTTATTTTATTATCCATCAATATTAATTAATATTAATCTTTATAAGGATTTATGGAATTGAATAATTACGGAATAAAGGCGGACATTTAGAAGCCTCAGAATCTATTGTCTCTTACACTTTGAAGAGATAATCCGATTTGAACTAATCGGAACATCCCCGTACATCATATCATTAACAGTTCGGACACTCTCTTCTTCCAAGACCAAATCAATAGAATAGGAGATTGTCTCGGACTTTCCAATAACTCCCTCATCTGAAACAGGCGTTATAGTCTTTGAATAAGGTAAATCTTCACAATAAATATAATTTATATTTTCTCCCCCACTTTGACCCTTATGACAGAGATTATAATAATAGAATCCGTCATCTGTTGCGTCTAAATCACTTTGAACTCCGTCATTCCAATAGAACATACTTGAAAATGATACAGCTTCAGGATAATCCCTATAAATTCCAGTCATATTTTTTACAAAAGTTAATTGCTTATTGTCCATAATCATAACTTCTGGGACTATTCCTTCAGGACATTCAGAACTTAGAAGACTCCCCCCGAGATTTGAATTGTCTTGAACTTGATTAATTTTTTCTTCAATTAAGGTTTTAACTCCACCAACATCATAAGCATAAACAAGACTTGCTAGAATAATAATCCCTAGAAACCAAACCCAAGTATAACTTTTCTTTTGGTGATAGGAGGTATAACCTCCGTGTTCTTTAACGTGTTTTCTATGCCATTTCTTTTTCATTTTTTCTCCTTAGTCTGCCAAGCCAATATCATAAATAAAACCCATAAGGAAAAGAATGTCCAAATAAATGGGTCATACATTTCCGCGTTCATTACATAATAGGCATCGGATATATCAAAAGGTCTTTCGGATGAAAGGCTATTAGTTAAATGAACGCCCGCACTAGTATCTATATAAATGAACATAGTTCCTATTAACATAAATCCCCAAGCCAAAATATACAATTGTTTTTTATTCATTTTTCTCCATGATTTCAATAACCCTTTTTTTAACTAATAAGGCATATCTAGGATAATAAAATAATTCATAGACTAAATTTCCAACAGATAACATTCCAAGTCCTATTATAATCATTAATGGATTTTCAGAAGCTACTTGTAGCCCAGAAATTAAAAATGCTATACCAATACCATTTGAAAATGCCCAAAGAATTGCGGAATTTTCTTTTTCTAGTTTGAGTAATTCAATATCATTACTAAGACCTGCTTCCGCGAAGTCAAAAAAATTATTAGCGAAGAGGTATGTTGAAACATAAATTAATAATAATATAGCCACAAAGATAAGATTAAGGATTATCGTAAATCCGGTTATTAAATATCCAAATATAAGTAACCCTATTAGAAACAAAAAAGGTATTGCCCCCACCCATTGAGTCCAGTGAACTTTTGTCATTTTATCCCAAAACCTCATATTCTTTTGCAAATTTATTCCCCGTAATCATTTTAATCTCCTTTGTTTTAATATTACTAATAGTATAACTTCCACCAACTAAACAACCAATCAAACTACTACTCTTTATTATGATAAACCTTTCCCTCGTTTTCTTATTTTTTATAAGGGTGTGATTGCTAAATCGTCTTTCTTTTTTACACCTCTGCTCGTGTTTTCCGCAATCTTCCTTTTTACAAAATTCCTCCCCACAATAATCACATTCCCATATTTTTCCTTCAACTTCTAGTTCTCCGCTTTCTTTCTTTTTCCAACATTCACGACAATATCTTTTCCCCTTATCAGTATAACCTCCAAGAAAAGAAACTTCTTTCTTACATTTACAACAAGGTTTCATCCCAGAATCTCCTTCTTTCCCTTCGCCCCTAAACCTACCCAAACTCCGATAAAGAATAGAACCGCACCAACAACAAAAAGAATCCAAGAATAATCCACACCCAATCTTAGAAAATGAACCTTAACGCATTCAGTTCCAGAACCCCCAAATAATCCTGCAACATTACAAATATTATCCGCCATCCGAATATTAGGAGAGGAGGGCATAATAAATATATTAAAGATTAATGCAAGTAGAAATAATATAACTCCAACAATCCTAAGCATTGCCCTTTGAGGATAATTCATAAAAGAACCAACAAATCAAAGCTTAAAAACGTTTAGAAATTGTCTCTTTCCTGAACCTTCCATTAATACGCATTAGTGGTTATATAGGCACATTTGAATAAGAATTATTAGTTATTTCCTTATTAGAGTATATTGGTTTTTCTGCTTTTGGCTCAAATAATAACTTCTTTTTTACCATATCCGCTAATAGTAATTAGTGGAGTTTAAGGGTAAGGGATGATAAGATTATAGATTAATTGCCTCTTGTATTATATATATTTTAGTTAGATATGTATTTGTTGTATTTGCGAGATTTTATTCCACCATTAATTCTTCTGAAAAAAAATTTGGATAACGTAATTTTAAATCCTCCGTCTAACCTTAGTTAGACGATTCTAGGAACAAATGAGAAAATGATTATTAACTTATTAACACATATATTATATATATTATAAACAAGAACGTAGTTGTTGTATTTACGAGGTTTTTCTAACATCAACTCATCTGTGAAGAAAAATTTGGATGAAAGGATTGTAATAATCCCTGAGAGAAATCTGTATAAGCCACCGTATAAGCTATGCCCTTATACAAATCCCTTAATCCATTTATGCTACAGTTACCCAGTAAGCAAACTTTTCTAGGGTTCTAGGCTTATACATTAAAAGTTGGGTGACACTTTGAATTCACAGGGGGATAAGGGGGGGTTTCTAGAAGTTATCTTGATAATTATTTATTCCTTAAGAAATGGAGATTATAATTAGCCAATGAGCAAACTTTTCGACGCTGTTTAGCTTATACATTCTCTTAAGGGGACGGATATGAAACTAATCTGTGGGTATATTTTGAGATTTTATAGGGGACAAGAGCCCCCCACCTAACAAAATAAGGATTAAATTCCATGACTTTTTTTTCTGAGCAGTCAAGTTGTTATACATGAGTATACACCATTTTTTATTATTTTTATTATTTATTACCCGTGATATTGGAGATTTAATAGGATAATTGAAAAATCTAAAATTTGTTTATACACTATACAGAACGAGCGAATGGATATTTTAATTAATCCTATTTATACAAATGATTTTTCTATAATCTCCCAAAGGTTTTTGTCATTTCTTAGTCTTAAGATTAATTCATAGTGATTTCTGCATATATTTTTCCCTAAAATAAAAGCTTTCGCTTCCCTTTTACAAATAAAACATTTATCCATCTAGAGCCTCCCCCTGAGATACTGTTATTTCATCTCCGATAGAGGGCTTACTCAGGGGTTCAGAAATCTTTTTAGATATTTGAATACTTCTAGGTCTTTTTCCAAATCTATATGCATAAAGGGAACACTCAACACAAAGACATTTAGAAACTTCATAACTAGAGCCACAGCAACAGTCCAAACATTTCAAACGGATAGATTTAATTGGAGTAGTCATATCTTTCCCCCAACGAATCTTTTTGATTTCTCCTTCCTCGTGTATCCTAGAGATTCTATAAATGTTGTAAAACCTTTCCTTTTTTGAGATGGAAGTCCCATATATTCCTTAGAAACTTTTAAAGCAACTTCTTTAGGAAAATCAAACTCCCTTAGTGCAATTTCAATGTGTGAATCAAGAATCTTTCTCTCTCTTTCTATCCCCTGTTGTTTTTCTCTTTTTTCTTCCCGGATTAGGGCTTCTTTTTGAATCACCTTTTGGGTTTCTCCTTGCCCCTCTAAAGCCTTTTTTCTTCGAGTTAGGTAATTAATCTGGGCATTAATCTTTTCTTTTTCTTGGATGAGACTATCCACCTTTTTTGCTAGAATATCTAAATCTATAATTTCATTATTGTGTTCAAGAAGTGCCTGATTACAAATTTTTGAAATCATTCCCTTATCAAATCCTTTGATAATCTCAAGAACTTCACTAGTTGCATAGAATGCCTTTGTCGAACCGCTCATCGTTTAATTGAATTAGAAAACTCATTAACACTTACTTTTTTCAGTATCATATTATTAATTATTAATTAGTTAACTAACTACTTAACTAACTACTCTAAAAGAGTCTCCTTTAATTTATTTTTATAACAAGTATCGATATAAGCAATTATTCTAGATGCAGTTTTTACATCATCAGAACTATAATCAAAATCATTAATCAACTCTATCGGACTAATGCCCCGTTTTATTAATTTTACAAGATGGAATATTATTTCACTCATGATTCACCCCTGGCTTAAAAGAAAGGGGGGAGGTTGACAAAAATTCCTCCCCCGAAAAATCTGAATTGAGGAGCCCTAAGGCTATCAGATTCGCTCCAAGTTTATTCATTTCATTTAAGATTTCTTTCTGGACGGAGTCAAATTCATTTTCCATTTTGATTCTCCAAATATTCTCTAATTGCCAATCTTAATATCCTCGTTCTCGAAGATAATTCCGCCTTTGCAATTTTGTCAATCTCTAAAATTGTTTCTTCTTGCAAATTTACTGGTAATGTTTTGATTGCCATAATAGAATATAGTAGAAAAGCATATAAAACCTATTAACTATAAAGTATTGATAGGTTAAAATGGTTAAAAATAATAAAAATTGGTTGGAATTAATTAAAACTGGAAAGACTCGTGAAATTGCGTGGAAATTTTTTATTGAGTTTAATAATCCTTCAGGTGTTAGTAAAAAAATGTATGAAAAAACGATGAAAAAATATTATAAAGCTTCCAAAAGAACAAGTTGGAGCATGCCTAACGTCAACAAAACATTTAATAAATGGAAAGATGAAGAGTTTTTTTACTCAAAAAAATCACCCGAAAAAACAAAAATAGGAACTACTCAAAAATTTACAAAGTATATTTTCAATATAGAACCTTTTTTTAGATATTGCAAAGAAAAGAGAAATATGGAGTTTAGTCCAAGTGAGAAGAAATTTTTAGAGAATTGTTTTTTTAGTCAAACTGTCAGACAAGAAATTTATAGTTTATATTCTAGGGATGAAGATTTTCTTGAAGGGATGTTAAAATGGTATGTTTCATATTTTGTAACCCCTTACTCTGAAATATCTTTTGAAAAGAAAAGATTAGAAAATGCCCCCGAAATTAATGAAGATGGAATTGATGAAAGAGTAATAAGAAAGATTTTAGAAAATACAATTAATAATATGTGGAATTATAGTCCAGGTATAACTTCTTTCGATTCTGATTCCCAGATTAAACAATATTATTTCATAAGAAAATCAAAAAAGAAATTTCCCAATCCTAAAGAGATGCCTAAAAAGTACTCATTATTGGGAAAACATCATGAAGAATTCGGTATAACTAGAGATTATAATGATAGTTCATGGGAAAAATCAAAAGAAACTCTAATCAAAGAGCTAACTCTCATAAATAGGAAAATGGTAAATGCCCTATTGGGGGCGAGAATGAGTCTTAGAATTTGAGATTAATTAAATATTAAATTAACTCAATGTATTTGTTATATTACTTTGTTTAAAGTAATTTTTAATATAATCTTAATTAATATCCTTTCTAGAATGTTTTTGTTATCCCCCAGATAAGAACTACTATCGCAAGAATCCCAAACACCCACAGCGTCGCTTCAAATATTGATTTAATATTAAATTTCATTTTTTATTAAGTGTCTGATTAAATTTCTTCATGTTCTCAAGAATTTGTTTATTGAAGGACTCCTGCCCGTCTAATCTTTCTCGGAGTTCACCCATTTCAATTTTCATCTCCTGTTCTTTCTTCAAAAAGTCTTCTTGTATCTTTTCAATCTTAGTCCCTGCCATTCTCTCGTCGAGTTCCTTGTCTTCCATTCCCGCCCGAGAAATATAGACATCAGGCATATTAGAACTAAAAGCCCATCCATACCGAATACAAAGTTGTTGCCTATTCAATCGAGAAGCATAATATGTCGCTGAAGAATGCCTAAATAGGTGAAAATGGATAGGCTTGTTTAAAACTTTTAATCCAAGCCGTCGAATAAATTGTCTTGCCTTATCATAAGTTCCTTCGTATACTTGTTCTGTTGATTTTATTCCCCTAAATTTTCTCTCATCTAAATAATCTCTAACTGCTTCAACTGAATGTTTCCAATAAAGTGAGATAGTTCTGCCCTTAGTCTTGCTGTATTCCTCTTTTAGGGCAACCTTAACAAAGTTCGAAGAATCCTTTGGAGTAAATACGTCTTCATATCGGATATTAAGAAATTCTTCCGCACGACAACCCGCATCAAATAATACTGCAATCAAAAATCTTTCCTTGGCATTTCGACAACTCCGATAAAGCAATTCAATTTCTTCTTCTCTTAGAAATTCGGGGGTTTTGACTTGGGTTCGTGTGTCTAACCAATCAACTAACTTATTTGCTCTATCAGTTCCGAGTCGCCATCTAAGATAAATTCTAAGAGCCTTTCGAGTATCTACCTTAGAACTATCTGCAAATTCTTCACCATTCTTAGTCTTTATTTTTCCTGATGAAAAATCCTGTTCAAAATTCTTAACATCCTGGAGGGTGAGTGTCGTCATAGATTTATTCCAAAATTCAAAAGGAACTCTTAACATAGAAATATATTTGCATAGCCTATTCTCCCCAATCTTCTTGCCCTTGTTTACTCTGCCGAGAGCCATCTCATCCAAGAATTCAATAAACTTTTTCTTCTCAACGTCGGGAATCTCCCAAGTCTTAATCACCTTTCTTCGAGATTCATAGTTCCTATTGTGAATATCAATCTTAATGTTCATAGAATAACTAAACAAGCGATTTATTTAAACCGTTCGTTTTTGTCTCACGCCCCAACCGGGGATTGAACCCGGGTCTCGGCCGCGACAGGGCCGTGTACTAACCATTATACTATTGAGGCATGAGAATAAATGTTAGAATCCTTTTTTAAACATTACGTTTTAATATTCTTAAAAATGCTTTTTGCCCGAGGGGTACATCGCTGATGCAAAGATTTCCTTACTCGTAAGTAACTGTTTCCTTAACAATCTTTTTTATCTCTTTGTTCTTAGGAATCTTAATTTCTGTCTTTGTCATAGGTTTTTTCTTAACCCCTGCTTTCTTCTCTAGCTTAACACCGCCCTGTAACTTCGCTTGTAATTTTTCAAGTTCATTCCACTTTTTCTGAGAAGCCAACTTTGCCTGTCGAGCCCAAGTAGAGGGGTCATGCATCTTAAACATTGATCCTTTCTTATCTAAAATATCTCTAAGTTCCTGAACATGAGTCTTAGATAAATCCTTAAACGTCTCAATCTTATTCTTCCAAAGAAGTTTCTTTATTGCTGGACCAATGCCTTCAACCTTAGTCAAATCATCTTTTTTTTTAGCCTTAACCTTTTTAGCTACCGGTTTCTTAACAACAACTTTTTTATCAACTTTCTTCTCAACCTTTTTAGCCATCTCATGTCGAAGTTTTCCAATCTCTTCAAGAAGCATAGCATGATTCAAACTCAAATGCTGCATCTTATCATGAAGATCGCTAAAAGCATCGTTCAACATCAACATATCTTTCTTGACATATGCGAAACTTGCAGAAACATTTTTTTCAACCTGACCTACAGATTTTTCCATAATATTACACTTTTTCTGCATTTATAAAAGTTGTGTTTTTAGTAACTCTGGAATTACGACAAAACCTTTAAAATATCTAATCCGTATACCTTTCCATGCTCGGAGAACAAATTAATAATTTGAGAATTGATATCGCAATAGCCCGAGCTATGGCAATAGCCAACTAAATTCTTTCTCTTTTTTAAGATGACAGACTATAATAACCCTCTACGAGAAGTGTACGATTACTACACAAAACTAGACGAAGGCAAAAATCTCGGCTACAATCCTGCTTGGATTTCAAAAGACTCCGACGGCAAATATCATTATTCAATGGACGGCCCAGAAAATCTCGTCGGTAAAATCGTCCGCATTGACACAACCAAGTGGGAGAGGGGAAGGATGGAATTTTGGGACAACATACATTGGGAATACATCGGCGAGTTGTATGAGAAGGGTTTAAAAGATGAAAAACGAAATATAGACTATGACAAAACACGAACTATTAGCTCCAGTAGGAGATTTTAGGAATCTACATGCCGCAATTGCAGCCAGAGCTGACGCGGTATACTTCGGAATTAAAGGTTTCAACATGCGAGCAGCAGCAAAGAATTTCAACATCAAAGACCTCCCAAAAATAAGAAAAATTTGCAAAGAATCAAAACGAAATGTTAAGATGTACTTAACTCTCAACGTAGTAGTATACGATGAAGAACTAAAAAAATTAGAAAAAATTGTTAAAGCCACAAAAGGAAAAGTTGATGCAATTATCTGTTGGGACTTATCCGTTATCGAACTCTGTAGAAAATATGGTATTCCATTCCACATTTCAACACAAGCTTCCATCTCCAATATCGCGGCCGCAAAATTCTACAAAAAACTCGGGGCAGAAAGAGTAGTTCTAGCAAGAGAATTAAATCTAAATCAAATAAAAAAAATCTCCAAATTCATCGAAGTAGAAACATTCTGCCACGGGGCAATGTGTGTTGCAGTCTCTGGAAGATGTTTCATGTCCCAATACACTCACGGACTTTCAGCTAATCGTGGAGAATGTGCACAACTTTGCCGAAGAGCATGGGAAATAACTGATGATGGTGGAAACAAATTAAAATTAGAAAATAGCCGGGTAATGTCCGCGAAAGATTTATGCACTTTACCTTTTATAGACAAAATGAAAGCAGCAGGAATCACATCATTCAAAATAGAAGGACGAAACCGAAGCCCAGAATACGTCCACGCTGTTGTAACCGAATACCGAAAAGCCCTGGATAAAAAATTAACTCACACAGAAATCCTGGAAGGCATCACTAATCTAAAGAAAGTATACAACCGAGGCTTCAGTTCAGGATTCTTCCTAAGAATGCCCATAGCAGATGACTTCTCTTTTAGCGAACATGGCGATCAAACCGAGAAAAAACAATTTGTTGGAAAGACCTACAAATACTGGCCAAAAGTCGAAGCATGTTCAGTAAAAATGAACGCAGGAAAACTTTCAGTTGGAGACGAGGTATATTTAATTGGAGACGAACCAATTAAACGAACAAAAGTCAAAAGCATCGAGTTCGAAAGCAAAGATGTCAAGACAGCAAAGAAAGGCCAAGAAATCGGAATCAAATTCGGGTCAAAAGTCAAAAACGGAACTGAAGTTTATCTAATCAAGAATTCTTTGCCCAAGTTATAAATCGAGATTCATAGAATCTCTAATGACGGGTACGCCCTTGCGCGTTAAAGGCCCATATTCCTGCCGCCAAAATAACTCCTCCGATAATAAATCCTCCAAGAACATCAGTCAACCAATGAACTCTAAGATAAAGTCTACTAAATCCAACAAAGAGAACTAACAAACTCGCAACAACAATTCCCCAAACTCTATACTTTTTACTAACAAATAAATAAATAAGAATCCCAAAGAAAACAACCGCCATTGTCGCATGCCCACTAGGAAAAGAGTAACTTAGCTCCGTAGATAAAGCCTCCAAAGGACGCAATCTTCCAAAAGTCTGTTTCAATACCCATATAATTCCGCCCGTAATAAGAATCATAGCTCCGAATATTATCCCATTTTTCTTAGAAGATTTCATATAAATATAGGGCGCGACAACCAACGAGAGAACAATCAAAACTACCGGATCAAAAATCGGAGCAATTGCCTTTGAAATCGAGACCAGCACAGAACTCTCAATAGATTGCATAAACGTATTCACCACTGTATCACATATCATGTATTTCAAAAGGGAATTGTTTTTAAAAGTCTATTGATTAGGTAAAACGAGGTTGAAATGGCTAAAAAAATAAAGGTTGGGTTCTTTTCTTTCACCTGCTGTGAAGGTTGCATGATTTCCTTTATAGAAATTCTAAACGAAAAATATTTTGATTGGACAAAAAAAATAGACATTCAATATCTCCGAGCTTTAAAAAAAGTCAAACCAATAAGACCGATGGACATCGCTTTTGTTGAGGGCGCAATCTCCACCCAGAGTGAAATAAGAAAATTAAAACTAATCCGAAAAAATGCAACTAAACTAGTGGCTTTGGGGTCTGGAGCAATCAATGGATGGCCTTCAAATTTAAGAAACGATTTCAACGACGTAAAGAAAAAAGAAATTGCAGAGTTAATAAAAAAATTAAACCAAATAGAAACCGTTTCTCCGATAAAAAAATTCGTAAAGATTGATGATGAAATCCCTGGATGCCCCATAGACCAAAAATTATTTATCAAAAAGATGGAGGGTTATTTGAATGCATAGCTTCGACCTAGACCTAAAGAACATCTCGAAGATTGAAGGCCATACCCACATGGATTTAAAAGTTCGTGATGGACAAGTTGCAGAGTGCAATCTAAAAATAAGCGAGAATAAACGTTTCTTTACTCAAGCAGTCGTAGGATTAAAATACAGCAACGTTCCAATGACAATGTCAAGAATTTGTGGAACCTGTAGCGCGGCCCATGTCATCTGTTCGACTGAAGCAATAGAAAAAGCGTTTGGAACCAAAGTAACAGAGCAAACAATGAGACTAAGAAACCTTTTAGCAAATGCAAGCCATCTAAGAGATCACGCGATGCATCTTTACTTCTTTGTCCTCCCAGATGTTTTCGGAATTGATTCGGTATTAGATTTCGGGGATGACCTACACAAATGGATTCATTACGGCCTAGATGTAAAAGAAGCTGGGAACTATCTCTCAACAATCATCGGCGGAAGAGCTATACATCCCCCAAACGCAATAGTTGGAGGATTCACCAAATTCCCGACAAAAGAAGAGGTCGCCGAGGCTAAAAAGAAATTGAAAGATGTCCGGATAAAAATAATCGCAATAATCGATTTGCTTTATAATAAAAGAAAAGATTTCTTATTTAAAAGAAAAACAAACTATGTTGGATTAGTAAATAACGATTATAATTTCCTTGAAGGAAAATTGAAAACTGCAAGGGGTACTGAGATTCCAGAAGAAAAATTTGCAGATCATCTGGATCGGGTCGTCTTGCCTTACTCTCATGCGACCGCATTTGCATTCGAAAGCAAAGAATATCTCGTAGGAGCATTAGCAAGGATGAATATCAACAAAGACCACTTAAACCCCCATACTCAAAAATATATCGAAAAATATCTAAAAGTCTTTCCATCGACAAATGTTTTCGACAGCAACCTTGCTCAGGCCATAGAAATGTTAAACATCACAGATAATTCTATAAACATTCTAAACACCGAAATCAAACCTGAAAAGCCTATAACAATCATACCAAAAAAATCTACCGGTGTCGGAGTAATCGAAGCCCCAAGGGGAACCTTATATTATAGACTAGACTTAGACGAAAAAGGAATCGTGACTTTCGCGGACCTCTGCATCCCGACCCAACAAAACATTCTCCATATGGAAAAGAGCATCTCAGCTTATGTCGAAAGCCTAATCAAAAAAGACAAGACAAAAGAAGAAATCTCATTCGAAGTAGAAAAGATGATTCGAGCTTACGACCCTTGCATGTCCTGCGCCGCTCACTTTCTTAAGATAGATTGGATTTGAAAATTATTTTTTACTAAGAATAATTCCACTAACTTCTCTTGCTCCTGGAGGCATCATAGTTACTAAATGATTAATATTCTTAATTTGGATTGTATACTTTCCATATTCATAGGGTTGCCAAACGACATTTGCATCCCTTAATGGATTGTCAAACTCAATTATAGATATAGTAAATGTACCCAAAGAATCATCCGCCCGAAAATTAATCACAGTTCCAACTTTTCCCCCATTTTGATATAATCCATTTGGCTCTCTTATTCCCAACGATTCCTTATCTGTAAGAATATTCACATTGTCAATCTTACCGACAGTTATTCCCCCACTCTGATTATTACTTTCCACATGGTATTCCGCGCTAGGTGTTTTATCTTTTCCAAACATTTTATCTACTCCAAAAAAAGTCAATACCATTAGTATTAACATACTCACAGCTATAATCGAATACTTCTTTTTATTCTTTTTGGGAGAAGCTAAATTTATTACTCCGATAGTAAATCCTCCACCCTGATTATTACTTCTAACATTAATCTTTTTTACCATCTAATATCCCATTCTAAGAAGATTATAAATATTCCCCAATCTCCCTCATAGCCTCCCCCTCGCCAATCTCCATCGGCACCCCAATAATCCTCACTGAATCAATCTTCCCAATCTTCTTCAAAAGTTTCAAGTTATAAGCCAAATCAAAGTCGTGCATCGAATAAACTTTATTCGCATGCAACTGCTCAATCGAATTCAATTCAATCACCCGATCAATTCCTTCAACAGTATCTAAGATAATTAAATCTCTCCCTTGCTTATCCAAATCCTCTGTCGGATCAATTTCTTTAAACTCAATATCTGGAAATTTCTCTCGAAGTTTCGGTAAAAGTTTCAACGGCAAAGAATCATTCTCGAGAAACGGATTTCCAAAAACAAGGACTTTCATATTCCTATACCGAAGGAAACTTTAAATACATTATTACTTTTATGACTCCAATGAAAAAAGGCGTGAATAATTCAAAAGAGTTGTGGGGAACAATCCTAATCCTAATGACTGCAATAATATCTGGTGCGTCGATTGTTGTAAACAAATTCTTCATAGTATCAATCGACCCATTAATCTTAACTGCAACGAGGGCTCTTGCCATAGGTATCGTTTTCTTCTTTATCTCATTATATATCTCAAAATCAACGAAAAAGAAATTCAATAAAGTATCATGGAAATATCTACTTTTAATCGGAGCATTCGGGGGAAGCATCGCATTCTGGTTATTCTTCATCGGACTTAAAATGACGATGGCCGGCCGGGCTGCGTTCATACACAAAACCCTCCCAATCTACGTCGCAATATTAGCCTTCATTTTCTTAAAAGAAAAAATTTCAAAGAAACAATTAATCGCAATGTTTATCATGCTTTTCGGATTGTTATTAATGCAACTATCTCAACTTTCTGCCGAAATAAGAATGGGAGACATGCTTGTGCTCGGAGCGACGGTTCTCTGGGCAATCGAAAGCACTATCGCAAAAAAAGCTATGATGGACAAGGAAAGTAATTGGGTAGTCGTCTTCAGTCGAATGTTCTTCGGTTCAATAATCCTATTCGCAATAATTTTCCTAACTGGAAAATCAGAATTACTAGTTGCCTTAACAGCCCAACAAATTCTTTACATAACAATTTCAGGAGCCCTATTATTTCTATATGTACTGACCTGGTATTGGGGATTAAAATACATTAATTTATCAAAAGCGGCGATAATGTTGCTAGTAGCCCCAGTAATAACCCTAGTTCTTGGAGTTATCTTTTTAGGAGAAACAATTCTTATGCTTCAGGCGATAGGATCTTTACTTATACTAATCGGAGCATTTGAGGTAATCTGGATAAAAAGTGAAAAGAGAAACGAAGAAATCTAAATTATCTCAATCGCAAAAGCAAAATGAATTCTAACTTTATCCCCCACTCCAACTTCCGGAACAAGAAAATTAGACACAATTCTCTGCTTGTTACCATAAACTACAGTTAATTTATCTCCCCCAATCTTTATCACTTCAGCCTCGTGAATTTTACACAAATCCTTGAAATCCTCCGAAGCAATTCCATACATCCCATCCCCGCCATCAATAATTTCATTATGATTCTCAGTCCAATATTTTTCTATGACTTTAGGATCCCACATTTCCTTTCCCATTTTTTCTGCAAGTGCCCCAATTCTTTTAAATGCCACACCAAAAGATTTCTCTAAATCTTCCTTATCAGGAAAATCATTCTTCAAAAATTCCCTTTCAAGTTCATCATATTTCTCAGGAGTCAAACTTCCCAATTTCACTTTTACCTGAGCACATGGAAAAGCATACTTGAAAAAACATCTTTCAACACATTTTTTCTCCTTCTTCAGGATAATTAATTTACCTTTCTCCCTTTTCAAACAATCCATATCAATCATACCTATAAAATATTAATAAACCTTCTGAATCATAAACATAAATCGAATCACCTTCAGTATTCCAAATATGCGAGAACTCTTCAGTATAAATTGAATTCGCGCTAATTTCAACTTCATAAATATGCGTCGCATCATCTTTATACATAATTTCTAAACTCCAATCACAATCATTCTCCAAAACTAATTTCTCTGGCTCATCAGTTTTAAACTCAACAATCCCAAGACAATCCGCATTAGAAGATTTCTTCCAAAGTCCAATCTCATTAAGCCTCGCAAATTCTTCTGCCCGTTTCAATTCTTTATAATGTGAATCTTCTTCATAATAATATAATGTCCCAAACCCATTTTCTAAAATTTCCCGATTCAAATTTCTCCCATCAATAAAAACATGGGCCAAAATTCTGCCATATTTATCAAAACCATAATTTTCAATCTCTACAGATTTATTCTCTACCAATTCTCTAACAAACTCTTCAGCCTCTTCGCTAAATGGCCAAGATTTCTCGGGAGTATTAATCCCCTTAAGCCGCACCTTCTGCCCATTGACCAACTCAAAAGTATCTCCATCAATCACTCGCGCAACAATTTCTCCAGAAGTCTCGAAGACAACATAGCCAGTTATATGATAATAAAAAATTCCTGATGAAATCATCAAAATCACAATAATCAGATGTTTGAGTTCCATATAGATTTTAAGATAGTAAGGTTTAAAAGTCTAATTTAGTGATATTGATTATGACAAAAGTAAGAATCAAATTGCAAAGTGTAGAGATCGATAAATTGAATGACGTTATCGACCGAATAAAAACAATTGCTAGCGGTGCGGGCCTTCCAATCAGCGGACCAATCCCATTACCAACAAAGCGATTAAGAGTTTGTACTCGAAAATCCCCTTGCGGTGACGGAACAGCAACTTTCGACCGATTCGAAATGCGAATTCACAAAAGAGTAGTTGACCTTCCAGCAAACGATAAGATTCTTCACAACATTATGAGAATTTCTATTCCACGAACTGTTAAGATCAAGATCGAGATGGTTGATTAGGTAAGTTTGTAATTTCTAATATGTATTTTTTTGTATGATAGTGGATTTGCCATTTTATGAGAATGATGCTGATGGTAATCGGTGTGTTCCAATCTGTGGAAAAATTGTTCTAGAACATTTCTTAGGGAAAAAATATTCTTCAGATAAATTAGATGATTTAATGGGTAGAAAATCGGGCATGTGGACATATATCTCTCAATTAGTTAAGGTTCTCCATAATGAAGGCCTGGATGTTAAATATTACTCGAAATTTGACCTTGAGCCCATTCTGGAAGGAGAACCCTTCCTTCGAAGACACTATGGAAAAGATGCTGAAGTAATTTTGAAGCATACAGATTTGCCAGTGGTTCTTGATGCCACTAAAAAGGTTTTAGGTTTTGAGGTATTTGAAAAAGGTGAACCTTCTATGAACCAAATCGAAGAGCAACTTGAGCAGGGGCACATACCTATTGTAGTAATTGATAATAATAAAATCTCTGGCAAGAAAGGCGATTTTCAAGGACATGTAGTAGTTATTACTGGTTTTGATGAAGAAAATGTTTATTTTCATGAATCTGGACCTAGAAATCTCACCCCTAATAAAAAAGTGAATAAAGAACTCTTTGTGAGTGCTATGAATGCTAACGGGACGGATAACGATTGCGTTATCGTGTTCGGGAAAAGAGAATGATTAGTTTTAAAAAGTAATTTCTATGTCTGATTATATTGCCCATATCGCGTAGTCCTTTCAGTCTCGCTTAAGCGAACGCGATAATAGGTAAAGCCCAGGTCGCATAACGGTATTGCACAAGACTGGAACTCTTGACCCTTAGGGGTGCCGAGGTTCGACTCCTCGTCTGGGCGTCTGGAAAAGCGAGGTTGCCAAAGCGAACAATTCGCTTTGAGCAAAACTAATTACAAGGAGTTGAATCTGCCATCATCAAAGCCATCTTCGGCGATGGACCAGTAGAGTTCTATTTCTGGAAATTTTTCTTTTTGGTATTCTTGTATCTTAGATATAACTTCTACCGAATTTATTCCAGCATACGCAGAATCTCCCCTGAAAACTCGAAAACCTTGAATAAAGATTCCAGGAACTCCAAGATCGTTTTTGGGCAGGTATTTTTTGAATGTTGTATTAATCCCAGAAGTCATCGATTGTATTTTTTCGTAGAGGTCTTTGGTATTTCTAGAATCCTTCACTTCAAAGAGTAATAAGCATATGTTTTGTTTTTGAATGATTGATGTTGCTCTTTTGATACATTGTTCTAAGGAAAGACCTTTTTCTGCCATGCTGGAAGTAAATGGAGGGGTTATTTAAGATTTTTGGGTCGTCTGAGCGTTCATTTTATATATCCTAAATAATTATTCCCTTTATGAAAGTTCTAAAAATAGGTCATAGGGGTGTTGCAAGTTATGCTCCTGAAAATACCTTGGCCTCCATTAGAAAAGCTCTCGAACTCGGGGTAGATATGGTGGAACTGGATGTTCGTTTCTGCAAAACTGGTGAGGTCGTAGTAATTCATAATAAAAAAGTAAATAGAACAACTAATGGAAGAGGTCTTGTATCAGAAAAAACTCTTACCGAATTAAAAGAATTAAAGATAAATAAGACTGAAAAAATTCCTACACTGGCCGAAGTATTAAATTTGATTAATAGGAAGTGTAAGGTAAATATTGAGCTCAAGGGCGCCGGAACTCCCGAACCAATTTCTAAAATTGTTAAAGCATATGTTAAGAATGGTTGGTCTTACAACGACTTTTTAGTTTCTTCTTACAATTTTTCAATGTTGGAGGAGATAAGAAAAATAAACCCGAGGATTCAAATCGGATTATTAATGGAAAAAGCCCCAAAGGAAATTATAGGGTTGGCAAGAGAATTAAAGGCATATTCAATTAATCCAAGATTAAAATATATCACTAAAAAATTTGTAGATGATGCACATAAGGGGGGTCTAAAAGTCTTTGTCTATACTGTAAATAAACTGAAAGACATTGAGAAAATGAAAGGAATGGGTGTTGATGGAATCATTTCCGACTTTCCAGATAGGATATAGATTAAACTTAAAAACCAATTCTTACTTCAATATTTACAAGCCCACATCGTATAGTCCCTTTGGTCTCGCTTCGGCGAATACGATGATGAGCTACGAGCCCACATCGTATAATGGTATTGCACCGGTCTAGAAAACCGGGCCCGAAAGGGCATCCCCGTTCGATTCGGGGTGTGGGCGTATCGAACGGGTCCCCGTTCTTTCGGGGCGAACGATTCGCTTTGAGACTAAAATGAATATTTCGAGATGCAAATCGCGAGTAGTGAGCGTTTTCCTTTTAGAATCGAACAGTTCGATTTGAGCATCTTCGCTTTGAGTGACGTAAATAAACCTAGTCACGAAATGCAAAGTGCGAATAGGAGTGTGGGCGTATAATTTATATACCTAAATAATTTAATGGAATCATGGATAAAGAAAATATTGAACTTGCTGAGGAACATATCAAAATAGCCGAAGAGCTAATTGAGAAAGAAGCGATAAATGTTGAAGGCGAGAAACAAGAAAGTTTAAAGAAAAGCATCTTTGATTTAGAGAAGGCCGAAGCCGAATTAGCTGAAGGAAAAGAATAATATTAAATAATCCTGCTTCTTATTCTAATTATGGAACCCTACAAAAAGAAGGTGATACTATTTGTAATTCTAGCCACCTTTCTGATAGCTCTTATTACCTCCTTATTCTTTTTCAGTTCCGAAGAAATCGTTGGGAAGATTGGGATAACAAATGCATACCTTTTCTTATTTTTTATTTCTCTTTTCGGAGGTTTCTCCTCTGGAGGTTCAGCATCTTTTATTGCAACCCTAGTGACTTTTGCAGCGGGGGGTCTAAATCCTTTCTTCCTTGGAATAACTGCAGGAATAGCCTTGGCAATCGGAGATATCACTATGCTTATTATCGGATTAAAGGGCAGAGAACTTCTCGTCGGGAAATGGAAAAAGCAAGCAGATAAATTATCTAATTTTGTAAATAAAAAAGCACACAAGCACATCCCCCTAACGACTTATTTATTAATGAGTTTTACTCCCCTCCCTAACGACCTAATCATCCTTTACCTTGTAGCAATAAACTATCCAAAAAAGAAATTGTATCTCCCAATTATCCTCGGGAGTTTAACTTTTGCAACACTTCTAGCAATCTTATCTTCCCTAGGAGCTTAGCTATTTACTCAATTATCTTTTAATCTCAATAATCCTTATAAGCTTTAAAAATTTAAAATTCCATGGAAGAAGTAGATGAGGTTCCAGATAATACAAAAATATGTTTTCTAGGGACCTACCCTCCAAAAGAGTGTGGAATAGCGACATTTACCCGAGACCTTTCTCAAGCAATGACTGAAAAGTTTGAACCTGAAATAGATTTCAGAATAATAGCATTAAACGACGACGCAAATATCTATAATTACGATAAAAAGGTCATGATGGAGATAAACAAAGACGACATAGATGATTACATAAGTAAAGCAAAGGAGATTAATGAAAATGAAGATATACGATTAATTTGTATCCAACACGAATTTGGAATCTTTGGGGGAGACTATGGAAATCACCTGATTCCCTTTCTTGAATTATTAAAAAAGCCTGTAGTAGTGGCATTTCATTCCGTCCTTCCAAATCCGAATAAAGTTCTAAAGCGAATTGTCCAGTCTCTTTGTGAAAAAAGTTCTGCAACCGTAGTAATGGCAAAAAAAGGAATAGATATTTTAAAGAGAGATTATGGCGTAGACGAGAAAAAATTATTCTTTATCCCCCATGGAATCCCGAATGTTACATTTGTGAGCCCTGATTTATCAAAAAAAAGAATTAATTTTGAAAATAGGGTAATTTTATCCACATTTGGATTATTAAGTCGGGGAAAGGGAATCGAATATATGATTCGAGCACTTCCAAAATTAGTAAAAAAATATCCAAATCTCATCTATCTAATAATTGGAGAAACACATCCAGTAGTTAGGCGAGAAGAGGGAGAATCCTACCGGAAGGAACTCATGAAAGAAATAGAAAAACTAGGTATAAAAAAGAACGTTAAATTTTTCAACAAATTCCTCTCCCTTCAGGAAATAATAGAATACCTTTCGGCAACAGATATTTATGTATGTACAAACCTGGATAAAAATCAAATCGTAAGTGGAACTCTTTCCTATGCTATGGGTTGTGGGAGAGTTGTTGTCTCAACACCTATTAAATATGCAAAAGAATTTTTGTCTAGGGACAGGGGGGTAGTAGTTAAGGAGAAAGATCCTGATTCATACGCAAAGAAAATAGATTCTCTCTTATCCGATCCCGAACATAAACAATTAATTGAGAGGAATGCATATGCTTATAGTAGATCAATGACCTGGCAAAATGTAGCTATGAGTTATCGTAAACTTTTCAATAAAGTACTAAAATTGAAAGATAAAAATATCAAAAATCTTCCAGAAATAAAACTCGACCATATGAAAAGAATGACTAATGATTTTGGAATGATCCAATTTTGTAATCATTCTGAACCAGACATAAATTCCGGATATACTATTGATGACAACTCAAGAGCACTAATTGCTGCAATCCTACATCATCGACTTTTCAGTTCTCCAGAATCATTAAATTTAGCAAAAATTTATCTGAAGTTTATAGAAAGATGCCAAGATAGGAAAGGAAATTTTCAAAATAATTTCAAAAATGACAACGAAATACTCAACTCCCATAGCTATGATTCTTTCGGACGAACAATCTGGGCTCTAGGATATACCATTAATAAATCAAAAGATCTTGGAGTTATTCAACGGTCAGAACAAATCCTTCGGAGATCTTTGAACTTTTCTGGAAGATTAAAATCTCCACGATCAGTTGCCTTCGCCATAATTGGATTATACCATTATTATAGAAAAAGACCTAACCGAAAGCTATTAGGATTAATACGGAGAATGGCAGACTATTTGATCCGAAGATATAATGAGGAAAGCTCCGAAGATTGGCATTGGTTTGAAGAAATATTATCTTACTCAAATTCAAAACTCCCCGAGGCATTATATCTCGCCTATCACCTAACTAAGGATGAAAGATACTTAAAAGTTGCTGAAATGTCTTTGGCTTTTCTGAGTGAATTAACTTTTATAAAAGGAAAAATTGTCCTAATCGGACAAAATGGTTGGTGTAAAAGGAATGGTAAACGATCTCTGTTCGACCAACAACCATTAGATGCTTCTTCCCTAGTTCATACATACCTCACGGCACATTCAGTAACTCAAAATCCTGAGTATTATAAAAATGCCATTGAAACAATTCATTGGTTCTTCGGAAAAAATCACCTAAATCAAATGGTTTATGACGAAATAACTGGGGGATGTTTTGATGGTATGGGAGAGTACAGTTTAAATTTGAACCAAGGGGCCGAATCAACTTTATCTTATCTTCTTGCAAGATTATTCCTCGAAGAAGTTAACCAATTTTCAAAAATTATTTAAGACTCTTAAGAAGTCCTTTCAAACTAACCTCTGCAACGCCAATCTGTGTATCTGCACATCCATAATATATCTTTAATTTATCCCCCCTAACAGAAATTCCCTCCGGAAAAACAACATTATTAACATCTCCCGTTTTTTCCCAAGGATAACTTGGAGAGAATAAAGGTTCTTTTAACCGAGTTATTTCAATCTCGGGTTTTTTTAAATCTAACAACGCGGCTCCCACATGATAGATTAAATGTCGCTTTTTTTTCCGAAGTTGGTGAAAGGTCCCATAAAACCAATGCAACACTCTAGAAATAATATTTGGAACAGATTCTTTCATGCTCGAACTTACCCCATGATAAATTATAAGCCACCCTTTCTTCGTTTCTATTGGAATTGCCCCCGCACCTATATGTTCCCCCTCCCAGCTATATCTTTGATACAATGAAATATCATCCCGCCCCTCACTGAGATTTACGATATAATTCCTCCAGAAACTATCTTTTTTAAGATCGGAGAATTTTTTAAACTTCACAATCTGAATATCAGGCAAAAATCGATGGAGCATTACAAATTTACCTTTTATTTTTTTAGGAAATAAAACTGCATCTTTGTCCCATAATGCAACCCGGGGTCCAGAAATCTCCTGATTTTTCCAATTATCCCTATATTTTTTAAATTTCACCAAATTTCTAGCTTCCTTTACTAATATGTTCGGGCTGATTACTCCTTTCTTTTCCCATTTTTTAAGGTCCTTAGAAATCGCATATGCTACCTTAGCATCAGATCCATCAAATGCCACATATAACATGTAATAGATATTTCCAATCTTCGTAACTCTCGGATCTTCAACTCCCTTAATTTCATAACTCTTCGTCGGCCGTATCAATGGTTTATCAAATCGCTCAAGTTTCCCATTCTTAATTCTTGCATATCCAATACTTGAAATTCCATTCATGGCAACCGCACGATAAAAAATATGTTCAGTCCCATCTTTATCTTGGACAACTGAAGGATTCAAAACAGCACGAGCCTCCCACGGATTTTTTGTAGGACTCATAAGCAATTCTCGTTTAACCTTTATATCCATCTCAGTCCTCCAAAATCAAACTTAAAATCTATAACCTTATCTCCAAAAACCTTGCTCAATTTTTTCTTTTTATCAGTAAAAAATAATATGCTTCCTCCCCCGCCACTCCCACAAACTTTCGCCGCAATTGCATCATTCTTAAATCCCTTATCGATAAAACTCTGTAAACGCGACCCAATGATCCCCTCATGCAACTTTTTCCTTTCTATAGTTTCCTCATTCATAAGCTCAGAAAATCTATGCAAATCTTCTTTTTTCAAGGCATTCTTCATCCCTTTTGCAATATCTCTAATTTTGATAAGATTCTTAGTATTCTTTCCCTTTTTCAAATCATCCATCATATCTTTATTAGTATTCCCCGAAAAATGTGGTTTGCCAGTATAAATCAAAACCAATTTACTTTCCAGTTTTTTCACAAACTGCGACGACAATTTCAATTGCTCAATTTTTACTTTATCTCCCTTAAATTCAATATAATTAATCCCTCCAAATGCTGCTGCATACTGGTCTTGTTTCCCCCCAACCAAACCCATCGATTGTTCAAGAGCATAAACTCCCTCTGCCAATTCCATCCGATTTTTGAAAGATACTGCACCTTTTCTTTTCAATTTAATTTGGCTAATCAATGCCAACCAAACCAAATTCATAACCCCACTCGTTCCAAGACCGCTAGAGGTCGGTGTATGCCCAGTATATTCTAAATGAACACTCTTATCTGTTTTAACAATTTTTCCGACCACATAACGATTAATCCCACAATTCAAAACTGCTCCACCATGCGTATGTGTAAATGGATAAATATCTGTAGTTCCTCCACCAAAATCTACCCTAACTGGGGCTTGAACTTTTTTCCCTTTCATTCTATTCAAAGTATAAACTCGCCCCTAAGACTCCTGGGTGATTTAATTTACTCCAGAGAATCGGGGTCTTTTTAGGAAGACGGAAATATTTCTGGGAATGTTTTCTAATCATTCTTAAAAATCCATCTCCACATTCTCTAATCCCCCCAGCCAAAATAACAACTTCAGGGTCAAAACAATGAATAATCGACGCAATTCCTTGTCCATAATATTCTGTAAATTGATCAAGAATCTTTTTAGCTTTAGGATTTTTCATTTTCATCAACTCATAAAATAATTTTGGTTCTCCAAATGCTTCCATTGTAACCTTCTCCAATCTCTTTGAAGCCGCCAACGATTCAAAATCCTCCCCATTATCTAAAATTATATGGCCCAATTCTCCAGCATAACCCTCCCCCCGATATAATTTTCCATCAATAATAACCCCCCCACCGATACCAGTTCCGAGAGTCAATATAATAAAATTTTTCTTCTTACAACCAAATTTTAATTCCGCAAACGCGACACAATCTGCATCATTCTTTACAACCGCCGGAACTTTAAACCTCTCTTGTAATTCCTTTTTCAAATTATAATTTCTTAACGGTAAATTTGGAGGATTCTTTATCGTGCCATCCTTCAAGGGACCTGGAGAGGCAACCGCAATTCCCTTAACCTCTAGAGACATATAATCTTCAACAAGTTCCATAAGTTTCATTTTTATCCCTTCAGAAGTCTTTGGAGTTTTCTCTTTCCAATATTTCAAAATCTTCCGATGTTCAATAAGTGCAATACGCAGATTTGTTCCACCCATATCGATAGCAATAATCTTCGTAGCTCCCTTCCGAGATTTTTCCAATTTCGTCTTCTTAGAAACCTTACATATCCCGGGAGCTTCACATTTCCTCTTTTTATTTTCTGCCATAAACATCCTCCAATCGTATTTCATCCTTTTCATCAAAAGTCCCATAAGAAATTTCCAAAACTTCAACTTTCTTTTTCTTAGCAATAATCCTATGCGCCTGCATCCTTGGAACGTTCACAATTTTCCCTTTCTTAATTTTCCCTTTCTTATTTCCCAGTTGCACCCATCCTTCGGTCAAAAAATACCACTGCTCTTTTCGTTTCTTATGTTTCTGCAAACTCAAAATCTGATTCGGATTAACCGTCAAAATTTTTACCGTACATTTCTCATTCAAAACAAATTGTTTAAAGTCTCCCCACGGACGCTTCACCCCCCTCATTTGGATTGTACCTCTTTACAAGACGAATGAATGAGAATTTTTAAATTCACTTTCATAGAATAACAATAATTTACACATTTAAATATCTATTCGTTAGAAAGTAGGAACTTTTAAATAATAGAATTTACTTAAAATATCTAAGAGGTAATATGGATTTATTCGACTTAACTGGAAAAGTTGCAATTGTTACTGGTGCAGCTAGAGGTATCGGACAAGGAATCGCAGTAGAGCTCGCGAGAGCCGGAGCCGACGTTGTTGTTTCTGATGTTATTCCTGAAGAAGGAACGATTAATAAAATAGAGAAATTAAAACGAAAAGCAATTTATGTTAAGGCAGATATCTCCAGCAAGATGGAAGTCGAAAATTTAATCAAAGAAACAATCAAACAATTCAAAAAAATAGACATCTTAGTTAATAATGCCGGAATTTTTATTGCTGGAAATGTTTCAGATTTGCCTGAAGAAAAGTGGGAAAAAACAATGGATATAAATCTCAAAGGACCTTTTTTATGTAGCCAGGCTGCATTAAAATATATGAAAAAAGGAGCTTCAATAATCAATATCTCCTCGGTTGCCGGGATAGAAGGTTCGGCAGGGGGTGCAGCATATTGTGCAAGCAAGGGAGGAATCCGATTATTTACAAAAGCTTTAGCGGCAGAAGTCGGACCTTTAGGAATTAGAGTTAATTCAATACATCCCGGATTAATCGACACTCCAATGACAGCGGCATTTACAAAAGATAAAAAAGTTCTGGAAGGTATGATGTCTAAATTCTTACTAAAAAGGGTGGGCAAGCCGGTCGACATCGCTGGTCCGGCAGTCTTCTTAGCATCTGACGCTTCTGCTTACATGACTGGAAGTGAAATAGTTGTAGATGGTGGCTGGATAGCTGCCTTGTAATCTAACCAATTAATTTTATCTCATTAATTCTCTCAACTTCTTCGCTGGATTCCGTGCCTTAGTAATTGCAGAACTAATCGCAATCCCCCCAGCCCCAAGTTTCATAGCAATTTTCAAATCTTCATTCGTCTTAATCCCGGCACCGACAATAAACGGATATTTCAATTTCTTTCCAATCTCTTCAATCAACTTAGGCTTAGCCCTACTAACCGAAACTTTTCCCGCAACTAATTCCGGAGGTTCAATAATTAAATAATTAGGTTTTAATTTCTTAATCTCCTTAGCCTGGGCCAAATCTTTCGCAAAAATAGCCGTCTTAAGATTAAGGGTCTTACATCTTTTCACAGTTTTCTTAATCACCTCCATCTTCAACCGATGCTCGCTATGATTCAAAAAAACTCCCATAGCCCCATCAGCCTTAACGGCCTCCGGCAAAACATATCCAGTATTCCTACCAATTTTCTGCGAATCGACATGCTGAACATAAATAGGATTTTTAACTGCACCAACAGCCTCAGAAATATCCGAAGCCTGAACTCCAATTATAATCTTCTTATCTACTTTAGAAATCTGTTTAACTAATTTCAAAACAGCATCACCTTGTTTATATGTTTTTAAATTAATTATAATTATAGGTTTCATCTTTTTTTCCTTTTTCCCTTATTAGTTCTCTTCGTCCAACTCAAGAACCATAAAATTCCGATAAGGATGGCAGGACCCGAAATGATTGCAATCCAAGATAACATATACCATTCAAATGAAGAATTTAGTAATAGCATAGTCATATAAAATACCCCTGCTAAAATAAAAACAACTCCTCCAAGCCATTCATATCTCCAAGCAAAAATTAAAATGATTATTAGAACAAAACTCGGAATTAAATGCATAAATAATCCTACAATTGTTCCCCAAAAACCTAGATTCATTTCAAAAATATCTAGAGAAAACATACTGATGAATAAAATAAAAATTATAGATAAAATTCTCGGAGTCCAATACAAAAATTTGAACTTCATACCCAAATCACCTTCTTCAATTTTTTAGCTAACGCCAACGGATTCTTCGACTGCCAAACATTCCTTCCAATAGCAATCCCGGTAATCCCGACATCAATTCCATCTTTAATCTCCTTCAAAAGCTCTCGCTCATTTTTCTTAGCTCCTCCCGCAATTACAACTCGCGCCTTACCAGCATTTTTTACCGCCCAAGCCAAATCATTTTTATTTCCATGAGAATGAATTTTGATGATATCTGCACCAATCTCAAGACCAACTCGAGTAGCATAAGCTAATAATTCCCCCTTCTTTTTACCTTTCAAACTTTTTCCACGAGGATAAATCCATGCAATAACTGGCAAGCCTTTTTTGTGTGCCTCTCTCTGAATAGAAACAAATTCCTGAAACATTTCTTCTTCATGCACACTCCCAAGATAAAGAGTATAACCGACCGCCGTCGCTCCAAGTTCTCGAGCCTCATCAACTGAACAGAGTTGTAAAGAAACTGGATCACCCTTAACCAAATTAGTTTTTCCATTAAGTTTCACAATCAAAGGGACCTTAGACTTCTTAATCGAATCAATATATTTCTCTGCAATTCCTTTCTGAAAAATTATCCCGGTGAATCCACCTTCCTTCGCAATCTTTATGATATATTCCGGATCAACATTCTTATCATTAAAATCCGTCGGCCCATGTTCCATTCCCTGGTCATAAGCTAAAAACATCGCTTTCTTGTTTCTAACAAGTTCCCAAAAGTTTATTTTTCTTCTAAGGATGCTCATCGCAACTTCATCCTCAACAATTTATTTTTCGCTCCAAAATATCTAATAACAGATTCACTTTCCTTCAATCCAAGTTTCAAACACTTATTCATGTCCCAGCCAACAATAACCCCCGCGACAAACCCGGAAGCAAACGCGTCACCCGCGCCGGTTCTTTCAACAACCTTAACATTATTTGGCTTTATCGAATATTTCTTATCACCATCAAAAGCATAAGCCAACTTATTTTTATCAGTAACCACAACAATCTTTGGACCAAATTCCCGAAGACAAACCATCAAATCTCTTTCTTTGCCTGCCTTGGCAGGTACTCCCTTGGGAGCATACTTCTTACAAAGCAATTGCGCCTCTTCCTTATTCAAAATAAGAACTTCTGTCAACTTAAGAAGAGGACGAACATCCATCGCCTTAATTATATACTCACTAGGATTAAATGCAATCTTAGCTTTCAACTTTTTAGCCAAAGCAACTTGCGTCTTAAAACTCTCTCCCAAAACCGAAGAATAATACAACCATTTAGTTTTAATTTTCGGAATCTCAGACAATCGAATACTATTCCCGGGACCTTTAAACGTCAAAACTGTCCTGCCGTTTCCCTTACTATCAAGGATTATCGACTCACCAGTCTCGCCCTGCGCAATCGAACCCAAAAATTTAATCTTCTCTCGTTTAAACATATTCAAAACATCCAATCCATTATTATCATCTCCAATCTTACACACACATCCAGTATTCAATCCCAATCGAGAAAAAGCAACCGCAGTATTCGTCGCTCCCCCACCAATATCCGATTTCAAATCATTCACTAATATCTTCGAACCAGCAGGATAACTAAACGAATTACTCTTCTCATTGAACTCTGTCTCCACAAAAGTATCTATCACCGCACTTCCAAAAGTTACTACGTCAAACATTGCCATTATTATTACCTCTTGTATCTTGGTACTCTTTGAGCGCCATTATTATTACCTCTTGTATCTTGGTACTCTTTGAGCGCCATGATTATTACCTCTTGTATCTTGGTACTCTTTGAGCGCCATGATTATTACCTCTTGTATCTTGGTACTCTTTGAGCGCCATTATTATTACCTCTTGTATCTTGGTACTCTTTGAGCGCCATTATTATTACCTCTTGTATCTTGGTACTCTTCGAGCATACACCTCAATCTTTCAAGGAGAATAATTGTTATAAATGTTCCTAAATAACCCCAACACCAAAACCCTCAACCAATCTCACAACTTCGTTTTTCAAACCTTTCAGTTTCAAATCGAGTTCTTCAAGACGTCGTTTAACTTTAACTTTCCCAGTTTCCATCCCATCAATTTCATCTTCAATTTTCTTAACATCACCTAATATAATGATTGTAGAATCCGCCCTAACATTCCCTTTCTTCTCTTTCAACTCATCATTCCTCTTCCCAATCAAAGAAACCTGTGCTTCAATTACAGCATTCTTCATATTCGAACCGCCCAACAAATCAAGTATCTTCTTCCCACTATCACGAGAAAATTCCGAAGCAAAATGTTCCTTATGATCATTAACAATCTTAAGCTCCCTTTCGTTACTGTGAATAATATTTGTCAACTTCTTAAAATCAATAAACTCCTTCAATTTCCCAATCTCCCTATCTATTCCAATTCGAAGAACTTCAACTTCCTCACCCACCTTTAAATTCGCAGTATACTCAGAACTATTCTTAATCTTCTTAACTTCCCCAACCAATTTCTCAACTTTCTTCTTAGCCCTCTCAATCTCCAAGTCATTCAGCTCAACCTCCCCACCAATTTCTCCCAAATCCTTTCTAGACTTTTCAAATTCTCCCAATTTCAACTCAATATCCTTAACCCTTTTCAAATCCTTAATCGATGATCCATCTTTTTCAAACATTTCCATCAACCCATTGTAAAATCTCCGAATCTCATTCCTGACTGCCGCCATTTCATCTCCCACCAAATAGGTTGCTCTCTCATAAACCTTAGCGCTCGTCTTCTCAAAATTAACAAACGTCTTACTAATCCCTTGAGCAAAGTTTCCCAAGTTGCCCCCATCAAGAGCTTTCAAATCCTTCAACAAAATATGAACAGAATCGATGTATTTATCCAAACCCTGACGAACTAATAATTTCGCCCTCCCATGCTCTTTCTTAGATTCAATATCAATACTCTCCAAAACCCCCAACTTCTCCCCAAGAGAAACATAAAATCCTTCCAACCGCCCCCTAATTTCATCAAGAGTTTCTTGCTCATTTTCTCTCAAACTCTTATTCTTTTCCCCGAGCCATTTCCCAATATCATCAAAAGAAACATTCTCTATCCCGCTTTCGGTCTCAACCGGTTTCTTACTCTTGAAAAAACTAAATAATCCCATACAAAATACGAATAATCAGCGTTTATCTATTTTTCTAAACATAAATTTATAATCCTAAACCTCTTTTAGTAAATATGGTCAAAAAGAGTAAAAATAGAGATAAGTCAAGATTATTAAAATACTTAGGAAAAAGTTTAACTTTTATTTTAAAACTCCCCTATTATTATCTTCGAGGAGCGTATAATCTTGGGAAAAAAATCTCTATAAAATCCAAAGAATCTCAGATAAAACAAAAAAGAGCCTTGGTTAAGTCTAATCATGAAGAATTAAAGATTCTCTACGTAATCGAAGGAGATTATTCTGATTGGATAGATCATGTTTCAAGATCTGATAGCCAAATAGGACTAATTCTTGGAGCCCGGGGTTCTGGAAAAACGGCATTTGGAATAAAGTTCTTAGAAAATTTTCATGCCAAACACAACAAAACCTGTTTTGCAATTGGATTTCAAAAAGAAGAAATGCCATCTTGGATAAACGCCGTTTCAAATATAAATGAGATAAAAAACAATTCAATAGTCCTAATAGATGAAGGGGGAATACTATTCAACTCAAGAAGCTCAATGAGTAATGCAAATAAATTATTAAGCGAATTACTAATGATTGCAAGACACAAAAACATAAGTATTCTTTTTATATCACAAAACTCTTCAAATCTTGAGATAAATATCTTACGACAGGCCGATTTTTTAGTGCTAAAACCTTCATCCCTCCTACAAAAAGAATTTGAGAGAAAAGTAATCCAAAAAATATATGAATCAACAAAAGAACATTTCGAGAAATTCAAGGAACATAAAGGTCTGACTCACATTTATTCAAATAAGTTCCGAGGTTTTGTAAACAACCCACTACCTTCATTTTGGAAAGAAGGAATAAGTAAGAGTTTTAAACAAAAATTATTTCAAAGCTTCTAACCCTAGCAACTTCTCACCGGCCAGATAACTTAACAAAGCTCCACCCGATAAACTAATATGTCCAAACTTTTTCCTAGGAATTCCAGAAATATCAATTACATCGTTCAGATGTCCGCCACCAATCAAGCTAAATCCTTTCGCTCTAGAAACTGCCTCTAAAATCGCAACCGTCCCATTACAAAATTGTCTCTCTCTGCAGTCTCCTGATGGACCCTTAACATAAATCGCCTTAGCTTTCTTAATCTCCTTCGCAAATAAGTCCATCGTCTTCTCACCAATATCATAAATCGCAAAGCCACTAGGAAATTCCCCTAGAGAAAGCTCAACCCGCCGACCTGCTGCCTTAACCGCATAATCAACCGGAGTCAAAACATTATTCATCTTATTTTTTAACTTCTTAACAACTTCAAATTCTTTCCCCAACATTTTCCTCAAAAACTTTTCATGTTCCCCAAATTCAATTCCTTGAGAAATCAAACAAAGCTGTCCGAAAAACCCGGTAGCTAAAACTTTATTCTTCCCTAGAAGCTTAATATTATCTTCCGGCTTAGCACCCCCAAGAATATACAAACAATCTTTCAAATTAACTTTTTTCAGAGCTTTAACCTCTTTTTCTAAAACCCTTCCAGCACAAGAAGGAAAATATTTTGGAAAACTTACTATTGAAGTCTGCTTCCGGTGGCAAACCGAGAACGCATCATTAACATAAATATCAACTTTCCCCATAAAAAACTCAACCAACTTATTTTTCCCCGGCTTAAATTCTTCTTTCAATTTCCGCACATTATCTAAAATAATCACATCACCTTTTTTTAAATTTGTAATAGCATCTTCAGCCTTCTTTCCAATAATATCTTCGACAAATTCAATTCCCATCAACTTAGCATGCTGCTTCAACGAAATAAAATCTTTTTTCCCTGGACGACCTTGATGCGCAAGAATAATAATTTTTGCCCCTTTCTTTTTCAATTCCTTAATCGTCTCACTCGATTCTCTAAACCTTTCATTCCATAAAACCTTGCCGTTCTTAATATCAGAATTCAAATCTGCTCGAAGCAGAACAACTTTATTTTTAAATTTAAAATCGCTAAGAGTTTTCATTATAACCTCTTAACCACGTCAACCATCCGGCAACTATATCCGAATTCGTTATCATACCAAGAAAGAACTTTAATCATATTCCCATTTGTCTTAGTTAATTTAGAATCAAATATTGTCGAATGTGGATTACCGATAATATCTGAAGAAACAATTTCATCTTCAGTATACTCAAAAACTTTGGGTCTATTCTTAGCCGCATCTTTAATCGCCTTGTTAACTGCTTCAACTGTCGCAGACTTCTTAACAGTACAAACAAAATCAGTTATACTTCCACAAGCAACAGGAACTCTCAAAGCCATTCCATCAATTTTTCCTTTCAATTTAGGAATAACTGTTTCAACAGCCTTAGCAGCACCGGATGTTGTAGGAATAATATTCACCGCTCCAGCCCTAGCTCTTCTAAAGTCCTTATGGTGCGCATCCAAAATAACCTGGTCATTAGTGTATGCATGAACTGTAGTCAAATAACCTTTCTGAATTCCAAATTTATCATCAAGAACTTTAATTATTGGAGCAATACAATTTGTTGTACAAGATGCCATAGAAATTATTTTATGACTAGGTTTCAAATCCTTATCATTAACTCCCGGAACAATTGTGAAATCCGGTTCCTTAGCCGAAGCAGAAATCAAAACCTTCTTAGCACCCGCCTTCAAATGTTTCGAAGCACCTTCACGATCCCTAAACACCCCGGTACATTCGACGACAACATCAACCTTTAATTCTTCCCAAGGAAGTTGCTCCGGATTATCATTAGATGTAAAAATTATTTTTTTATTGCCCACCATGATAAAACCTTTTCCAGCTTCAATTTTCTTATCATATACTCCATATATAGTATCGTATTTTAAAAGATGAGCTAATGTCTCAACGCTAGACCTATCATTAACAGCAACAATATTTACCCCTTCCTCAAGCGCTCTCTTAAAGATAACTCGCCCGATTCTACCGAACCCATTTATAGCTACTCTCATATCAACCTCTAACTTTATACTCAATCTAATTTAATAAAGGTTTCCCTAGACCTACTTGGTTGATTCACCAGAATCACCTAAGAGGTCCTAAATCTTCAAAATCTTATCTTCGCCCAAGAATTCTTCTTTCCCAGTCTTCATATCCTTAACCTTAAACTTTCCTTTCTTAACTTCTTCAGCCCCAACAAAAATAACCTTTGCAACACCTTTTGAATTAGCATAATCCAAGGCCTTTCCAATGGACTTATCCAAAAGTAAAATTGTAGAAATTCCTGCCCCCCGAAGCTTCCCGGCCAATTCTATCGCTTCCTTATCTTGCCCAACCGAAATAATCTGAACCTTGGTCTTATCGCCGTCCACCTTCGCCAACAAATTAATTGGCTCAAACCCAAAAGCAATACCGCTGGCTTGAACTTTATCTACAAGGTAACTTCCCCCCCCAGCAAGCGATACCTTTAATTCTTTTGACCACACTTCAAAAACCGAACCATTATAATACGAAAGTCCCCGCGCCAAAAAAGGCCGAAACTCAACACTAACCCCATAACTCTTGCAATATTTCTTCAACTCCTTAATTTCCTTATAAAAATTATATTTAACAAAATCCTTTTCCTTTCCAGTAAAAATTTTTACTAATTTTTCAGCCCCAATCTTTTTCAAATTACCTGCGGGCAGGTTCTTGTGCCCTGAAAGGGTATCTGCAACTTCCTTTGGAGACAATTTATCCAATTTATCTAACTCTCTAATCACTTGCTCCCTATCCCTCTCTGCAATATTCTCTGAAACCAAAATTTCATTTATCAATTTCCTATTATTAATATAGACCTTCACCGAGATCCCAAGCTTCTTAAAAATCCCATCAACAACCGCCAAAATCTCCGCCTCATCTTTTATCGAACTCCCAACACTATCAACATCACACTGGATAAATTGTCTGCTTCTCCCCTCCCTAATCGGCTCATCTCTAAAGACAACACCAATCTGAAATCTCTTGTACGGCAACTTCTGGTTCTTTGCAATCCTCTTCAATTGAAAAGTAAATTCATATCTCAAGGCCAACTTCCGCCCACCCCGATCTTCCAACTTAAACACATCACGTACCGCTTCATCATTAGGATTATCTCCCTTAACAAATTCTTCAAACTCCATCGTCGGAGTCTCAGCCGGCTCAAAACCGTAAAGTTCAAACTGCTCCTGAATAATTTTCATAATCTTCGCACGCTTCAGAGCTTCATCTCCAACAAAATCCTGAAAGCCCTTTACTTTATCAGTTTTCACCATTTTAATCTCAGGACGGGAGGTGCGAACAATTCGCTTTGAGCAACCATCTCACTATTTTTATTTTTGCGAAATGCAAATTGTGAGTTGGATTGAACTTGTTCGGTTCTCGCCAAAAGGACGGAAGGCGGGAATCGAACCCGCGTCTCACGGACCACAACCGTACATTCTACCATTGAACTACAACCGTCATTATTGTTGACCATTGAACTTCTTGAGTTGTTCATAGCCATATTATTTAGTTGGGAATCCGATATAAAAAGCTTATTGTTAGCATGCCCCGCCGAATTCAATTTGTATATTTGGTAGGGTATAGAGTCACGACTAGAAAAATCTTCACATAAAGTGATGGGGATAACTCCGTAAGCTTATCATATAATTACTAGAAAAAGACGTTATTTAAAATTATCTATCTTATGATTAAACTTTTAAACATAAGAATTTTGAGATAAACATGCGCGGGTAGTATAGTGGTTATTATTCGACGTTGCCAACGTCCTGGAGAACAATTCAGTTCAAAATTTAAAAAGAGTTTATCAATTAATTAACTTTTTTTATAAAGAATTTATAAAAATTAATCATTTTTAACTAATTCTTCATGGTAAATTATATGAAGCAAGAAATTTTTCAATTCTTTATCATTTCTTATTTTAGACATTTTGGTTAAGGACATATATTTTTCAAAGGAACCTTTCTTTAAAATTAAGATTGGTAATTTAAATTTCATTAAAAACCAATTTAGAATAAGACGAGTAGCCCTACTATTCCCATCAGAAAATGGGTGGATATGTTGAAACTCATTGTGAATAAATCCTAATTCATTTAATGCTTCTTCTCTTGATTTGATAGAATTAAATTTCTCACAAAAATTCAGTAATAAGGGTATAACTTCTTTTGGGTGAGCGGTTTTAAAATCAGGATTTCCAGCTATTTTATTATGATTTTTTTTAAATAAGCCTGCCCCCCTATGTAAGGAGAATAAACACAGTTTATTTATCTCCTGAATATGGTTCATTGTAATCTTTTCATTCAAGTGTTTTAAAATATATCTAAATGCTTCATTGAGATTTTTAACCATCTGTATATCTTTTGCAGGTTTATCCGGGTAAACATCTTTTGTCAGAATTTCTACTGTCTCTCCAATAGTTACAGTTCCCCCCTCAAGTTGAGCAGAACCTGCCAAGAATTCAAAAAGCTTTAATTCAAATGGATTAAGTTCTCTCCTTTTGGTTTTTAACACCAATTTACTAATATTTTCGAAAGGTAAATATTTTTCATTAATCTTAAATTTTTGTTCGTGATAATCCTTTAAAAAATTGAACATACTATGATTTAGTAACGTCCCTAATTTTGGACTTTTTTTATAAATTAAGATAAATTGATCCTTAACAAGGAAATCAATTATCATGTTATTTCTTGCATTTGCCGAAAGCTGTTTTGGATTAATCTTAGGACTTTTTTTTGTTAATACTTCTAATATTTTTTTAAAATTTTCACTGAACCAGAGATTTAGATTCACATTATTTTTTAAGGACCATTTTATAATTTCAAACGCCTCAGTAGTTTTTTTATTTAACATAGGGGTAAGAATTCCCTGATTAGATTTTTTTATCCACCCTATAGATTCTAAATAATTGATATGTATATACACTGGAGTTTTAAATCCCAAATCTTTTGGTTTACAAGGAGATTTTTCAATGATTTTAGCAAATACATCGTATCTTGTTGGCATTTAATCCCCAGGATATCTTAGTTTAAATAATTAACTATTTTTATAAAAAAAGTATTAAAAGGATTAAAACTAAGCCTAAATAATCATGCACATAGTTCTAACCATCATAAAACCTCTTTCCCCTATCAATCCCTAATCACCCTATTCCCCCGTGTCAATTTTTCTATCCGTTTCGCAATAGCAAGTAATTCGTTCAATTTGCTATCCGAAATATAGATAGTTTTTTCATCTTGTTCCATAAAAGCTCATCTTTCGGAACCTTATATCTGCGCGCCATAACTTTCCAATCCTGACAATAAAATTTATAAGTCGCTAAAGTGATAGAATCTTAATGCGCGGGTAGTATAGTGGTTATTATTCGACGTTGCCAACGTTGGGGCCCGGGTCCGATTCCCGGCCCGCGCATAAAGCTTTTATGGCTAATCTGTGCGATGTGGGTTAGGAAAGCTTAAAAACCCCATCCTATTACTAAATTAGCCTAGGGGTAAGAAGAGTTCTGTGATAAGTTCAAAAATGGATGAAACAACAACTGCTAAAGAAATGCAAAATTCAGGCAAAGATAGTCCTGTTGAGATACTTGTAGGTTTTGATGGCTATTATAATTTTCAACTAGGTGGAGATGACAAAAAGTTTACAAAGAATAAATTTTCTACCAGTAATTGGGACAATAAAATGTTTTATGAAACTGGTCAGGAAGTTGCTCGATGGATACACAAAAATAATTCTACAAATTACACAATCAGCAATGGTCAAATTAATAAACTAGCGTATGACATTTCAGAAGAAGAAGCAGAGAGCATAGTTAGGATGATTGCAGACGACCCATTTTTTAGTGGAAGCTACCCAAAACATCATTTTGAGAGAACAGATATTAGACCATTGATGCCAGAACAATTAGAAATGTTTAAAGCAGGACTCGAATATAGACTTCAGGTTTTGCAAGGAAAAATTATAGAACCTCCTAAAGAACTCCCCAGAAGAAGTGAATCTGAAAGACTTTATACATATTTACGAGCACAACAACCCGCCTTAGCTTTTCTTCAAGAAAATATGGCAAGAGACATAAAAAGTTTAAGAAATACGGAAACTAATTGATTCTGATATAAGATTTATTTTATTGCTATTGAAATTAACGCAGGGATTTTAAGTTTAATATCTCCTTTTTCTATAATCACTTCCATTCCAATTATATCTTTGCCACCAATTTGTTCCATAATAAAATTACCTAACTTTACCTTTTTTGCTTTGTCTCCTTGAAAATCTACTTCACACCATTTTTTTGTTGAAAGTGTATAATAAATATTCAAATCATAAAATTTTATATTCCTAAACCCTGCCTTTTTAATATCCTCATACACTTCATCTTTAGTCATAAAGTATCTATTCTTAAATAAATCCTCAAAACCAGCAGATTTATCTTTATTTCTAACTATATCTTGGAAGAATTTTTGATTATTTTTGTTTAACAAAAAAGTCCAATTTAGAAATAAACCTTTTGGTTTAAGGACTCTTAAAACTTCTTTGTATAATTTAACCTGATTTTTCTTTGGGACTTCGTAAACTCCACTTTTAATAAAAACTCTATCAAAATAATTATTTTTAAAAGGCATGTCAAGAACAGAAGCTGTAAAAAATTTAGCATTTTTAATAACTTTTTTTGCCTCATCTAGTTGAAACTTTGCATTATCTGATAAATAAAGTTTGACTCCGTCTATCTTTTCTATCTCTTGTCCTATTTCACTTTTACCACACATGGCATCTAAAATATACATCCCTTTTTTTATGTCTGCTATATCAACAAATTTTTTTATATCAACTTGGCTTATATTATGAAGATTTGCATTGTCTCTTTTAAGCAGAAGATAGGGACTCTTCATGTAAATAAAAGAGCATAATAAGCCAACCAAGAAAAAGACAATACCTGCAAAATTTAAAGAAGTTTGAGTTAGATTTGCAATAGAGTACCCAGTTATATTCCTAGATAAAAACACTACAGATAAAATCAGAGAGCAAATCCCAATCAATCCTGAAGTTCTTCCTTTCATATATAATTTATTCTTAATGCTGTTATAAATTTATCGACATCGCAACAAAATACCACAAAAAGACTGTTATCTAAATAGAATATTACTTTCCCATAACAAAGATTTTCTTAATAGTATTAAATTGAACATCATCTCCCAAGTCGTTATAATTTAATTTTTTCTTTAGGTTATCTGGGAATTTCTTTCTAATAAATTCATTAAGTTGTTCTAAACGTTTTTTATCATTATGTAACTCTTGTTCTAATCTTTTTCTTGAAGAAAATCTATACTTAACAATGCGAAACTCTTTTATTTTCTTGAATCCCGCTTTTTTCATATTGCTCAGAAACTCATCTTCTCTAAAGAAATATCGTTCTTTAACAAGCATATCGAATCCTGACAACTCGTCTTTTTTACGGATTATTTCTTGCCATAACAATTGAGTTTCTTTGGTTAACATAATATCCCAAACAATAAACTTGCCTTTTGGCTTTAAAATTCTAAAAACTTTTTTAGCTACGATTAACTGCTCATTCTTAGGAACTTCATGTAAACCCATTTTGATAATAACCTTATCAAAAGAAGAATTCAAAAAATTAGCCTCTTCAAATTCGCTACAAATAAAGTGATTTTTTGGAATTTTGGAAAGATTATTCTTAGCTCTTTTAATCTGAACTTCACTTTCGTCATTAAGCCATAAATCTATTTTCGGCTCTTTTTCCAGACAATTTCTACCAACTGCACCATAACCACAAAAAGCATCCAAAACTTTTTCTTTAGGTTTAGGATTTATAGCTTTAATCATTGCCTCTTCATCCTCTGGTTGAATATTATGGATATGCTCATAAGAAACAACCCTTACATCAAACCCTTCTTTTTTCATAATTATAAGAATTATAAATAGGTTTATTAAATTTTCTTTTTCAGAAAAATAAAGTAGATGTCTTGCTCCCTCTCCCCTACAGTCACTAGTATCAATATGTCTATATTTTGGGGGTGACTCTTTGCCATTTTTGCAGATTTTTTATGACGAAGAACCAGTGTGCCACCAAGATTTCTTCAGTGGCAAATTTGCCTATTTTTAATAATTTTGAAAGATTTTGTTGATTTTTGATTTGATATTTCTTTTGGTTGAAGTTTCACCTAGTTTGGAATATTCTTTCTCTAAATTTCTATTTGTGACAAAGAAAAACCAATTATTTCCATATCTTTTATTCAACAAATCAATTTTATTCCGCAGTTTCTTCTTGTCTCTCTTAATAATTACTCCTGTCTCAACCTCTATTGCGTGCTCTTTGTTATTATGAGTAAAAACAATGTCAGGCATTACTGTTCTGTAGGTCTTTATTTCTTCTGTAAAATCTTTTAGATAGTCAACAATTTCTTTGATGCATATAATGTGGATGGGAGACTCGAATTTATCATTGAAAACTATATAATTTCTTTTCTGACCATCAATATTTGTCTGCTCGGTTTCTATAAATCCCTCTGAAGTTAAAAAAGCCAAATCAGATTCATCCAGCTCTTTTTTAAGATAAACTTTTTGGTCAGGAACTATCTTGCTTTTTGTATACATCTCAGGGGTTATTCTGTTGGGGTGTTTCGCTGCCTCTTCATCATTCTCCTCATTTTCTTTCTTCTTACAAATCTTGCTATGCTTTTCTTTTGCTTTTTCTTTAGTTTTTTTAACCCCTTTAGAAATCTTCTTTTCAGTATATTTTTTCTGGACTTTTTCAGGCTTATTAAGTTCATGTTTCATGTTTAAGAAATCAAAAATTAAGAGTATCCTCATCCAAATTAACCATAAAACGAAAATCCCAAATATCCCTAGGATTATCCATGTTAAAAAAGAACCATTAAAAATTAGATTCAGAGCATAGTCTACAGAATTATTAAATTCAGTGCTTTGGTTGACTATTTGTTGAAAAATTGTTGATTCTACCTTTGCCTCCTATCTGCTCCAAAGCAGATAAACATTTATCCATTTTTGTCTTTTTGCATTCTTTTTTAATTTCTGCATTTCTTTTTCTAATTCTTTTGTTTTTTCCATTAAGCCTCTAACTCTTGAATTTCTTTCATTTGAGCATACATTTCTGCAGTAAGCTGAGCGATTGTTGCGATTTGAATTTTCATCTGCTCGTTGTCTTCTTTTAACATTTGATTTTCTTTCTCTGCCTTGTCTATTCTTCTCTCAAGTTCTATTTTTGTAACATCAATCAATAAATCCTCTTCAGAGATTGTATCTTTCATGCCCAGTAATTCAGAATAATAATGGATTTTTTCAGATTTTTTCCATCCAAATCTATATTTCAAAGCAGATTCAGATTTATACCTTGGAAGCCAATAACAGCATGAACAATGCCGAAAGTCGTACATTGTAATGTTTGAGTATTTCTCCCCTGCAGGGCTCTTTTCATCGCCAAGAACCCGCTTTCCAAGCCTTTTAAGGTATTTATTTACATCATAGGGCATAGTTGTAAACAAATAAGAATCATTACCTAAATTATTGTTTTTTACAAATTCTTTTATTAGTTGATGGCAAATCAACAGTTTTACTCTTCGTCCAAAAGTCTTGCTAATTTCCTGCCTAATATTTAACTCCTTAAAGTCATTGAAAAAATCCGAAACTTTAATGTTCATTAGTTCTGTGGGGGCTCGAATTCCAGAGTCAAATAAAAACCAGATTAAAACCTTGTAATAATATTTTGATGCTTCTGCCAGTTTTTTTATTTCATCCTCTGTCAGATAAACCCATTCGGGTTTTTCACCAGTTACATCTAAATCTGCACTTATGTCAAAAATATCATTCCCTATTTTCTTGTTTCTTTTTTGATACCAATGCCAAAATGCCTTGAAGTCTTTTGCAAAATCTTTAACTGATTTGAAGGTTTTTCCATCTCGTCGGGCAATTTTACCGCTTCTTAAATCTTGGAAAAATTCAAATAATTGAGCTTCATTTATTCCAGTAAGTATGTCTAAATCAAATCTAGCCTTAAACTCTTTAGATAGAAAGACCATTCTTTGCCTTAGAGTGTTAAGTCGAATGTAGCTTCTTGAGCCCTTTTTAACACCTCTTGCAATATTAACTCCATTTTCCATATCTCTAAGATATTGCAATATTAAATCAGAATTTTCTTTGCTTATTTCTGGGATTGTTGATTGTATTTTCTCCTTCCACCTAAGGTATCTTTCTTTATGTTTATAGGGGTCGATTTTCTCCATTGTCCATCGACATAAGTGTAAGACAATGCGACTTTTATATCTTGTCGAGAAGGAATATATCCATTGACATGCGACAAGATTTATAAATGATTTTTAGACTTTTTATGTCACAAGATGGTGACGGGAGAAAGACTAATATCAAGCTAACCTAATAAGTTTTATAAACTCTCCAAAGTTCGATAAATTGGCGCAAACCCTAATTAGGCGACATCGCTAGAAAAGCCATGAAACCCCAGTCAGCGGCCGGCGCATAAAGCCTTTATGGTTAATCTGTGCGATGTCTGTTAAATATTTTAAAGACAAAGTTTAAAATGTATAAATTATTAAGAAGGATATGAAAAAAGAGTCGATACTATTTGGAAATAATTTTAGTTGGGGGGGGGGCGAAGCAAGTTCTTTCCATTTAATTAGGAAAAGATTTTTGATTTTTGGATTGATTGTAGGTTTGTTATTATTAATAAATTTGGGTTTTGCTTTACCTTCAGTTAGTATAATAAATCCAATTGATGGTTCAAACGTTTCTTCATTTCCCTATATCAATGTAATCTCTTCTAATTCTAACTCTACTGTAATCAATTTAGATAATTCTCTTGTTTCTTGGTGGAGAATGGATGATAATAACGGAAGTGTAAATAGCATTACAGATTATCTGGGAACAAATAATGGGACCCTCACTGGAAATATTGTTTTAAATGATACTGGATATTTTGGAAAATCTGTAACTTATGATGGTACTTCGGGTTATATAATGTTTCCAACAGCACAACAAACAATTCCCGATGGAAGCAATTTTACAATAAGTACTTGGATATATCCGGTTTCTAACCTTGAGGCTTCTACGGACATCTTTGGAATGTCTCATGGAGGGGGTGCTCCCAAAAGAGCTTATTCTGTAGATATAAACGTCTTGACCCCTCATGCAATTGTTGGTAACTCTACAGACATTATTATTGCAAATTGTCCAGCAGTTAGCTTAAACCAATGGGCCAATATTATTGCAATTTATAATGGAACAAGTATTACTTGTTATAAAAATACTGTTGCGGGAATTCCTACTGTAAATACTCTCTCAGGTACGGTACCAAAGAAAGATATACTGTCCTATGCTGGAGAAATAATTGGTGCTGGTTATCATGGGGCTGTTAGATTTTTTAATGGTTCAATAGATGATGTTATTGTTTTTAATAGAAGCTTAAACCAAGAAGAAATTAATGCATTATATAGTGCTACGTCTATAAATTATCAAAAATCATTCATTGATGGAAGTCATAGTCTTATTGCATATTCTCAAGATTCATCAGCGGATATCACAAATGCTACCAGTATCTTTAATACTAATCAAAGCATAGATGATGTGGGTCCAGCAATAACAATAAATTATCCAGTAAATAACTCAAAATATAACTTAAATCTTTATAATTTTAACATGACTGCCATTGATTTAAACAGTACTACCGATTCTTGTTGGTTTACATTAAATGGCGGAATTGCAAATTATACTATGACTAATACTACTGCCGTTGAAGATTATAATTACACACATTCTTCAATTGATGATGGAAGTTATACTGCAAATTTTTACTGTAATGATACAGCCAGTAATATAAATACTGAAGAAATTTACTTCATTAAAGATACAACGTTTCCTTTAATTTCATTTATATGGGATAGCCTTATTAATTTTAATCATTATGCATTAAAATCTATCTTTGTAAATGTTTCTTCATCCGATGCAAATGAATATTTTGTTGTGAATAATTTTGATAACTCATTAGTAACCTGGATAAGATTTGATAATCTCTCTACTGATTTCTATGGGAAATCCTATTTTAGAGATATGATGAATAATAATAATGCATTTAATGCAACTTATAATATAAGTAGTGGGAAGTTTGGAATTGGTGCACAGATACCTGGGGCAGACGTAATTAATCTTTATTATGGGAAATCACTTAGTGGTTTTAGTGGAGACTTTTATCAAGAGGAAGATTATACTTATAGCCCTATCCAAACATCACTACACCTCCAAGGAGTTGCCGTTGATGATGATGAGAATATATATTGGAGTTATACTAATAACTTAGTAAAAACGTATTTTAATGGGACAATCATAACTAATACTTCTGTGTCCAAGCATCTTGGAGATATTTGTTATGCCGATGGTAAAATATATGGGGGGTGGACTGATGGTTATTTGTATGGAGATACCGAATCAAGCCACAATAATCTTACGGTTTATAATGCAACAGATTTATCTTTAATAGGGTCACATTATTTAGATGAGATAGAATATGCAAATGGGGGTGTTGCTTGCTATAATAATAGTTTTTATATGCTCGGTGGATATCCTTATGATGCTGAAGATATACCTTTGGAGGTTTATGAGTTTAATTCGTCCTTTGGCTTTGTTAAAAAACATACTCTTATGGATGAAAAACCTAGGGGGACTTATGGAATTGAAGCTATGGAGAGATACCATGGAAACTGGGTTCTGGCTACATATAACTCTACTTATAGATATGTAGTTTATGATGATAATTTTAATTTTTTGCATACTAAAACTGGAATATCGACAACTGAAGGATTTACTGAATTAAAAGATGGTTCTTTATTAGTTGCAAGTTCTTATATTAATCCTACATTGTATGATGGGAGATATAAAAAAGCAAGATTAAATACATTAAATATCACAAGTAATATGACTTTTGCACTTTGGGCAAAGACAGATTGGAGTATTTCTGATTTAACAACCGGAAGTCGTTTATTAAGGACGACAACCGATGAAGGATTGTTTTTTAGTGAAACTTCAGATACTTTAGTTCTTAAAATATCTACAGATGAAGGACATGCTATTAGACCAACAATATCTAATTCAGATTGGACTAAAAATATATGGCATCAAATTGTTGCAGTTTATGATAAAGACAAAATCTATTTATATTTAGATGGAGAGTTATCTGATTGGAAGGATAGGGATGGTACTAATTTAACTCAGATTAATGGACAATGGGTAATTAGTGATCCAACATATCCCTTTAATGGGAGCGTAGATGATATTATGGTTTTTAATAAAGCTCTTACTAACAATGAAATTCTTGCATTATATAATGCTTCAACAAATAAATACTCTAGTAATTTTACAGAATTAACTGAAGGGACCCATATATTAACTGCTTACGCACAAGATATTATGGGTAACATTAATTCAAGTTCTGCAACCTTTTTTATAGATTCAATTAGTCCACAAATCACCATCAATTCTCCGACAGCAATGACCTATACAACTTCGTCAGTTCTTCTAAATGTTACTCTAGATGAGAATGGAACATGCTTGTATTCGGCAAATGTCGGGGTGGTAAATGTTTCAATGGATACAACAGATAATTTAACATTCACAAAAACTTTATCTTCACTTGCTGATGGAAGCTATACTGCAAACTTTTACTGCAATGATACTTCTGGAAATAGAAATGATACAATGAATGTTTCTTTTAGTGTTGCTGTTCCTGTTGAAGAAACTCCGGCATCATCTTCAGGCGGAGGTCTTCCAACATATTATCCTACTCAATTAAATCTTGAACAAGGCTATACAAAATCTCTTGGGAAAAATTGGGAAATTAGTTTTAAATTAAATAATGAAAATCATAAACTGAAAGTTATTAATATCAATAACACAAATAAAACTGCAACAATAACTATCTCTTCTACCCCTCAAACAAAAACTCTTTTTATTGGAGATGAATGGAAAATTAATTTGAATAATGATAATACTTATGATATTTATGTTAAATTAAATAATGTTACACAAACAATGGCTAATATTTATATTAAATCAATTAATGAAACCATTGAAAAAGGAATTATTAAGCAAGAGAATGGGGTTGAAGAAAAGACTGATGAAATTATCAAAGATAAAGAAAATAATTATTTAAAATATTTTGCTATCTTTGTTTTAGTTATAATATTATTAGGCCTAGGATTATTATTTATAAGAATTAAACATAGAAAAAAACATCACAATAAATATTTAGTTTTCAAATAGTCCTCCCTCTTTTTTATCCTTAAGAGTTAAGTTATCCCCTCCTAGTCCCTACCCCTACCTACATATATACAGAGCTGACTAAAATACCTTATTTAGCATGACAGAACGACGACAACTAGCCTCAGACATACGGAATTTTCGTATGTGCATTTTTGAGGAGTTTTGATAGGTTTTCTGACAGTTATATGTATTCTAAAGGACTGAAGGATTGAGACGAAAGATTTATAAACATATTATATTTCACCTAATAAGGTGAATTAAGTTATGAATAAAATAGATACAATTTTAAGAGAAGCAAAGGGTAAAATCTTAACAAGGAAAGATTTTGATAGCTTGGCAACTAAGTATAAATTCGATAGAGATACACTAAGAAGAGTTATGCTAAACAAAGGTTATCTCATAACTATTTTTAGGGGAGTTTATTATTTAAAAGATTATGAAGAAAAGAAATTAAATTCTTTAAAATATTCTCCTTATGAGTTGTTAGCTCTTGGTCTAGAAAAGAAAAATGTTAAATGGTATTTTGGGTTGAATACTGCATTAAAATTTCTTGGCTTAACTCATGAAGTGTTTCCAGTAAATATAGTAATTAATGATAAATTCAATAGAACAAAACCAATGAAAATCGCTGGCTCAAGTTTCTTTTTTATGAAACTAAAACCATCTTTATTTTTTGATATGAAGAAAGAAAACACTTCAAACAATATATTTATTTATTATAGCAATATAGAAAAAACATTACTTGATATGATTTATCTAAAGAAAAATGTAGACTTAAAAGAATATAAATTTAATAAATCACTTTTTTTAAAGGAATCAAATAAATATAATCGAATAGTCAAAAAGAAAATAAAGGAGATGCTATAATGGAAATAGATAAAGATAAACTAAAGAACTTTTTAACTTCAGTAAAAGATAAAACAAATATAACTGCTCAAGAATTAATTGAAAAAGATTTTTATCTTAATATCCTGCTTTCAAAGCTTAATTTTGGAGAATATGTATTCAAAGGCGGAACTTGTCTTGCTAAAGCATATTTAGACTATTTTAGATTTTCAGAAGACCTTGATTTTACGTTTCTTGATCAGAAGCTCTGGGAAGGAAAATCAACTAAAAGCATAAAGAAAATCTGCAAGGAAAAAATAGATGTCTTTGGAGAACAACTAAAGAATGTAGGATTTGACTTTAAGTTTGATAAAGCAGATAGAAATTTTGTTGAAATTGGTAATAACAATAAACTTGTAACTTTCAAAGTTTATTATGATTCTGTTTTAACAGGAAAACCTTCTTTCATTAAAATTCAAATTAACTTTTTAGAAAAGATAATATTTACTCCAAAAACAAAAGAACTAAATCCTCTAATCAAACCTAGCCAATTCACAAAAGAAGATCAAGTTTATTTTAAAGAATTTCTTGACTTCTATAAAACAATAAAAATGAAAGTTTATGACCTTAAGGAAATTGTAACAGAGAAATTTCGTTCAATATTAACAAGAAAAGCAATTAAGTCAAGAGATGCAATTGATCTTCTTTTTATTTATAAAAAGTTTAAGATAAAACCTCAAGACTTCCTTAAGGAAACAAAAGAAAAATTAATGTATTCAACAAACAGCTATGAAAAATATAAAAATAATCTTATTTTAGCAAGAGATAGGCTTCAGACTTTAGAGTTTCAATATAGTGAAGTTCGCCCACTTGTAATAAAACCATTCAGCAAAGAGGACTTTGATGCTTATGTCAAGGAGCTCAAGCCTTTATTAATTGAGATGGCTGAAGAGATAGTTTAAGTTATAGGAAGATTTATAAGTAAGCATATCTTACAATAAGCAAGTAAGAATAGGAGGAAAAAACAAAATGACAGTTGAAATGGTAAAGATGTCTTCAAAAGGACAAATAGTAATACCTCTAGGAATGAGGACAGAAATATGTGCTTCAGAGGGAACTATGTTTGCAATAGTCAGTGGAAGGGACAGCATTGTTTTAAAGAAAGTTGCAATGCCCTCAAAAGAAGAATTAATCTGTGAACTTAAGGAGATAGCAAAAGAAGGAACAAAAAGAGCACAAAAACTTGGAATCAAAGAAAAAGATGTTCTTGATTTGATTCATAAAGCAAGAAACAATAAGAAAAAATGAAAATTGTACTCGACACTAATGTTTTAATCTCTGCTACCTTATGGGACAATAGTGTGGCTCAAAAATTTTTATTTAAATGCATAAAAGAAAATATTCAAATTTTTTCTTCTCAAGAAATAATTGAAGAATATAAAGAAATTCTTGCAAGAGATTTTGATTATAAAGAACAAGAAATTGGAGAAATACTTGAAAAAATTCTCCAGTTTCTAACTTTGGTAATTCCCAATATAAAAATTGATATTGTAAAAGAAGATGTTGATGACAATAAGATTATAGAATGTGCTATTGAGTCTAACGCAGAATACATTATCTCTTATGATAATCATCTTCTGAAATTAAAAGAATATCAAGGAATAAAATTTACTAGACCTGAAGAAGCTTTTGGATTATTTTTTAGTTCATAGGGAAGACTAAAACAAGGTTCCAATAAGTTTTATAAACCCAAATTATCTCGATAAAATAAGCGTAGAAAAACTTATTGGGAGACATCGCATGAAGATGCCATGAAGCCCCAGTCAGCGGCCCGCGCATACTTTGGGAATCGGAGTTTGATTCCGAGAAATTCGCTTTGAGGAAAACAAATAATAAGAATATTTTTCCAAGATGCAAATTTTGAGAGGCCCGCGCATACTTTGGGAATCGGAGTTTGATTCCGAGAAATTCGCTTTGAGGAAAACAAATAATAAGAATATTTTTCCAAGATGCAAATTTTGAGAGGCCCGCGCATTTAACCTTCTTGAACAATTAAATTTTTAAACATACATACAAAAAAATTATATGGATAATATCCCAAGAATAATTGATGCAATAAAATATGAAGTTCCAGAAGATTACCAAGGACCAACAGAAAAAGTGGAAGTTAAAAGAAAACTCTATGATTGTATAGAAACCATAGAGTGTATTTTAGACAAAATTGGTTGGTAAAATCTAATCATACCCCTGCATATTTCCCAATTTCCCAGAATTCCCTTGCATCTTCTTTGCGGCAATAACATCATCAATTCTCAAAATCATAATCGCAACTTCCGAAGCTGAAGCAATCGCCTGCGTCTTAATTTTCAATGGCTCGATAATCCCCTGCATCAAAGTATCCTCAATCTTCCCATTAAATAAATTCAACCCTACATTCTTCATCCCAGCATCATGACTTGCTCGGAGCTCAGTCAAAACATCAATAGGGTCCATCCCCGCGTTCTCCGCCAAAGTTATCGGAATAAATTCCATAGCCGAAGCAAATTCCTCAACAGCCAAACGCTCACGCCCTTTCAATGTCGAAGCATACTCCTTCAATCTTTTAGATAACTCAATCTCAACCGCGCCACCGCCAGCAACAACCTTAGAATCTTTCAATGTCGCCGCAACATCTCCAAGCGCATCCTTCATTGCTCGTTCAATTTCATCAATAACATGCTCAGTTCCGCCACGAATTAAAATCGTTAAAGCCTTTGGGTTTTTACAACCCATAATATAAGTCATCCCATCTTCTCCATCCTTCTTTTCTTCAACATACGAAGCATAACCCAAGTCACCCGGACTAATCTCGCTCAACTTAGAAACAATCTTCGCCCCGGTCGCCTTCGCCAAATTTTGCATATCCGATTTCGCAACACGACGCACCGCATAAATTCCTGAACGCGCTAAATAATGCTGAACCAATTCATCAATCCCCTTCTGAACAAAAATAACATTCGCCCCACTTTCCTTAATCCACTCAACCTTTGATTTCAAAATAGAATCCTCTTGATTCAAAAAACTCTGCAATTGATCGGGAGTAGAAACCGAAATCTTAGCTTCCATCTCCGGACCACGAACTTCCAAAGCCTCTTCGATTAAAGCAATCTTAGCGTCGTTAACTTTCTTAGGCATATCGATATGAGTCCGTTCTTTGTCAATGACAATTCCCTTAATCAACTCAGTATCTTCAATCGCCTGACCTTTCTGCTTTTCAATCCGAATGTCTTCCAAATTGACCTGATTATTCTCCGCAACAATATCTACCGCATTAACAACAATCTCTCCAAACTTCTCTTTCAAATATTCCGCCCCTTTTCCAGTCATAGCCGTCTGAGCAACTTTCATCAACTCATCTTTAGAGGTAATCTCAATCGCAAGCTCCTGCAAAATCTTCTGCGCCTGTTCCTCCGCCCATCGGTAACCTCGAGTAATAATCGTCGGATGAATTTTCATATCCAACAACTTCTCCCCATTCTCCAAAAATTTCCCGGCAAGCATAACTGCAGTTGTCGTCCCATCACCAACCTCCGTTTCTTGCGTCCTAGCAATCTCAACAATCATTTTCGCTGCAGGATGTTCAATCTCCATTTCATCTAAAATCGTCACACCATCATTAGTAATAATAATATTCCCAGTTCTATCAACTAACATCTTGTCCATTCCCTTCGGACCCAATGTAGTTTTTACAGTTTCAGCGACGACCCGCGCAGCAAGAATATTATTCCTTTGAGCATCTCGCCCAAGAATCCTACTTCCCTCATCAGTCCCTAAATTATCTACCATAACAAAATCTGGCCAAATTTCTTTTTAAGGATTATTGTGGTTGAGTTCTAATCCCAAAAAATCTAAGCTTCCTCAATTCCCCGATTATCTTTTCACCATTTGGCATCTTCTTCAACTTCTCATATTTCTCATTAGCACCAATTATCTGAGAGTTAATAAAAGTTGTATGTTGCTCTCGCCACTTCTCCGGATTCTCTCTCACAAAAGTCGCCCACCTTACAATCTGCTCATCGTGAGAACTCCCCCCCATTCCTTAACCCTCCGAATTTTCTCCTTATAATCCTCAATATAACCTTCATCCAATTTATCCATATAAATTAACCTCAAATGTTTAGCATCTTCCAAATCCTTTTCACTTCCGAGATACTCTTCCTTAAATGCGATAGACTCCTCAATTTTCGGGAAAAAAACATCAACCCCTGTAAACTCAATCTTCCCCCGCGTCTCAAACTGTTCATCATCAAGAGAATCTTTCGCAAACTTCACTTCCATATTCGGCAACTCCACTCCCTTCCAACTATATCTAACATTAAGCTTTCCCGTTAAATGTTTATAAATATCTTCAACCTTTAAAGGATATAAACATTCAAAACCTGCCTCAACCAAGACATCATCCATCTTCTTAAATTCGACAAAAGACAATCCCTCAATCATAATATCCACATTCTCAGTTCCCCTACTCCTCCCATGAGAAATCGCGACAAATCCAGAAACAACAACATACCTTGCATATTTATTTACAACGCTACAAAAATCCTCTGTAAATTTATTCAAAATATTAACATCACTAACTTTTCTATCCATAAAACTCAATAAATTTCAATCTATAAAACTCAATAAATTTCAATCTATAAATACTTAACGAATTTCGCAACATTATTAATCTCAGCAACAACTTTCGCCACAAGAATATTATTCCTCTGAGCATCCCACCCAAGAATCCTACTTCCTTCATCAGACCCAAGAATCCTACTTCCTTCATCAGACCCAATATTTTCTACCATAAAAAAAAGGTCTATATTTCTTTATAAAAATTATTGTGATACAATATATGTCACGCTAGAATACTCATAAAATTATATAAAGAAAAACATCCTAGTTTAAACATGGATACTGGCATAAAGGTCGGCGATCTAATGACGAGAAATTTTATTCACGTCTCACCAGAAACCGACCTAAAAACTTGTGCGAAGACTATGGTCAAAAAGCGAGTCGGGAGTCTCATCATCAAGGACGGAGACAAACTAAAAGGAATTCTAACTGAAAAAGATATTATCTGGGCCGTCGTCAAGAAATCTAAAAAAGATTTGAAAAACATCAAAGCAAAAGACCTCATGAAAAGAAAAGTTGTAACAATAAAACCCGGAGCAGATATAACTGACGCAATGACCAAATTCAGAAAGAAGAAACTCCGAAGATTACCAGTCGTAGAAAACGGAAAACTAATTGGTTTCCTAACAACAAATGATATCCTAAGAATTGACCCAGGATTATATCAAAGTATCGCAGAAACTGTAAAAATCCGAGAAGAGACAGAGAAACTCAAACGAAGCAGTATCGAAGCCCCACGAAAATCTGGAATCTGTGAAGAGTGTGGAGA
>JAHJSH010000016.1 GCA_018830525.1 Nanobdellota archaeon | reverse complement strand
GATGACGGCACCTGATGTACCTCTTAGCGTAGCAGGAAATGTAAGGGCATTGAATTTTATAGGACCAGAGGATATTCAGTTCGGTATTTATACTAATAAAGATTATTCTTCCGGAGCGGCGATTCAATTTTATGGAATAAATGGGGATATTCCCAATTCCATGTATTTTATGACAGGCAGTACCCTTACTGAGCGAGTTAGAATTGATTCAGATGGTAACGTCGGCATCGGGACGACAGACCCGGGTGCGTATAAACTTAATGTCGCGGGGAATACAAAAATCTCTGGGAACTTGGATGTTACTGGGACAATAAGTGGTGGGGATAGTGGTGGATTTGTTCCAAGTACTTATGCTGGGGGAGAGAGCGTGACTTTTCCTAATGGATTGATTATGAAGAATGGTAAAACGAATAGTATTGCCATTGGTGGCTCGGAAGCGATTACGTTTTCATCACCTTTCCCAAATGCAACTTTGAATATAGTTGTTACGCGTATAGAAGCTACTACTGCAGCTAGTTACTCGTGGTCTGTTGGTGGAGAGAACAGGGGAGGATTTACTCTTTATAATAATGGTGCGAGGGCAGGGGAATATTATTGGTTCGCAATAGGATATTAATTTTACAACCCCAGCTTCTCAATCATTTTCTTTTCATCAAAAATTTCTAAGTCTTTGTATTCTTGGCCGGTTCCGAGGAAGAGAATTGGTTTTCCAGTGACTGCCGAGACTGAGATTGCGGTTCCGCCTTTTTCATCTACGTCGGCCTTTGAGAGGATTATTCCGGTGATGTCGATTGCTTCGTTGAAAACTTTTGCTTGTTCGGTTGCATCGTTCCCGGTGATTGATTCTCCTAAGAAGATTCTCATATCGGGTTTGTTTACTCTTGCGATTTTTTCTATTTCATTCATCAATGAATCTCGGTTTTGCATTCGGCCGGCAGTATCAATAAGTACGACATCAATTTTGTTCTTTTTCGCATGAGTAATCGCTTCGAATCCTACGGAGGCCGGGTCGGAGCCGTAATCTTTTTTTGTTAGATGAACTTTAAGCTTATCTGCGTGTTGTTGAATTTGTTCGACTGCTGCTGCTCTGAAAGTATCTGCGGCAGCGAGGGAAACTGAGAGTTTATTTTTTTGGAGATAGTTTGCAACTTTTGCGATGGTGGTTGTTTTTCCAGAGCCGTTGATTCCGGCAAAAAGAATTACAAAAGGAGATTTTACTTCTAAGGAGTCTTTGATTGTCTTTATGAAATCTGGGGGATTGATTAAAAGTTTCTCGATAGATTTTTTGAGTTCTTCTGCGAGGTCAATCTCTTTCAAGGTTTTTCCGATAAGTCTTTCCGCCAATGAATTTTTGATTGACTCTACTGCACTATAAGCTACATTATTTTGGATAAGGATCATGGAGAGCTCTTCAAACATTTCTTCGAATTTTTCTTCTGTTAACTTCTTCTTAAATCTTCCAAAGAAACCTTCTTTTTCTACGGAGGCATTAATTGTCTCTTCAAGTGATTCTTCAAGTTCATCTTTTATTTCTTCTAGTTCTGGGGTTACTTCTTTTTCGATGTTTGTTTGTTCAATTTCTTTCTCTTCTTTTTTTGTTAGTTTTTCCTTTTTAATCTTTTTTTCTAGGAGAGTAATCGGTGCCTTCTTTTTTACTTTTTTAACTTTTAGGGTTTCAACTATTTCTTCTTTTTCTTTGTGTTTTGTTAACCATCCTTTCAGTTTTTCTTTAAGTTTGCCGAACATATTGTCTAAGACCCAAGGTTCTTTGCTCGCGATTTGCAATTGTTGATATTTGATTTGTCAACAGCGAATCGCTCGGCTTCAACTCCTTTACGATAGTCAAGCTTTGCTTGCGTCTTATTTTTGCGAAGGCGGGTGTGTTTAAAATCTTTTGCCTAGAAACCACCCAGTAGGTGATCTGGTGATCTAAGGTTTCTGAGGCTTCACTTCCTTTAAGATAGTCCGCTACGCTCAGTATATTTTGAAGCCTAGTATAACAATTGTTTTAAAGCAAAGGTATTTTTCAGTAACATGATAACATTTAGCGATATTTATGAGGCTATGAGGAAGGAAAAATACTCTGAACAATTACAACTTTTGCCAAAGAAATTTCTGGTGGATGCTTCTGAATATTTTAGGGAGAAAAAAGAATTTTTGAGTAAGGAGACTGATTTGTTCTCGGATATGGCTATCAAGAATAAGAAGAAACTCGAGAATGCTCTGTCGAGTTTTCGCGATTTATTGAGGATTCGTAAGAAGAAAATTTTAAATTTAGCATTTGTGGCGTCGGAGGTGGGAATTAGTAAGAAAGATTTTGAGAATCTTTTGGCGTTTGAGAAAGAACTTTTTGAGGAAGTTGTTAAGATTTTGGAACGGGCTGAGAAAAACCGGGGGGCAGATATGAGTGGTGCACAAAAAGATGAGCGAAAGCATGGACTTGTAAGATTTCTCGAGGATGTTCCAGAGTTTTTAGGGTTTGATGGGAATGATGTTGGACCTTTTGAGAAAGGAGAGATTGCTAATTTAGAAAATGAGATTGTAGAAATTCTTGAAAAGGATAAGCGTGTTGAAGTTATAGAGGATGATTAATTTTTACTCTTCTTTCTTTTCGGTTTTTTTTGCTACCCTCACAGATTTTGGGTTCATATTGGTTGGGGCAGACTCTACTGTCTTTTTCACAACTTTTTTTGCTACAGGTTTTGTTTCAACTATAGCGCCTTTATGTTTTGGTCTTGGTTTTCTATTTCTAGACTTGCCGTTAATCAAAAGTTTTCTTTCTTTCTTCCTTCTTGCAACTCTCCAGCTCCTATTCCTGTCGAGTCTTTTTGGTTTATTTTTTCCTGGCATTTTCTATTTTCCTGTATTTTGTTTGTTTACTGGAAGCCTGCAGCCGGGGTCAAACCGACGACCTCAAGTTTACAAAACTCGCGCTCTATCAACTGAGCTATGCAGGCATATTGTTTATGATTAAACTCAATTTTTAAGTATTGTGTTTAGAGCAGATGCTCGTCGCCTGCTCGTTTGTAACTGTGAATTTCATCAACAGAGAACCAAAGTGCAACTTCCTTCTCTGCGTCTGCTGCATCTCCTGATGCGTGAACTATATTCTTTACTGAGATTCCTCGCTCGTCTGCGTGCGAATAACTAATATGTGAATAATCTCCTCGGATTGTTCCTAGAAGGGCGGATTTTGATTCTGTTGCTCCGGTAAGTTTTCTAACGTTCTCAATTGCATCAACACCTTCAACAACCATTGCAACTACCGGTCCCGAAACAATAAATTCTTCTAATCCTTTATAGAAGTTTTTGTCAATATGTGCTGCATAGTGTTTCTTTGAAAAGTCTTCGTCAATTTTAACTAATTTTAGTCCGACAATTTTTAATCCTCGCTGTTCGAATCTTTTGATAATCTCTCCCACAATCCCTCGAGCAACGCCGTCAGGTTTAACAAGAACTAATGTTTGCTGAATCATTCTTTTTCCTCAACAATTTCCTTTTTAACTTCTTTTTTAACCGGTTTTTCTTCCTCAGCAATCTCTTCTGCTTCTTCAGTAGATTCTTCTGTGGGTTCCATACCTTCAACTTGTGATTCTATTTTTCTTTCAGAAGCCTTCTTCAGATCAATCTTTTTGATTTCCTTCGTTTCAAAAACTCGAATATCGCAGAATGAAAGTGGATAAATTTTCTTCAATTTTGGAAGTAATGTTTTTTGTAGGGATCCTTCAAGAAGTTCTTCACATACTTCATTGAAATCTTTTTCTTTCAAATATTCCAATAGGAATTCTCTTGCAGTGTTTCTTAAGTTCCTTCTAACTGCCCGGGAAACTCTTTTTCGTGTAATCAATAAGGGTTTTATAATTACTCTGATGTCCGCACATTGTGCCTTGAATGAATCTTCAACATAATCACTTCTCTTTCGCATCATTCTTCGGATGTAAGAAGTTACAAGTTCCATTTTATTTGGGATTCCGACAAGTTTTCCTTCCTGGTTAAATAATCTGAAAGTCACTGTTAGCCCTTTTCCTCGAAGCTGTCTTGTAAGATCTAATTTAATTGTTTTTTGATCTAATTCTTCTGGAGTTCCAAGAACTCTTAATCCTTCGTTTAAAATTGGGATTTGTGCTTCGATAAATTTTTTTCTTTCTGCCATCTTATTCTATTACCATCTTAGAAGTTCTTTTTCCCTTCTTCTGATATTTAGATTTTCCACATACCGTGCAGGTGTACATAAGATTGGTCTTCTTTGTTGTCTTTCGTTTGTTCTTTGCCTGATTTTTCATACGAGAATACTTCCCCTTGTTTCCAATTCCTCTCCAAAGTCCTCTAAGTTTCATTCTAACCTTGCTACCTCGCTTCATACTGCTCGGTCTACCTTTACTTGGTTCTTTGACTTTCTGTGGAGTTTTCTTTTTACAACTAGGACAATATCTGTTTGTTGTTTTTGGTCTTTTCATATTATCCTCTTCCGATTTTCCTTTTTAAAGTTTGTTGTTCTATGGTCCCGCAGTTAGTCCCAAGGAGATATATCCTTCGGACGTGTATCTTCTTATTTTAGGCGAAACTTCGTTTCGTATTCATTGCTCAATAAAAATTTTTAACGGCGTCGTCCAGAGGACACCTGCGACTAAAATTCTATTTCGCAAGGACTTGTGTAACTTTAGGACAGATTTATTAATTTGGAGTTCCATTGATTTTTATGAGAATAAAATTTGCTCGGGGTGAACAGAGAAAGTTTTTGGATTTAGTTATCGAGAAAACTAGTTCTCCATCATTGAGGGGCTTATTGCAGTTTGGGTTTGATGTTCCATATTCTACCTTGAAAAATTATTATAATGAATCTCGGTTGTTGCCTGGAGATTTTTTTGATGATCTTTGTGCAGTGGCTAATATTGATTTGATGGGGTTGGAGTTTGAAGAAGTTGATGAGAATTGGGGGAAAATTAAGGGTGGGAAAATTGGGAAGCGGAAAAAGCTTTATGACCCCGCCAAGAATTCCTCGTAATTTGCATCTCGCAAACATAACTTTTCCTTGGTTTGCTCAAAGCGAATTACTCACCTTGGGCAGCCCAAGTTCAAGAATGACCCCGCCAAGAATTCCTCGTAATTTGCATCTCGCAAACATAACTTTTCCTTGGTTTGCTCAAAGCGAATTACTCACCTTGGGCAGCCCAAGTTCAAGAATGACCCCGCCAAGAATTGAACTTGGGCCTATACCAAGTCAAGGTATCGTTCTACCATTAGACTACGGGGTCATGGAATTATGTTGTATTGATGATTTTTAAGGTTTGTTTGGGCGTTCTTAATAACTAACTTACTTAGTAACTTACTTAGAAACTTTTATAAGTAAGGCTTTCTTGTTGGTTTAAGGTTAAGGGGATGAAGAAATATTTATTGTTAATTGAAGATGAAGAACTTTGGAAGAAATTTAAGGAGAGTATACAAAAAGATATTAATAGCGAAATTCTGAAATTAATTGAGGAGAAAATTAAAAAATGAGGAAGATGAATGAAAGTAACTTCAAAGAAGTTTCATTTGTTAATTATGGGAACCAAATTAACAAAAGGGGGCAGGTGACGATTTTTATCATAGTCGCGATTTTAATCGTCGGTGCGATAATTGGGTATTTCTTTCTGAGGGGTTCTTTTATTGGGGAAAGTATCCCGCAAGAGTTAGAGCCGGCCTATGATTATTATATTTCTTGTTTGGCGTCTACGGCCGAAGAGGGGATTCATTTACTTGGCGAGCAGGGAGGTTATATTGAGGTTCCGACATTTGAACCGGGTTCAGCTTACATGCCATTCTCTTCACAATTGGATTTCTTAGGTCAGCCGGTTCCGTATTGGATGTATGTCTCGGGGAATAATCTTCTGAAAGAACAGATTCCTACGAAATCTTCGATGGCTACAGAGTTAGAAAAATATGTTGAAGAAAGAATTGAGGATTGTGATTTTACAGAGTTTGAACTTATGGGTTATGATGTTTATGTCGACGCGGGAAGTGTTGAGGTTGATATTAATAAGATGGATGTAGAGTTAAAAGTAAAAAGTAAGGTGACGCTCTTTAAGGGCGAGCAATCTGCAGTTATAAGTAACCATAAGTTCGCGGTTGATAGTAAGTTAGGTAAGTTCTATGATATGGCGATTGATGTTTATAATTTTGAGAAGGCGGACATGTTCTTAGAAAAATATGCTATCGATGTGATGAGACTTTATGCTCCGAATACTGGAACTGATATTAGTTGTGCTCCAAAGATTTTTGTTGATGAAGAGATTCGTGAAAATATTGTCGCTGGACTTGCTTCGAATATTCCTTCGATAAAACTGGACGGGAGTTATTATGATTTGTCTTCGGAAGAACGAGAGTATTTTGTGACGGATATTGGTTCTAAGATTGATGAAAATATGAACTTTTTGTACTCTCCTGATTGGCCTACACGGATTGAAATTTATGGCGATCGAGTTGCTAAGCCGATTGGTCTACAACCCGGGATGAGTTTGATGGGATTCTGTTATGTTCCTTATCATTTGGTTTATGATATTAATTTCCCGGTATTGATTCAGTTTTATGACAGTGAGGAGATTTTTCAATTTCCAGTTTCGGTAGTTATCTCGAAGAGCCAGGCTCGGGAGGCGTTGCCTTCGACACTTTGGGCATCTATTGAATCGAGGGTTTGTGAATTTAGCAATCAACAGATTGATGTTTATACTTATGATATCGATTTGAATCCGGTCGAGGCAAGAGTTCAATTCAAATGTTTGGATGCGGTTTGTGAAATCGGCGAGACGAAGATTGAAGGTAATGATGCAGTTTATCATGGAGGAGTTCAGCAATGTGTGAATGGATATATTCTCGCTACTGCTGAGGGTTATTCGGATGGCAAGTATCAGATTTCGACGAATGAAGAAAGCATTGCGAATATTGTTTTGAATAAGAAGTACGATGTTCAGTTGGATTTGGGTAATGTTGAGAAAGCTTTGGTTAATTTTGTCTCTGATGATTATTCGGCTACTGCCCTTTATCCCGAGATTAAATCTGTCGAGTTGGTGGAGGCTTATTATAATGTGTCTGTCTATGTTTATGATAGTTCGTCTTTATTTTTCCCGGCTACTAGTCGAAGGGAGTGTGTTGATGTTCCGAAGAGTGGGCTTGCGGGATTGTTCGGTGGTGAGGATGAGAAATGTTACGAAATTAATATGCCTTCGATGAGTGTTGACTTTGCAGTTGTTGGTGGGGGGAAGACAAGAGAGTATCTGACTTCTGATCAGTTAGCGAATGCTAATGAATTAAATATTAATGTGCCTTTGTTTGGTTTGCCTCAGGATTTGGATGGCTTGCAGACGAATCATATCAGGGTCGACGATGAGGTAGTCTATTTGGAGTTCGAATAAAATGAAAATGAAAATGAAATATGTATTTGTTGTTGGAATTTTATTAGCCTTGCTGATGCTCGCTTCGGGGGTTAGTGCTCAGTTCTATAATAGTGCTGATGTGGGTTTCTCAGGTTCGACAAATACTTATCAGAGTTATCAACCGACATTTGATAGGCTATATTCTTCTGGTGGTGATTTTGTTAATTCTGCGGACATGTGGCCGATTTTGCGGAATATGGAGAACGACCAATGTAATGCGACGAGTGATTTTATAATTGGGATTCCTCCTGGGGGATGTACGCCGAGTGTTGTTCGAAGCGATTTGTTAGAAGAGCAGAATGTTCCGGTATTTTGTCAGTTGTATGCGATTAAAGTTAATCCTTTGATTAAAGTTTCTTCTATAAGGTCGATTTCATTTCCTGGCCCTAAACCTGAAGGAGTAAGTAGTGTTGTGTTCCATCCGGCTCGGGCCGCGGTTAAATCTTATACTACTTTGCTAGGTGATCCTACTCTGAATAATATTGGTTATGTGGTGATTATTCTTAAGCGAGAGAAGGTGGAGGACAATATGGAGGAGTGGATTGCAGGGAGTTTGTCGGCAACGATTCGTTATGATGCGGAGGAGGCTTATGGAACTGGAGCTTCTGAATATTATCTCTCCTTGATGAGTGATGAAGATTGGAATACTGATTATAACGCTAATTCTTTCTGGAGTGGTCGAGGATTTTTGAGATTAGAAAGTTCTGGTGAAGGAACTGCTAGGATTCAAATTTTGAGTTCTAAGGATAATGTGATTAAAACATTTAATTTGAAGGAAGGGGAAACTAGTCCGATTACTTATTTGCCGGGATATTATTGTAGGGCTGGACTGAAAATTAAGTTGGATGGGATTGTTGCTCCCGAAGATAAAGTCTTGTTGAATCTTGATGGGGATGAGTTTTGGCTTCGAGAGGGTGATAGATTCTACAATGATAAGTGTAAGATTAGCAAGTTGGAGATTCGGACGAATAATGATGGGGAGGTTACTGTAAAATGTAATGGAAATAAAAATATAGATTTGGGTTTGAAAGGAAGTGGGGCTTTGTTTGAAGTTAATGGGGATTCTAAGGAATATCTGTTAGGAGATTTTGTTTATGAAGGAAGTTTAAGTTCTAGTTCTAGTAATAAGTGGTACCTTGCTTATGTGGGGAAAATGCCAAAGAATTATGATAAAAATCAGGAGGAAATTGCTATTTTGCTTAGTGGGTCTAAAAGTTTAAGTTCGGAAGATTCTGCATCAGTTTATAACTCTGTCAATAAATTAGCCTTAGAAAAAGATGTTAAGAGTGAGAATTTTTTGGTAGACCTGCAGAAATTAGTAAAGGTTTCTCATGAAGGCACTTCTCTTCGTGCTATTGAAATGGGTGCTTCAAGTGACGGTCTTAAATTTATTAGTTTAGGGAATAAATTGGCGGATGAGGATTTGAAGGATTCTGTTGCAGAAGAGTATTTTAAGAAGTCGACTGAGACTACGAAGGAACTTGTTGAGATTTATCGTTCTGAGGAGAAGGAGAATGGAGATACTTATGGGGAGGAAGCGCTTTATGAGCAGATTGTTTTGTCTGGGAGAGTTGGCAAGTTTGCGACGCAGGTGGCTTTGATGGATTTGTTTATTGATAAATATTCTTCTTCGAAGATTGTTGAAAATGTTAGAATAAAGAGGCAGAGATTGAACGGGACTGATTTTAGTAATTCTTATACGAGCGTTTATGTGAATGATAGGTTTCATACTATTGGGGTTGTTGACTTTAGAAATATCAGTGAGGGAGAAAGGTCTGTTGATTTGAGAATTGAAACTCAAAGTCACAATGGAAAGGCACAGGGAGATATAATCTCCCATCCTGATGGGGAACTTATTATTGGAAAGATTATTCCTGGGAAAGTTGATATAACTTTTAAGAGTAAGAAGGATAATATTGAGACTAAGACTATAACTATTTTGGAAGGGGGGTCTGAAGTATTTGCGGGTACCGAAGTTTATGTTCGGAATGTTAATGTTGAAGAGATTGCACATGTTTCGATTATCCCGGAAGTTAAACATACGACTACCGAGGCTGATTTTACATTTAGGATAGGAATTGAGAAACGGGGGATTGAACTTTCGCCCGAGAAAACGAAGAGGATGTTAAAGAATTTGGAAGAGGCTATTGAGAATTGGGAGAACATTGTTGAGAGGTTGGGCAATGTTGTGAAGGGGATGAAGGGTGTGTGTTTTGCTACTTCAACTTTCTTGATGCTTAAGAATATGGCTACCGGATTTAGTGGTGAGGCTGCGGCTCGGCAGAGGGTTATGGAGGAATATAAGGCTATTTGTGATTCTAATTATGGAACGATGACTCATACGGAATGTTATAATCATCTCTCTGTCCAGATTGAGGGGAATGTGACTGCGATGACTGCGGCGCTTAAGGCAGTTAATACTAAGATGGAGACTGCACAGACTGGGAATACTGGAAATAGTGGTGGGTTGTTTGGTGGGACAGGGATTACTGACCAAGAAAAGTATAAGGCGGATTTGAGGGCTCAGGTTATTGCTGGAGGAACTACAGAGGTGGAGGTTGATTTAGGTGGCGGAAAGAAACAGAAGGTTCCAGTGAGTAAACTTGATAGTGTCTCGCAGATTCAGGCGGTTATTTTACATCAGGAACTTGGTGGGAAGGGTGTTGTTGGGGATGGTAAGTCGCAATTGGATCAGAGTTTGAGGAATACTGCATTGTCGTATCAGCAGGAGCAGGATCGGGAGGAGGCTAGTGAAAGAATCAAGTCTCTTGTTGGGACTGATAAGGTTAATGTTCAATCGATTATTAGTGCGGATACAGATGTTTTGAGGACTTACGGGACGAAGGCAAAAGATTATGACATTAAGATAACTAGTTTAGGAGTTGATGGAAATAGTAATGTGGAGTTTGTGAATAAGGACGGTCAGGATTATATGGTGGTTTTGAATGAGGGTATTGGGAATAATATGAGGGGTGTTGAAGCAACCTATAAATTAATAGATAGTGGTTGGGTGAAACAGAGTACTAATCTTCGGGCGGTGTTTGTTACGGCTGGTGCTCCTGGCGAGTGTACGAATCCTTGGCCTGCTGGAAAGGCGACTGTGAGTTATTATGAGTCGGGAAATAATAAAGGTTTGCCTGCGATTGTTCCATTTATTTTGAGAGAGGGTTGGTATGTGATGGTTCCTAATTCGGGAGGGACTTTCTTAGATAATTCTCCCCAGGGATATACTGCTTCGGCGGATGTGAAGTATTTTAAGATTTGTAATATTGGGACTGATAGGGTGATGCAGAGTGGACAGGGAGATGATTTGTGTCAGTCGTTTGATGCGAATACAGTTGGTTCAGTTAAGGATTTCATTCCATGTCCGGATAAATCTGCTGAAGAGGTTCAGAAATTATATAGTTGTGCGAGGGAGGCTATTCGGCAAGCTTCAGCTCAGGCAGGGAAGAGTAATATTAATATCAATGTTTGTAATGAACAAAAGGTTATGGATAGGGGTCAGCCAATGAGTCAGGTTGGGGGATTTGAATGTCAAGATTTCATGAGCCCGGAGGATTGTTTGTTAATGTTTAATGTTTGTGACCCGGTGATTTGTCCGCCGTCGCGATGTGACCTTGGTGGAAAGATGCCTGTTGCTGATGTTATCCAGACAGGAATTATCGGAAGTTTGGTTTTATGTTTACCTAATGCGAAGGAAGGAATTATATTTCCGATTTGTTTGAGTGGGATTCATGCGGGGCTTGATGCTTATGTATCTATTTTGAGGTCTGAGCAAGAGTGTTTAGAAAGAAGTCTTGAGACTGGGGAGCATGTCGGGATTTGTGATCAGATTACTTCGATTTACAAGTGCGAGTTTTTCTGGAGGCAGTTGTCGCCGGTGATGAATCAGTTGATACCTGCGTTTGTCCAGGGATTAATTTCTCCAGGTCAGAGAGTTAGGGGGGGGGGAGAATATGCACTTGTCCAACAGTCTTGGAATTCGATGCAACAAAGTATTAGTTATTTCAAAGATGTTTATGCGCAGAATGCTTTTAGGGCGTTTAATATTCGAAGTTCGGAAGAAGTTGGAAGTGAGATTTGTAAGGCGTTTATCGGGACGAGTGTTCCGGGTGGTGCGGATTTGATTGACAGTTTGTTGGAGCCAGAGAGTCCATCACAGTTCTATGCTCAGTTCTCTGAAATGACTTTTACCGAGGCTACTGTTCCGGCAACTTCACAGTATAAAGTTTATTATCACATTTATGCAGGGAACGATGTAGGGGCTCAGTATAGGGTTTATTTGAAGAATCCTCCTGAGACTAGTTATTATCGGTCGAACCCGACGATTCAGGTCAAGAGTGGGTATATTGCTAAAGGTTCTTCTGCGGACGAGACGGTTGACTTTATCGCGCCGGAAGGTTATAAGGAACTTTGTGTTGTGATTAATGCGAAGGAAGAGTGTGGTTTCAAGCAAGTTACTACAGATTTTGGTTTGAATTATATTCAGGATAAATATGTTCAGGAGCAGGCAGAGAATGAAAACATTAAGTCTGAGAAGGAATGTATTTCTGGGACTCCTTCGGCGCTTTCGATGATTAATTTAAATGTGCAGGCGGGTGCGGAGGATGTGATTAATCCTGCGATTGCTATGAGTGGGATTGTTCGAGTTTGTGCTTCGGCTAATCCTGCGGCGGGCGTTGATGTTGGAGGGGATGTTGAATGTAGGGAAAATAAGGATTGTGGAACAGGATATACTTGTGGTTCTAATGGGATTTGTTCTTATACTCGTGATGGGAAGGTGTATAATGAGAGTGCGGGGACGAGATGGAAGGAAGTTGGGACTTGTGGTGGGGGGCTGACTTGTTGGTTGGATACTGATAGCGTTAAGAATGATTTGAAGGCGATTGAGGCGATTGAAGGCACTTCGATTAGTTTGCTTGACGGGAGGAGAGGTTTGATTGATACGGGTGGTTTGAATCTTGAGCAAGTTCAAGCGATTTTGGCTTCGGCTCGTTTGAGGATAAAGAGTTTGAGTAGCTATGATTTACAGAATCCTTCTACAGGTAATGTTCCTAAGATTCTTGGAGAGTTGAGTAATGTTACTGGGACCTCAACTTGGGAGGGTGATGAGGAGGATAAACCTGGCGCTGGGACTAATAGGGACAGGGCTGAAGCGATGGCATTAAAGGCGAGCGTTTATAGGATGATTGTTATGGAATTGACGAAGGGATTGATTGTGCAGGGCCCCCATGTTGCTACTCCTCCAGAGATTAGTGGGGTTGCTGTTGCTAAGAAGACTGATGATGAAATTAGGGAGGGGATAGCTTCGGTGGAATGTGAATTGGAGGGGGGAGAGTTGGACGATTTTTGTAGTGATGAGTGTTTTATAGAAGGTTTGGATTATTATGAGGATCCTGATTATGATTCTGTTCCAGATTGTTGTGATATTGATTGTGAGTTAGAAGATGAGAATTTCTGGGGAGATGATGAAGCTCCTGTTGAAGAAGAGAAGGTTACTTGGCAAGATTTAAAAGATGCAGAATTTGGTAAAGATTTGACTCAAGGGCAGGCCATTAGACTTTGTAACACTTGTTCTTATAATACACTTGTCGGGGATTATCAGGAGGATTTACAGGAATTTACTATTTCCTTGAACGAGATTAGAATGAACTATCGTGCTGAGAGAGATGGGGGGGGTAAGATTATATTTGGTCTTATTCCAACTCTTCTTTAAACCATAACTTTTTATATCAAATCTTCTCTGTAAAATTATACTTGGGAGGAGGATTCTGTTCGCAACCATGTTTCGATAAAATTTAAATGTAGTTCGAGACCTAATTGCTCAACCCCCTTCACGCGGGTTCGAATGAGGGAAGGAGGATTCTGTTCGGATTTTGCATTTCTCAAATATTTTATTTTTTAGTTTTGCTCGAAGCGAAATCCTCAAACCCCCAAAATCAGCTTCTATCTGCTCTCAAGCCTTAGAATTCT
>JAHJSH010000015.1 GCA_018830525.1 Nanobdellota archaeon | reverse complement strand
TTTGGCCAAGAACCAGGATTTTCTTTATTTACTAACATTGGTGGGGCAATTACAAGAGTTTTCCCCGGGAGTGTTTTTATTAACATCGTTGTTATGAAGGTTTTTCCAAGACCAACAACATCCGAAATAAAAACTCCTCCATATTTATTAAGTATTTTTTTGGCTCTTCCAACCGCATCTTTTTGATAATCCAAATCCATTAAATTATTAGGAGCAGAAATTTTTCTTTCTTCAAAATCCAGTTCATCTTTAAAGTATTCTTGAAGAAATTTTAAATAAAACTCATAAGGAGAAATGTCTTCTCTAAATTGACTCTTTTTCTCTATTATTTGAACATGTAAATCAGAAACATCTACAGAGTGATTTTCCCATAAATCGTCAAAAATTTCTTTTATTTCTTCATAATCCCTTTTATCTTGTAGAAATATATTAAATTCGACATTATCTTCTAACCCTGCCTTAGTTAGATTACTTGAACCTGTTATAACTGAACCAATTTGTAATTGAGTGGAATGAGTTTTATTATAGGTCATAATGTAAACCTTGGCATGAGTTCTTTTATCTTTACATGCCCTAATCTTTAATTTTCCAGACTTAATCCATTCCTTTAATTTATTTATCCCTTCTTCAACATCAAGAGTAAATTCTGCAGAATCTAAATCTTCTAAAGTTTGTTTTTTAGCCTCTGCCTTAATTTCATCTTCAGATATTTCCCTAAGAGAACTTATTTCCTTGTAAAGTTTATCATCTATTGAAATTCCAATAAGAATTTTAACTTCATCAACTTTTTCTAAGTAATGTTGTATTTTGTAAAAACCACTCCTATAAAGATACGCTACAAGACAATCAAATTCTTTACTTCTGGATAATTGTTCAGTTAGGATAGGGGATAGTTTATTTTCTCCTTGATTTGTTATAAATGATCCCATATTATTTATTATCCTCCTTACCTTTTAACCCTTCCCCTAATACCCAAAAATACATATCTATTATTTTCATTGGGGGATAGCCATATTTGTCAGAAAGGGAATTTATTTCGTCAAAATTATTTTTATAGAAATGAATCAATTTAGCCAACGATCTTTCTTTATTGAACTTTTGAGTTTCATTCTTTAATTTTAAACCTCTTTTAAAATATCTATCATATGCCGGAATACTTCCAATTGTTCCAAGGATAATTTTTGTTATTAATATTTCTGATATTTTTTCTTTATTAAATGATTTTCTCTTTTTTTCACTAAGATCATTATGTTCATTTATACCTCTCCTGGCTTTAATTAATTCTTTTTCAATTTCTTCATACAATTCTAAAAAATTCTTATAAATTTCTTTATTCTTTAAATTAGATTTTAAGTCCCAAAGTAAAATATATCTGCCTTCTAAAATTATTTTAACTATTTTTTTATAAATAGTATAATCTTTTTGTAATATAAAACTTGAACCACGATACATTCCCCAACTAGCAAGATAAAATGCTAAGTGCAATTGAGCCAAGTCTAATTCATTTTCAGATAAATCTTTATCTTTAATTTTTTTAAAATAATTATGACAATGTTCCCAAGATTTATATCTATGATCTTTAATAGAATTTATACTCCCGTAGAATTTATCTACTTTTTCAGTTATTTCATTCATCCTCAACATCCTTTTGTTTACTTAACTCCTTAATTAATTTCCTTAAAAATCCAACTCTATCTTTAGAAAATTCTTTATATTTATCTCCATAAAAAACATCACTTTTGTCATTATTACAAAAATAACAACACAAAACACAATTTTCTTTTGAGTATTTTCCTTCGGGATTTATTCTATCAACCTCTAAATGCATCCCTCTTGAAGTTCCTCTCCCCGAAATACCTTTTTTAGGAAATCTATTTGATTTTAAAATATTTGTTACTAAAATTTGTGATTCCTTTTCTTTTAACCCACAATAATAACACTCTTTAATTTGATTATTATACCATTTCAAAAATTCATCAAAATCTTGAAAACCATTTTTTCCATTTTTAACTCTTCTATTAAAATCATTCATCAATGACTTAACACTTTTTGGGAATAAATTCATTCTTCCTCAACATCCTTCCTTTTACTTAAACTTAATTTAAAATCCTTGACAATCTCAACAGTGTCTTTAATTTCCTTATCCAGTTCGCCCTTAATCACTTTGCTATTAAGTTTCATATAATTCAAAGTTACTAAATCTTCCCAGACACCTTTTTCTTTCAAAACTTTAATTAATTTTTCTCTATCTTCAGGGAGAACGATTTTATCAAATTCCTTAACAGAACATTTTTTATTTGAGCCATAGACAACATCAACTTCGAACTGCTTTGCAAATTGAATTAACTTATCCCTAAATTCATCTTCTGCTTTTTTAAGCTCTGAAAGTTTGGTTTTAATCTCGGAAAATTCATCAACCAACTTAACCCCTTCATCTTCTTTAAATTCTTCGATAGTTTCTAATTTATCAAGTTCAGCTTCGTGTTTGAATGAAGGGCATTGTTCCTTATAGACACAATAATCGCAAAGGGCGGTTTGGTTTCTTGGGAATTCTGTTGCAGATTCAATTTCTTTTATTATTTCAATAACTTCCTGCTGTAGTTTCTCTAATTGCTCGTCGGTTCTTTCTGAAACAGCATCTTTATTGAAAGCTAACATATGCCAGATTAATTTTACTGATTTTGCATCTTTGAATTTGTCCTTAACCCAAATCGAATAAAGAGCAAGTTGTCTATCAGAATCAGCTTCTTCTTGGTCTTTCATCCTCGCATTTGTTTTATAATCGCAGACATAATAATTTCCTTCACTATCACATCCCAATTTATCAATACGAACATGCCACTGGTTTCCATCAGGCAAAGTCATTCTATCCATTGTCTCCAATCCCAAAATGGTCATCTCTTCAAAAGGTCTCATCCTATCAAAATAATCAGAGATAAATTTCTCCCCCATCTTTCTATAGTTATCCGCCTTTAATCCTTCCTGCTCTGCCTTAACAATTAAAATATCTTCAGAATAATTCTTTGCCCATAAGTCTCGATAAAATTTAATAAGGATATTTTTAGCCACCCTCTTCTTGAACTTCTTATTTTTGTAGAGAAATTCTAAAGTTTCATGAACCATACTTCCCATAAAAGCCTCAATTGTTGTGGGCACATCAACCTTAACTTTATCGATATATCTTAGTTTATATTGATAGGGGCAGTTCTCATAAGTGCTTATTCGTGAGTGAGAGTAAGTTGCCATAATAATTAATAAGAATAAATCCTTATAGATTTTACTATTTATCATAAAACTTATAAAGATTAATAACCACCTAAAATATAGGATTTTATTTAAACTTCAATTTACCCTAAAAAATATGAATAAACAAGAAAAGGTAGTAATTTTTATAGGGATTTTTATATTAATCATTTTAACTTATTTGGTTTTTAATTATTATGAAGGAAAAAATAACGCCCAAGTTGCAAATCCTGCTTCTGTTTATTGTGGAGAAAATAACGGAAGTTTAGAAATTAGAACAAATTCGGATGGTTCACAGACTGGATATTGCATTTTCCAAAATGGCTCTGAATGTGAAGAATGGGCTTTTTATCGCGGAGAGTGTGAAGGATGAAAAAAAGATTAATTTTGTTTGTTAGGAATTATTTTAATTCTTAATGGAGCATTGTTTATATTCTGGTTTATGTTAGGGAAGGAATAAATTTTCTGTGTAAAAAACATGTTGATTAATCACACTTTAAAAACAGATTCGTTCCTATTAATCCCAAACTTCTCTTTTTCTGCTTTTTTTCTCATTTCCAAATCCCTCATTAAAACGACTACTTCTTCCCTTAGTTTATTAAAAGAATCCCAAACTTTATCCAACTCAAATCTATATTTTTTGTAATTATTTTCAAACTCTGTTTTAGAAGTTTCCTTTATTACTTTTCTTAATTGATTTTCGTTGAATATTGTTCTTTCCATTTTTTATTTTTAGATGTTTTTTGCATACTCTTTTTTAGATATTAAAACCATGTTTATTTTCTTATTTCAGAGAGTCTTTCATTTCTTTTTCTAACAGTTTTTGTAACAACAAATGCCCCCACAATTCCCAAGACAAATATTATTGAACCAATCCCCTTGCCTGTTTTTGCAAAATCAGTAACCCCAATAACTGCTCCTGTTAAAAATCCTATAGATTGGGTTTCTTTGTTATCTTCAATTATTCCCTCTGTGGAAGAGGTTCCCTCAAAACTAAGTGGCTCAAATTCAGGAAGACAATCTCTGGATTCTATTCTATCTGGAAGACTTCCACCAACCTCTACACAAATTCTTATTTGGGTTCCATTAATGCATTCTCCCCAATCTCCACAGCTGAAAAAATTATCAATTCCTCCTCCACTTCCTCCCCCACCTCCACTTGTCCTTGTTTCAGTGCCAGATTCAATTATTAGAGAAATAGGAACTGAATGTGAAAGACTTTCGTCAGCTTCATTATTCCCGGCTAAATCAAAGGCGCCAATCATGTAATAATATGTTACCCCCGACGATACTTCGCTGTCAGTATAAGTATTTGTCGAACTGTTTCCAATAAATGAAAATGTTGTTCCGTCGGTGCTTCTGTAAATCTCATAGTGGTCTATTCCACTGCATGAAGGGATGTCTGTTGCAGGTATCCAGCTTAACTGAATAATTCCAGATGTTGCTGTTAAACTTAAAGAAGAATTCATCAGAGATGGAGGGTCTTTATCAATACAGATTGAAAACGCCGAAGCTGAATTCAACAAAAAGATTCCTAAAACTAAAATTAAAAATATTTTTTTCATTAGAGATAGTTTTCGTTACCAAGAATATCTTGTGCTTTTACATCAAGCCAGTATTCTCCAGAAGTTAAATTTAATTCTGTTGTGTTCACATCTTTTCCATAAAGTTCTGTTGTTGAAAGGATATAAGGAAGATTTATCCAGTCAGTTCTTGTACAAGTATAATTTCCTAAAGGAACACCAATTTCAGGACAGATTTGTCCGCTAACAATTTCTCTTAATCTATAATAAACACTGCTTTGGTCTGTTCCTGATTTCCCGTCAGTAACATTTATCTTTAGAGGAATAATTTCTGAAACAACTTCTCCGTCCCCAGGTGAAACCAAAGTTATTACAGGACCTGTTTTGTCGATTTTTATTATTGTGTTATCACTTGCGCCGTTCCCTGATGTGTCTGTTGCAGTAACATTTAACACCCAGTCCCCTTCTGGAATTGTTCCTGGAAGTGTTTGGTAAAAATGATAGACACTATCACTAACCAACTCTTTTGCAAAACTAAAATTATACAGGGGGGTTTCAATATATGAATTATAATTTTGAATTCCTCTTCCATCAGTTATACTTGCTTCAAAGTCAACATAACTTCCGTCTCTGAAATATTGGTCAAAATATTCTTCATTTAATATTAAAACAATTGGAGCAGTGGTATCATTTAAGTAAAACATCTCTGCAGTTAAAGTATATTGTGAAGGATAAAGTGCCGGGTGTGAAGTTACATATAAGAAAACCTCGTCGTGTTCATTTAGTTTCAAGTCTCCGTCGGCGTTGTAGCAGTAAAAGGTTCCGTTGGAGATATTATTAATTGTTGTTGTATCAATAGGATTTATAATTATCTGTGTCTCTTCTTCTGAACAACTAAAAGGCACAGTTTTAGTCCAGATTCCCCAAATAGCTGTCTTTTCTATTAATCCACTTATTTCAAAATCTCCTTTCCATACAGGATACTTTATTTGGTCATTAGAAGTTAAATTCAATTTTATTATCAATGGAGAGTTATCTTCATTTTCAAGATTATCATAATAGTCAAAACTGAAATCCGCTGTGAATGTATCTCCTGCTATAACATTTGCAGGAATGTTTATTGTTACATCAAGATTACTTAATGTATTTGCCGCAGCCACAATCCCAATTAAGAAAATCATTCCGAGGATGATTGTTAATGTTTTTTGTTTCATATTGCAGACACCTCCACTCTTGAATAACCATCAGTATATAGTTTTCCTGTGCTTATCCAATATTCTTGATTTTCATCGCCATTGCCCCACACTTCTATACCAATTCTATCATAATTACTTAAATCAATTTCAGAATCTGATTCGCATGAAAAAGTATATTTTGTAAATGAAGATATTGCTCCAATTGATACAGGGTTAATAACTTCACAAATTGTACTCTCATGATTTTCTTCATCCAATTTTATAATTCTTGCCTGTATAGTATTTCCAGTATTATTTGTTATCATCCAAATTTTCATTGTAAATTCCGCTTGATAAAATTCATCCACTCCTAAATTTTCTGTTTTGAAAACTAATCTATGCCCATCCCAGAAATAAATCTCTTCTTCAGGGGGGATTTCATTGACATAAAGTTCATGATACACTCCTCCATCAAGATGTGTTCCATCCAAATAAAAAACAGGTCCCTCAACAATCACTTCTCCAGTAATCACAGCAAAATGCGTGAGCAAACCCGCGCTGACTATTCCAACTAACAAAATCCCTGCAATCAGCGTCGCTATTTTTTTATTCATTTTATTCAAACATTTCTTGGTATGTTTTTTCTTTGGCTTCTTTTATATTAGGGTCAACATAATCAATCCCTTTGCCTTTACACCAATATCTATCATAAAGATTATCCATTAATCTCTTATCGAATCTACTTTTATCTTCTTCACTCAAGCTTTCAATACCCTTTGATTTTTCCATGTTTTTCTCCTTCTGTTTTGCCTCTCGGCGTGACTATGAACCCTCGTCGTTTTTGAGGAGGGTTTCATTCATCTCCTCTCGTTCTTTTCCC
>JAHJSH010000014.1 GCA_018830525.1 Nanobdellota archaeon | reverse complement strand
CGAATTCTCCAGACTGGCTCTTCAAGGGGGCTTTACAGTATGGACAGAAATTGTAATCATTGCCTACTTTGCTATTGCAATTATGGCATTTATTTTTCTTAAACATGTTAGTGAAATATGTTTTTTCTTTAAATAGTTTTCGAGGTTGTGTTGGATATAAGACACTTGCTCATTGACATTCGCAAATTGATTTAAGAGATAACCACAAATCCGATATAAGACGGTATTTTTATTTATCCTCTCCATATTAATTGTCGAGCATAGCGAGGCAGTACGTTTTTTCTTTTTACAATGTTAGTTTTATGAGATTAATTCTTACTTCTCTAAATCAGATAATCTTGATTCTATGGAATCTTTTTTTGTACTTAAATAGTTTTCAAGGGAAATGTATTTGCCATCCGCTTTTCCGAGAAAGATATTCTTCTCTCCGCTAAGAGTTCCAACTATAATGTCTAAGTAAGAATCTTTATTTAAATCGCAAGAAGCAACTCCCTGAATTTTAGAAGATTCTATATCTTGTCTAAGAGTTCTTATTGTCTCTGACTTTTTGTCAATTGCTCTTCTAGATTCATCCAAGTCCTTCTCTAAACTTTTATGGGTTGGATATGCTATCCAAAAGCCAATTAGTATACCAACCATGTAATAAACCCCTTTATCTTTAAGAAAACTCCCGAAGTTGTTGTTATCTTTCTCATTCAACATTTTAATATTGATCATTCCTCCATTTACTTCTATCAATCACGCAAAAACATCCTCTGGAAAAAGCAGAAGGCCAGCCAGAGGAATTTTTCGGTTTCCAAGCAATATCATAAAAAATTTCTCCGCCCTTTCTTTTCCTGACAGCTTCTCTCTTTTTAGAATTAAACTTTTTGATAAATTTTTCTTCTAATGCGATGTCGTAAGCTATTTCTCCAAAATTTTTCTCTTTAGTCTTATCTTCATTGAACAATTCGCGTAAAGCATAGTCTGTGCTATGAGCGTCTTCAAATAAAAAGGCAACAGTGTTATGTATTCCAATTTTATTATCACAAAAATCGAGAATTTTCTGGTATCGAAGACCTTGACTTACAAGGCCTTGACGAATGGGATGATAACTAAATAGTGCTCTTGCACTTACGAATGCTTTTCCATTTCTTCTTAGCACAAAGTTGCTAAATGCTTCAGAGTTAAACAAATATCTTTCAAAGGAATCCCTATCAAAAGAATAAAGTAAGTCATCCTTGGAAGAAAGATACTTGGTTACATCTGCTCTATACTCTTGTTTAGCAGGAAGGAATCCTAGTTTCCCTCCAGTCACAATTATTCTGTCTTCTAAATCTTCTAAGGGATTATCTTTCATTTTGTGTTTTCCTTGATTGTCTACTATAAATTTTATACTATCATATATATTAAATATTCTTCCTCTATTTACACAAAAAAGATAAATTTATAAGTTATATTATTATAAATGTGAGTATATGAATAAATTAGACATTAAAGACAGAAAGATACTATTTCAATTAGACCTTGATGCGAGACAATCAGATAAGCAGATAGCGAAGAAAGTAAGATTAAGCAGAGATTCTGTTAGATATAGGATTAATAAGTTAGTTGAGGAAGGTTATATTAATTATTTTATGACTTTGATAAATACAATGAAATTAGGTTATGATTGGTATAGGACTTTTTTTAAATTTCAGAATTTGACGATTAAAAAGGAAGAAGAGATTATAAATTATCTTAAAAAGAAGGCAAGTTGGATTACGAAGGTTGAAGGAATGTGGGATATTAACACAGGAATTTTTTGTAAGGATATTTATCAATTTAGGAATATAATCAATGAATTCAAATTAAAATACAGTAAATATATTGAAAGATTTGAGGTAGCGATTGTAACAAGAGAATGGAATTATCATAAGGATTATCTGTTAAATAGAAAACAAAAAACAACAGAACCTCAACTGATGGGATTTAATGAACAAGAAAAATATGAGATAGAAAAGATTGATAAAATAGATTACAAGATATTGCAGGTTTTATTGAAGAATGCTAGAATGAAAACAGTAGATATAGCAAGGAAGATTAATTCAACAGAAATGATAGTTCGATATCGAATAAGAAACTTAATCAAGAAAGGAATCATCCTGGGATTCAAGCCATTTTTGAATGTTGGTAAGTTAGGTTATCAATATTTCAAGGTTCATTTTACATTACAAAACCTGACACAAGAAAAAAAGAGGCAAATTTTTAGTTATGTTCATCTGCATCCGAATACTATTCATACAACTGAGCTTATTGGTGGCGATGATTTAGAAACAGAGTTTCAGGTAAAAACTAATGAGGAGTTCTATAAGTATCTTGAGGAGATGAGAATAAGATTTGGAAGCATAATTCGTGATTATAGATTCATGCAATATACACAAGAATACAAATTTACTTATCTGCCTGAGATAGTTTAATCCTTTTCAATGACTCTTCCGCCGATGGATCTTATCTCGTGAATTTCTTCAAGGATTGTTGGCTTTACTTCTTTGAATATCATGTGGTCTAATGCTTTTCTTCCGTGAGATTTTTTTACTTTCCTGATTTCTTTTATTTTGGGCAATCCGAAT
>JAHJSH010000013.1 GCA_018830525.1 Nanobdellota archaeon | reverse complement strand
CTTGTGAAAACGACGGATTCTTAGTCTACAAAATGATTCCTACATGGATTGGAGAAAGCACCGCACCAGAATGGTGTGTAAATATAAAATCAGAATCAGTAAAATGCCCTGCACAAATCGCCCTTCCATTCTTCAACAAGAACACATTTGTGCTGACCATCGTCGCAATCTTCGGAATCTACTTCATTGCAGGATTGAGAAAGAAGAAGAAGAAATAATTTTTTATCAGCCAGTGTATACGTTTTCAAGCTGGATAATGAAGTGGCACAGAATCTGGAGAGATGTAGATAATCTTTACACTAATCACCCTGAGTTTAAATATCTCTAACTTTTAGAAAGTTAAATGGGAAACATCATTAATAAAATTAAATCTGTAACCTTCTTTATGTTTTTTATTAATTTCCAGTTCTGTTAATGAACAATGTTCAACGAATAATTTGAATATCGAATCATAGGTCTTCATCCCCAGTAAATTTCCTATAAAAACTTTAAGAAATGCCCCATGAGATACAATCAAAATTGTTTCATTGCTTTCACCATATTTTTCCTTTAAGTCCTCAAAGAATTTTTTCCCTCTTTCCCTAACTTCTTCTAAATTTTCTCCATCAGGGGCTTTTCTTGTTTCAAAAGTTCCTTGCAAATCATCCCAACTAAAGTCTCTATGGTTCTTTCCAACAAGAGAACCATTATCCTTTTCTCTTATTAATGAAGTGTATTCAATAGGTAATTTTTTTTCTTTTAAAATTTTTTCAGTAGTTATCTTGCATCTGGAAATATCACTTGAGATGATTCTATCTACCTCTTCAGATTTTAATCTTTTGATTAATTCTTTTATTTGAGCAAATCCTTTTTCATTGATTTCTCCATGTTCTTTGCCTTGGACTGTTCCATCAACATTTTGTTTTGTTTGCCCGTGCCTTGTAATTAATATTCTTACCATATTCTTTCAAAATTCTCTATCATTTAAATCTGATTATTTGCTTCTTCATTTCCTTTAGCTAAAGCTACTTGTGCAACTTCAGTATATCTTTTTTCTAATTTTGGATCCTCTGCAATAGATTTTAAGGTTTCTTTACTAACATTCTTATTCCTAGATACAACTCTCAGTAAATAACCATATCCTTTTTCTTTTAATTGGTTTGTCCCAAAATGATGCAATAATCCCTCATTACATAAGGGACTACAAACAATAGAACCAAGAACAGACCAATTTTCTGTTTCCCTATACTTACTTGCTAAAAAATCGAAAAGTTCTTTCTGCCCAGATTCACTTGCTCCCCAGATTATTGCAGTGCTTAGAAGAGGATCATCAGAAGGAATTTGCTTCCTTATTCCCTCACAGATCTCAGCAATATAAGCCTTTCTAAATCGCTCTTCCCAAAAATTGCCCCTAAGTATTCCTGCTTTTTTAATGGTTTCATCCCAAACTAATCTTGAAAGATTTTCTATTCTCATTCGATATTCCCAAAAATAAGACTGGGTTGTTTCCGAATCAGGATAACCAATAGAATGTAATCTTTCCAAAGTCGAATCATCTAAGAAAGTTAGTCCTCTTTCAGACGTAAACTTATTTGATGACAAAACATCTGAGCGAAGTTCTATTAAAAAATTAATAGCTTCAGTTAAATTTCCCAACTCTTTTTCACTTATTTTTCCTTGAGAAAATAATCTATTTAATCCACTTTCAACTCTAGGAATGTAAGAAGGGTCGTCAGGATCTTTTTTTATCATTCTATCCAATTTATCGTGCCAATATACAAATAAAAAGTCTCGTGAACCTCCATGGCAATATTTTATGTTTAATGCTCCATTTCTAATCCTTTGTCTAAAGTATTGATTAAAATATAATCTATTAAAAACAATATTTTCTAATCCTCTTTCAATTGAATCAAACTTCTTTTTTCTTTCTAAAACATCCTGTGCCACAAGATTATCTCTTATCAAAAACCTTGTTTCCAAGACTTGGTTTCCCTCAACTAAGCTTTTTTCTAAATAGGTTTCTATATCACTATAAGTTCCCCAAGTTGGTAAATCTACTTTAGAAAAACCAAATGTCTCCCATTTTTCTTTTAATCTTTTTCTAAACTCTTTGGACCTTTCAGTTCTTTCTTTTTCAACTAAAAAAATATCCGCATCTGAATCTCCTCCAATTAATTCTCTTCGTCCAGGAGAACCATAAGCAAAAACAGCAACTCCGGGGGTGTGCTTAACACCATAGATATCCAACCCAATTTGCTCGTAGGAGTTTCTAATTAGCCTATCAAATGCTCTTGTTTCTTCTACACATAATTGTAATCCATTCTTTCCCAGACTAATTGGTGCAGTTCCATTCATCTCTTTAAACCCAAACCAAATTTAATTTCTTCAAAAATCTCATCCTCTGTTTTATTTGTTGTATCAACTAAGTATAACTCAGGATGTTGTTTTGCTAATTCGAGATACAGGTTTCTCCGTTTAGAAATTTCCTCTATTGACTCATGCATTGAAGGAAGTTTATATTGATTGATTCTTTTTCTTCTTTCATCAATTCTTTCTCTCGCAACTCCTGGAGAACAAATCAAGATCACCCCCTGTTCAGGTACAAGAGACCCTTCCTTCAAGTTTAGATCCATAATCTCCTGCACATTTAATTCTCCGTCTGATTGATATATCGCACTTGTATAAAAACTTCTGTCGAAAAGTAAATAATCTAAATCTGTTAAGAGCGGAATAAAATTGGTTCTATGTGTCTCACTTCTGGCTTTTGCTATAGCCTGTATCTGTCTTAAACTAAAGTTTTGATTTGCACTGCGATTATGCCAATCAATTATTGTTTGTCTAAATGGTTCATATTCTTTTTCGTTTATTATTAGATAAGAAGTATCATCCAAATCCCACTTTTGCCTTAATTTATTGGCTTGAGTCGTTTTTCCTGATCCTGTTATACCTTCCAAACAAAAGATTCTTCCAGACATAGATAAAAAACAGTTTATAAATTTATAAATGTTACTATTTTATAGTTATTAGACATAATCCTAAAAACCCTAATTTTTGCTTTTTGAGAGATTCTAAACTCCTTTATATCTTCCTTGGTTACATCCTTAAAATCTTTCTTAATGTTATGGAAAAGATTGGAATGGAAAAGGCAATACTGGCTTTTTGTGAATTTGTATTGTTTTGTGATGAAGAGTTTAATTTTGAAAAACAGATCTCTAAGAAAAGATCTGACGAGTTCAAATCTTATGTAGATCCATTTGATTTAGTTGTTGAGACATTTGATAAAGAGTATGAAGACATGAAAATATTTGAAACCAAGGGGAGAATCTTAAAATTTTGAAGAGGACAAGAAATAGTTCAACAACCCAATCGCAGCAGAGCTGCGGGGTAAGCCCCAATAGAGAATTTAGAAAGAAAGCTCCGACTATGTTGGACTTTCAAAGAGGTTAGATTCTAACCTCTTCATAATAAAACTTTTAGAAATAAAAACTCAACGCTCTCATCCGCTTACTGAACTAAGCGGATTTCCCGCTTAAGATTAAGATCTGCTGAAACAGATTTAAGTGAATTTGTCGTCGGTGAAAGAGTTGATCATTCTGTGATTAATTACTGGGAAAGAAAACCTGAGATTGTTAATTGTTTGAAGATTATTATTTTTCGAGCAGGTTATCTGCTTGACAAACTTTTAACAAAAGAGTATACTTTTGTTGATTCAACAAAATTTACGTCGTGGAAAATTGAAACAATAGAGGTTTTTGTCTGCAATAAGATAGCAAAAGAAACTATTTATCCTGTTGGAGCAAGTTTTCTCAAAGGAAGTGTTCTTGCTCCAGTTAAAGAAATTGTAACTCGAGGAGAAGGAGAGCTCCTTGCTGATGCATGGTTTGATGAGAGGAAAACAATTGAATTTCTTTTCAAGAAAGGTTACATGCCTCTCATTTGTCCAAACAAAAAAAGAAGCAGAGGATATTACAGAAAAATTTCTCGAAAGTTATATAAACAACGTCGAGAAATTTACAAACAAAGAGGAAGAGGTGAAAGTTGTTTTGGAAGTTTAACAAATGAGTTTGGAGATAGATTTAAGGCAGTAGATGAAACTTGTATGCAAGTTAGGATACTTGGAAGAATAATTAGTTACCAGATTAAGTTGTTGATAAGATGCTCGGATGAAAAAATAATTGGCATCGACGTGCTAATTATTAGACACGCCCTTGATTCAGGGTTTAAAATCCATCATTGAGGTGTAGTCCATCCATTCCCTATCTTATAATATTTGCCTTCTCTCATTTTCTTAGAATGCCTCCAGCCGATCCAACCAAAAAAGATTATTATCAGACCAATCCCAGAAAAAACTAGTGGAAAAAAATCCCTAAACAATAAGGCTAAAATCATTCCTCCAAGGACCATGAGCCCTCCAATAATAAATGAAATAATAATACCAACAATATTTGTATATCCTGTAGCTTTCAGATAACCTGAAGTAATCTGCCCAGAAACACTTTGCCCCGTTGACTCATCAACAACCATAAGATAAAACACAGATTATCATTTTTAATTCTTTCTTCTTTTAAAATAGACTATCAAACCAGGGATTAAAGCAATCAGAATAGACAATAGAAGTCTAAGCCAACCAAGACTAAAAAACCAAAGCATTCTATAAACAAACACACCTAAAGAAATAAAAACAGCAATTAAAATTGCAAAAGTGACTAAAGGAATCATACGAGTAAATGGAAAAAGAAGTTTAAAAATGTATTAACATAACACATAAATCCATATAAACTTCTCCATCTTTAACCCTAAATCCTCCTAAAATGCAACAAGTTGAACTCTCTCAAAACTCATTGCAAGACTATCTAGAAACTTCTAACCAATTCTACCAAAACCTCTTAGGCTACAAACCAG
>JAHJSH010000012.1 GCA_018830525.1 Nanobdellota archaeon | reverse complement strand
TAAATTCTCTGTCTATTTTATCTATTAATGCAATGTTTCCAATGCTGATACTAGTATTTGTATTCATTGTTCGGCTACCTCCTTTCAGGTGTTATAGAATGGAGGTAGCTTTTATTTTTAAGAATTGTGTGGCGAAGTTAGATATTAAAGTAGATAGTTTATTTCGAGGAGGTCATGGGAAGATTTCTCCGAGGAAATTGAGGAGAGAGGCTATGAAGACTCGGATTAATCCTGCGTTGAATAATCCGGGCACTTCGGCAGATTTTACTAATGGAAAGATTAGGGAGTTGAGATTAAATTTTAAGTATGGGAATTCTGTGGATGTTTTAGAAGCTTATGGACATGCGAGGGATTATGAAGTGCTGGCTAATGAAATTGGAAGTAATATGAACTGGTATAACCCTCAGATAAAAATAAATTCTCCTTCTGAACTTAATTTAGGTCCAGGTACATGGATACTTGAGAACGCAGAAAAAAATAATGGTTCTGATAGAATTAAAATTTCTATTGGGTTGCGGGGAGATTATGGGCGAGGACCTGGAGATGATTTTGATAGGATTTTTAAGAGCCAGGGATATACAGATACTGGGCTTGTTTACAAAGGGGAAAATGTTTTATCTGGCTGTTATGTCTTTTTAGAATCTTTTTTAGAAGATGTTAATCCTGAAATTTTTTCTAAGAAGGTTAAGGCGGCAGAGGCTTGGTTGAAACCTTATCAGACATTGAGGCATCTTACTCGGAAAGATGAAAAGCCTGAAGGGCTAGTAAAGATTACTCATGAAATTTTTCTTGAGAAGAAAACTCCTGCGAAGATAGCGAAAATTACTGTTAAGGTTCCTCTCGGGGATTTTAATGGGAGTAATGCTTATGCTACTTATGTGGAGACCCTTAAGGATTAAATAGTGTATCATATAAATTCTTAAAAACTCGTTAATGTGTTTTTCTCTATGGTTATACAGGTGCGTGAACGGACTATGGAGGAAATTCAAGAGAAACTTACTGAGATGAATACTGATTTGAATAAGATTAGTTATTTGGAATCGGCTTTGAAGGCGACGAGTTTTAGTTATGAGATTAAGAGATTTCTTTGGGGAAAACTTTCTGAGCTCTATGGGGATAGGGGGATGTTTGACCGGGCGGCGAAGGCGATGGCGAATAAGGCGGGGGTCGAGATTATGTTTAAGGATAAGATTGATAGTTATATTACTGCGGCAGAACTTTATTCTAAGGCGGGGAAGGTTGATGAGGCGGATGATATGTTTCTTAGGGCAAGTAGGGATGGGAATGAGGAACAGAAAAGATCAGTTAGGCTGGCACGTAAAAATGTTTATTTGGTTTCTGCGCATGAGCTTGAGAGGGAAGAGAAGAAGGCACATGCGGCAAAGTTTTATGAGAAGTTAATTAAGATGAATTTGGAAGATATTGAGAAGTTAGAGATAAAACATAAGTTGCTCGATACGTATAATGCTCTTGGAAAGTTTCGGGAAGCTAAGTTGTTAGAAGGGATTTGATTTATTTGAATGCTTTTATAATTTCTTGGCTTAAATATTCAGATTCCTTTCCCCGTATAGCTGTAATTTCCTTAAGACATTTTTTATAATCTTCTAATTTATAACAAGCTAGAACATCTCTTCCTACATTTGGATTAAATCCTCCAACTTCTTTATATTTTTCTTGATCCCAAACTATATCATTGTCGAAAGACGTTCCGTCTAGATGGGTTGCTTTACCTCCTCCAGCGTTTATAATTACTGCCGAGGGAATTAGGTTCCATGCCCCTCCCAACTTTACTAGATTTCTTCCTTCAATATAACATTTTGTTGTTCCATCGACTACATCAACAAGTCTTGTACCTGAGGAGTCTACGGACCTATATTGATTGTTTCCTAAAGCTTTCATCACAGCATGATAATAGGCTATTTGGGAAAATAGTCCGCTATCTTGTTTAGTGTATCCTGCAGGAACTTCTATTATTTGTCCTTCTGCTTTTTTATTTGGGCTTCTTCGTTTTTCTCCTTCAATTATTTGGACTAAATTTTTATCCCCACTATGGAATGCTACATATTTGATTCCATTGTGTCTGTCAGATACTAAAACTGAAACCCAATCTTTAACTCTTATAACTTCAGGAGAAGCAGGGAAGACAATTATGTTTCCCCCATGAGGAAGTTTCCCTGAATGAAAATTAGTTGAACCTTCATCCGGGTCAAGAAATATAATATATTCTTTTTTGTTCCCCTCATAGTCATGAATTAATTTTCCTTCTGAAACTATTGTTGCATAAACTTTTTCATCATTTAAGAATTTACCTAGCTGGTGAGTATATTTTTCTTCTATATCTAGAGTTAAATCTCCTCCCTCGCTTTTAACTATCTCCTTACATTTTTTAAACGAGCCAATTATTTCGTCTTCTGCTCTAACTAATATTTCTACGAGTTCTTTAGAAGTTTTTACCATAAATAAAATATATTCTTCTCCCTTTTAAGTTTTGGTATTTGATTTGTGTCTTAACCCAATAGGTATTTCTGATGAGATAAAAAAATAAAAATAAGAAATAGTTTTAGGTTATTCAGTATCAGCTTCTTCTGTGAGGTCGAAGTCGCCTTCTTCAATTCCGATCTCTTCTAGTTCAGACATTTTTTTATTTATGGGCTTTAATCATCAGAGAGTTCTTCCTCATCGTCGAATTCTTCGTCTTCAAGGTTTTCCTCTTCGTTGATTTCCATGCGCCCCCCTTTATATATATTTTCTTGATATAAAACCTTTATAAACATTTCTGTGAATCTTGTCGGTTTGTTGAGTACCTAAAAGATTTTAAAGTAAACACTCCTTAAAATTTCTTCTAACATTGGTTAAGCAAATGTTTATAAATGAAAATTTGCTGTGATTGCCGTTAGAGATGACCTTTGAGGATCATAATTAAGATTATCACATTCACATTCAAGAAAGGCTCGGGGAGCACATGGCGAAGGTATATTTCTAATATAACTAAAATGGAGAAAATAAAATATGGCAAAAGAAACATATAAAATGTATCATTATCTATTTTTTGGGAGACTAAAAAATGGCTAAAATTAGTCCGACATCGATTAAATATTCGATTATAGCTGATTTTGTAGCTGATGGTCTGTTTCAGAAGCCTGATGTTATCGGAGCTTTGTTTGGGCAGACTGAAGGTTTGCTTGGTTCCGATATGGAATTGAGAGAGCTTCAGAAAGAAGGAAAGATTGGTCGAATCGAGGTTGACTTGGTCACTGAGGGTGGAAAGACAACTGGAGAGATTACTATTCCGTCTGCTTTGGACAAAACTGAAACGACAATTATAGCTGCATCTTTGGAGACGATTGATAAGATTGGTCCGACTGACGCAAAGATAACTATTAGAGACATCTCTGATGTCCGGGGCGGAAAGCGTGACTATATTATGGAAAGAGCTAAGGCTTTACTTGCTGGAATTAATGGCGAAGGAATGGATTCTACAGAAATGGGGACTGAACTTCGAGAATCAAGTAGAGTTTCTAAAGCTGTCGAGTACGGTGAAGAAGGTTTAGCGGCTGGTCCAAATATTGACGCTGAGAAAGAGCTTATTGTTGTTGAAGGTCGAGCAGATGTCGTGAATATGTTGAAGAACGGTATTAAGAATGTTATTGGTATGCAAGGAACTAAGTTTCCAAAGACCATCACTAAACTTGGTGAGACAAAGGAATTGACTTTATTCGTTGATGGTGACCGTGGTGGAAAGCTGATTGCACAAAACGTTTGTGATAATGCGAATGTTGTTTATATTGCACAGGCACCGGATGGAAAGGAAGTTGAAGAACTTGCTCAGAAGGAATTACTACAAGCACTTCGAAAGAAAGTTCCGGCGAAAGTTTTTTTGGGGAAATCTAATGATTCTCCCCAGAGATCTTTTGATAGGAATTCTCGAAGAGAAGAACCTGTTGGAGAAATTGTTCGAAGAGAACTTAATGATAGCGATATTTCTAAGTTGAGAGAACTTGCTTCAGAAATTAAGGGTAAAAATGTTCTTGTTTTGAATGAAGATTTGGAAATTGTCCAGAACGTTCCGGCTTCTAAGTTGGGTTCTATTGGCGTGAAAGATGCTTTTGTATTGATGGTTGGTGCTGCTACTGGGTCTGTGATTCAGGGTGCAGAGCGACTTAAGTCAAAAGCGGTTGCAGCTCAAACATTTGGAAAGGTTCCAGATACTAGTGTTAAATTAATCTCACTTTAAATAAGATTTAATTGGGGTGGATTCCCCTCCTGAAAATTTCTTTGAAATTTTCTTCTCCCAAGATTGTCGAGCTCTATTCGATTATTTTATGAATCCGTGGAATGATTTAAATCTGATTTATAGGTTGATAAGACTGATTTGTTTTCCCCTTGCCTTCGGGCGTACTCCTTTTTCGAAGGGGGCATATTTTTTGAGGGGATTTTTTATTTTTTCTTTAGAACTTGAACTGCTTCTTGCCCCATTCTCATCCAAAGTAGCTGGGGAATGTTGCCTACTTTTTCTAAATCTTTTTCTAAATCTTTTACATGCTCATTTAGAAATGTAAGTTTTTCTAGGCCGAGTACTGTTGATGGGTCGACGAATCCTTGTGAAGAAGATTCTTTGGTAGCTAGGAAGTAATTTTGATTGAAACCATAATTAAATGGATGGACTGGAATCGGTTGGGAAAATTCAAGTAATTCTTTATCGTAAGGAGTATCTTGTATACCATTCATAGCAATTCCAACGTATCTAATAAGTCTGCCAGTCCCTCTAACTATTAACATATCTCCTGGATTAAGACCGTGTGATTTTTTATATTCAGTCCAATGAGTCATTAACATAATCGTAATAGTCTGGGGGAGCTTTTAAAGATTATTGTGATTTTTAATAAGTTTTATATACTGCCTAAGAACCAAGGTTCTTGAGGCTTCAACTCCTTTAAGTTAATTTTATATACTATTTTATTCTTAATCTATTATGGTAAAAAAGGTGGTGGAGCAACGTAGGTTTTTTAATTGGAAATGGTTGCTTGCCCTCGTAATTTTAGCAGTTATTATTTATGTTATTTGGTTTTTCTTTTTTAGTTATGCGAGTTGTGACAATTGGGATTGTTTTAATGCTCGTTTAGAAAGATGTGATCGTGTAAAGTTTATCGGAGAGAATGAAAAAATGATTTTTGAGTATTCGGTTCGTGGTAAGTCTGGAGATAATTGCAAGGTGGGTGTAGAGCTTTTACAGGGAGAATTGAACAATCAGGATTCTATTGCGTTGGAAGGAAAGGCTATGCTTTGTAATCTGCCACGTGGAGTAGTCATGATTCCTGAGAGTAATATTGGTTATTGTCATGGTTTGTTAAAAGAGGGTTTGCAGGATTTAATTATTAAGGAATTGCATACTATCTTGGTTCAGAATCTTGGAAGACTTAATCTAGAACTTTTGGATGTTTCTGGAGCATAATAATTCTTATAAAGTTGTTTTGAGGTTTTTATTTATGAAAGATTTGGAGAATGAGGCAGGAGCGTTAGAAGTTATGAAATCGATTATAACTAGGATGGATAATAAATATGTCGCAGATTTTTATAATCACAATCTGTGGGTTCAAGTTAGTTATGATAAACGTAGGGGGGGAATTTATCTGAGGATTCATGAACAAAAAATTACTGAAGACCTTTGTAGGACTTTGAAAGAGGATTTATCTGGAGAGGGGGACAATATGCAAACTTGTTACGATGAGTTATTGAAGTTCTTGGTCGAGAATACGCATGTTCAAGATGGAAAAGTTTTGCCTCGTTATGTTTCTATAGTAAGGGATAGTTATAAAGTCGATTTTTCCGTTAAGGGGGAAAGAGCATTTTGGGATTTGTTTAGATAACTTTAAATTATTCTTTTTGTTTTGTTAACTATGTCTAATATTAAATTTGGTCCGACTGGGATTGGTTCTGTGAAAGATGCAGTTTCTAATTTGGAGGCTTATGGTAAGTTGGGGATGAAGGCTGCGGAAGTTTTGTTTACTTATGGAGTTTATATTAAGAATAAGGAAGATGCGATTAAGATTGGGAAGGCTGCGAAGAAACTGGGGATTCAACTTTCAGTTCATTCGCAATATTGGGTTAATTTGAATTCAAAAGAAGAGGAAAAAATTGAGGCATCTAAGAAGCGGATTCTGAAATGTTGTGAAGTTGGGCATTTGCTGGGGGCTAGGCGGGTCGTTTTTCATCCCGGGTTTTATTCTGGGATGGAAAGTGAACAGGTTGCTGTGAAAATTCGGGAAGGTATACTTGAGATGCAAGAAATTGTTAAGAAAGAGAAATGGGATATTGAGCTTTGCCCAGAGGTTATGGGGAAGGTGAATGTTTTTGGTTCAATTGACGAGGTCGCGGGTTTAGTTAGGGATACGGGCTGTGGTTTTTGTATTGATCTTGCTCATGTTCTTGCAAGATATGGGAAGTATGAGTTTGATGCCATTGAGAAAGCGTTTCCACAGAAGAAATGGCATGTTCATTTTTCAGGAATTGAATATGGGGAGAAAGGAGAAAAGAATCATATTGTTACTCCAATTGAGGAATGGAAGAAGGTCTTGAAGTTTTTGAAGGGACTTGATAAGGAGGTTGTTTTAATTTGTGAGAGTCCTGATGCGGTGGGGGATAGTGTTGTTGGTATGAAAATTTGGGAAGAGAACTAAAGATAAATTAATCTTGAGCTGGATGCGAGTTGTGAAGTTATATAAAGGTTAATTTATTTAATTCCCTATGGCTGAAGAAATTCCGCGAGAGATTATTGAAAGAGTAAATGAGATTGTTTATAAGTATAATCAGATTTCTACAGAGAATACGAATATTTTGAGATTGGGTTATAGTGATGTTCATATTCTGTGTGATTCTAGGCCCACTTTATTTTTTATATATGAAAGCGGTAAATATTGCGATGCGCTTGAAGATGTTTTGACAGATATTGATTTAGAAATTGCTAGAAAATTTGGTAGGTCTGAGATAGGGGTTCAGTCTTATCCTTTTGGTGTTGAAAGGGCCTTGAAGGAAGGTTTCAAATTTTTTCATAATTATGAAGCTAGCTAATTAGCTTCAGATTTCTCTTTTTCTAAATCTTCTTCTTGTTGCTTTTCTTCCTCAATCATACGCTCTCTGAGCTCCGAAATTCGCTCAAGTATACGCTTTGCTTTTTCTGGAGAATCTCGTGCAGTATTTAGGATATAAAGGATTTTTCGGATGATGTCGTCATAGGATTCTCGCTTGTGTTCACGTAGTTTTTCGACTCGGTTCTTAGTTTCTTCTAAGAGTTTTATCGTCGTGATCTTTCCTTCTTTGTTATTTTTCCTTGCCATTTATTTTTCTTTTAGGATTTATGGTACTCTTTGAGCGTCATATTTTTATTACTGTATTTTTAGACAAAATGTATACGCAGGTATACTATTTAAGTTTTTTCGTCTCTCTGTAATTACAACAAACGCAAGCTTTAAATAGCTTTCCTGTGTCATTTTTTTAACTAAATTTAATATGGAAAATATGAAAAGAAATATGCTTTTAGTTCCTTTCTTAGCAGTTTTAACTCTAATGATTGTAGGTTTTGCTTCGGCAGCTCTTGCTGATAATGTTAGTGTAGAACTTAACGGTGAACCAATTGACTATCGTTATGATAATGACCTTGTTAGTTTTAATGGCGATGTTGTTCCGGTTACAGTTTTTTTCACTGCAGGAGAAAATTCTTCGGATGTTAAGATAAGAGTTTCTATTTATGACGGCCGAGACGAAGTTAGTGTTTCCACGGGGAGATTTAACGTTGTTGATGGTAAGAAATATAAGAAACTTTTGGCTTTAGAGCTTCCTTCGGATATTGATCCGGAATCAGAAGAATTAACTCTAGCTGTTGAGATCTATGATGCTGATCATTCTACTGACGACTTTGATGAAGATTATCAGGTAAGTATGCAAAGAGATTCTTATACTCTTGATGTTTTATCTGTTGATTACTCATCTCAAGTTGAAGCTGGCGATATTGTCCCGATTTCTGTTGTTGTCAAGAATGTTGGCTTTAGCAGAATGGACGACAACTATGTTGTTGTTTCAATTTCGGCTTTGGGTGTTTCCTCTCGAGGATACGCTGGCGATTTGATTCCTGTAGAAGACTACAAGAATTATGCCAGTGGAAGCGAAGAAGATTCTGTTTTCAAAACAGTATACTTGAAAATTCCTTCAGACGCCAAAACTGGTGTTTACGAAGTGAGAGTTGCGGTATACAATGATGATACAGAAACTATCGTTACACGATTAATTAGTGTTGAAGGCGAAGAAGCTATTGATTCTGATGACGTTACACCTCTTGAAGGTGATGACGATTCTCAAGTTTCTCCATCGGTCGTTGCATTGACAGTTGTCCTTGTAATTATCTTTGTAGTACTTTTGGCAGTTTTGGTAGTTCTTCTTACTAAGAAGGAAAAGCCAATCGAAGAAGTAGAGACTAGTTACTACTAATTAAATTAATTTTTATTATTTTATTTTATCTTGCCCCCAAAGTGGGGGTTAATTTTTATTTTGAATTGTGTCGGGAGACTTAAGGTGGAGAATAAGAAAACAGAAACCGCGATAGATGTATTGGGCCGGATGTATTTGTCAGAGTTTTTGACTCTGGGGCGAGATGGAGATTATGGTAGAAATGAAGCTGTTTTTAATTTTAATCCTAATGAACCTCCCGTTGCTTTATATCAGTTAGGCTACTTAACTCCAAGGGGTTTGCATATTTGTCTCTCTCAAGCTGCCTATTGTTTTTATGAGCACTTGGTCAGGAAAGAAAGGCTTCCTTTTGATATTGATATTGCGAGAGATTTATATTTCGATATGAGATTAAGAATAACTGAATTAAATCAGAAGTTTAGAAGGGAAATGCCATTAAGACATTTTCAGGGAAAGCTTTCTCTTGACCGGATGAGAATTGGTAAGGAGATTTCTTTGGCTAAAATTTCTTTTGATATGAGTAATAGGGCAATTACTGGGGATTTAACAACTGTGATTTCTCCATATTCTGTTCCTCCGACAAATGCAGATATCTTGAGAAATTAAACTTTCAAGCTAATTATCTTAGAAATATTGTCTTGCATTGATACCCCATAAAGGTTACTTGCTTCGGAGATTAGTGTGTCATTGTGGGTGACGATGAGGTATTGTCCAGAGGTCATATACTTTCGGATGAGGGCTGCTAGGAGTTCTGAGTTGTGTTTGTCTAGGGCTGCGTCGATTTCATCGAAGATGTAGAAGCAGTAGGGTTTGTATTCTTGGATTGCGAAGATTAATGCTAGGGCGACTAATGCTTTTTCTCCGCCCGAAAGGCTCGTGATGTCGAAATATTTTCCTCGCGAGACTTTGATTAAGATATTAATGCCGCCTTCAAATGGATCTTTCTTGTTTTCAAGTTCTAAGAAGACTAAACCTTTTCTTGACAATTGTGTGAAATTTCGCGTGAAATATTCGTTTACTGCTTCAAGAGTCTTTATGAAAGATTTTTTCTTTTTCTTATCAATTTCTTCAATAATCTTCGCAATCTGCCCTTTTTCCTTTTCAATTGTTTCGACCTTATCTTGGATTAATTTTACTTGTTCTTCGACTTTATCGAAAACTTCTAGTGCTCTCATGTTAACATTCCCAATACTAGATTTTTTGAATTGACATTTTTGAAGCCTTTCTTTAATTTGGTCAATTGGTGCTACGATAATTTCTACGTTTCCGAGTTCAGTAAGCTCGGTTTTTAATGAATCCATTTGGGCGTTATGCTGGGCTTTTTGGATTTTATTGTGATTTATCTTGTCTTCGAAATGTCTTATGTTGTGTTGCATTCCTATAACGTCGGTTTCTACAACTTTTTGTTGATCTTGAAGTTCATTTCTTTCATCGAAAAATCTCTTTGCCTTTTCATATAATTTTTGTTCCTCAATTTCTTTCTTTCCAACATCTCGCTCTTTTCCCTCAATTAATGTGACCATCTTTTTTAGTTCGGCTTCGGATTCTTCAATTTCTCTTGTTGCGGATTTTATTTCAGCATTCAGTCTGTTTACTTCTCTTTGTTTCACTGTAACTTCGGTATCAACATCGATATCTGCTAGGGATAACTCTTGGAGTCTGAGCCTCATATCATCGTATTGTTCCTCAATGTTTTTTAGCTTTTCAAAATCGGCTCTTGTTTTATGAATTTTTTCATTAAGAGATGTGAGTTCTCCTTGTCCTTCTTCTTGTGCTTTAGTAATCCTCTTGATTTGTTCTTTTCTATCTTCGGCATTCCCCAGTTTAATCCGATCCATATCAAGCTCATTCAATTTTATTCTTAGGGCGGAGAGAGTTTGTTTAAGGACTCCTATTTTCTCATTAGCTTCAAATTTCTTTTCCATGTTTGCTTCTACTCTTGATTTTGCCATCTTAATTTGTTCATCTGAAGAGGAGGTTATTTTGCATTTATGATCTTCTCCAACTTTTTGTTTACAGACTGGGCAATTATCAAGTCTCGTAATTTCTTCTTTCATTTTTTCTTCCCGGTTGATTTCGGTTTCGAGAACGGCATTTTCCTTTTCCTTTTCTAAGATTTCCTTATCTGCGACAGTTATATGTTCGATTACGGTTTCTACTTTCTCTCTCGATTCTTTTTTCATATTTTCAATTGTTTCAATAGACTTTCCATATTTTATCTCATGAGAGAGGGAAACAATATTTTGTTCAATTAATTGTATTTCTTTTTTAGATTCAATAAGAAATTTTTCTTTCTCAAATTTTTGATTTTCTAGAGTGGATAGGTCTGATTTTATCATATAGAATTTTCGTCTTTGCTGTTCTAATATGTCAAATTTTTCTTGAAGAATTTTTCCTTGTTCTTGTTGTTCTTTAATGTCGGGAGATGCAGTTTGTATTCTCGAAATTTCAAGGTTAATATCTTTAATTTTTTCTTTATTGGTATTTACTTTCTCTTCAGCTTGGGTCTTCCGATTTTCGAAATTTTCTCTCCGTACGGTAAGCCCGGCGAGGTCAGCTTTAATCTCGGCAATATCTCTGTGGAGGACTTCTTGCTCATTGCTCGTTGAAGATTGTATTTGTTTATTGATAACTACTATTTTATCCTGAAGTTCATCAACTTTGAAATTTTTTTCAGTAATCTCTTTCTTCAATTTTTCAATTTCTTTCTCGTGGTTTTCAATTATTTTATTAATTCCCCAGATTTCTTTCTCTTTCTCTTTTATATTTCGTGTTAAAATTGTTGCCTTACATTTTTTGATTGTTTCTTCTAGCTTTTGGTATGAGAGCGCTTCCTGCCTTTCTTTTTCTAAATTTTTTAAATAAGAATTTCTTTCTTTTAACACTGCAGAAACCTCTTTTAATTTTTCTTCTGTCTTTTCTAATTCTCTAAGTGATTTATGTTTTCGAGTTTCGTAAATTGAAATCCCGGCAACTTCCTCAATAATCTTTCTTCTGTCTTCTGATGTCGCGCCTACTAGGGATTGAATTTCTCCTTGGAGTACTATGTTAAATCCGTTGGGGTCAATTCCTCCTTGGGCTAAGAGTTCTAAAAGTTCTTGTCTTGTTTTTGTGTGGTTATTTATTCTATAGATTGATTGTCCGTTTTTTCGGACTATTCTCTTGATAGTTACCTCTGAGGAGTCTATTGCAAAAGTTTTGTCAGTGTTGTTGAAAACTAGTTCTACCGAGGCTTCTTGAGAACCTTTGTAGGTTTTGTTTCCAGAAAATAAAAGATTTGCCGCCTTTGCTGCTCGAATTGATTTTATAGATAGTCTTCCTAAGACGAAACAAAGCGCGTCGGTGATGTTTGATTTTCCTGAGCCGTTTGGTCCGACAATAACATTCATCGAGTCTTCTAATGGAATTTCTGTTTTTCTTGCGAAGGATTTGAATCCTTGCATCACTATCTTTTTAATATAAGTCATGTAGGGTCTAGGAAAAATAGGTTTTTAAGGATTGTTGAGATTTTAGTGAATAGGATCCTCTCATTGATGGGTAAAACTTAAATACTCTAATTTATAAAAAGATAACTATAAGTTTAAGATGGTTCCAAAAAAATTATTTTTAACGAAGGGAGTGGGAGTTCATAAAGATAAACTTGCATCCTTTGAATTGGCATTGAGAAATGCTGGAATAGAGAAATGTAACCTAGTTTATGTTTCTTCGATTTTGCCTCCTAATTGTAAGATTGTTTCTAAGGAAGAGGGATTAAAATTATTGAACCCTGGGCAGATAACTTTTTGTGTTATGGCAAGACTTGAAACAAATGAGCCACATAGATTATTATCTTCTTCTATTGGTATTGCTGTTCCAAAAGATAGGGAACATTATGGTTATCTTTCTGAACATCATGCATTTGGAGAAACAGCAAAAAAATCAGGGGATTATGCGGAAGATTTAGCGGCAACAATGTTGGCTACAACTTTAGGGGTGGAATTTAACCCAGATACTGCTTGGGAAGAGAGAGAACAAATTTACAAGGCAAGCGGACATATTTTTAAGGCGACAAATATGACTCAATCAGCAGAAGCAAATAAAGATGGATTATGGACAACAACTCTTGCTGCGGCCGTGTTATTAGAATAATTCTTGATTATATCCATGAGGATGAATTATTCTGCTCTAGTTTTTGGAAAAAGAAGGGGTCTTCGTAATCTCTTTTTTTGGGGATGATTCCGTACGTATCGGTTCTTACATGTCTTTCTGCTTCATGTGATATTATATCTCGATAATCTGTTCCGTATCTTTTTGTTAGTTCTTGGGAGATCTCTTCTACTCCTTCTTGGTGGTGCCTGATTTTTCTGTGATCTGTGGTTTTTCCATCTGCAAATTCATCGAACCAATGATGTAATTCTTTTAACATTTCTATGAGGGTCTTTGTATTGTTCTCATAGAATTTGGCTTTCTCTCTTTCTATTCTTTTTATAGACAAGGACAGGTGTTCATCAAATTTCATTTTAAAATAATTTTTCTTGGTCTATCGCTTCGAAGAGTTTTTTGACAGTCTTCCAAGAGAATCGGATTATAGATTTATATTTTGGATTATTGAAATTTTCTGCTATGAATTCTTTTGTTTTTGGGTCACTAGGATATCCGCTTCCAAAATCTATTTTTAATTTCCTTTTTAATCTGTAGACTTCGTCTTCTCTTCGCTCCTTTGCGACTATTGAGGCGGCTGAGACCGAGGGATGATTTGCATCTGCTTTATGTTCGCATGCGAGGGAGACTATTTTTGGGTTTTTAATTAATCTTTGAACATCCTGAGTCCAAGACTTGATGTTTACTGAAGGACAGTCTATAATTACATTTACTCGCTCGTTTAGGTCTTCAGTTAATTTATTAATTATTTTTGCTGCTTTGATGGCTTCTAAATAGTTGAGATTATCTGATTCATCGATTTCTATTGGTTCGGTCTGTTCTATATGATATTTGAATTTGTTAATTATCTTTTCTTTGACCTCTTTTCTTATTTTTGGAGTTAGAAGTTTTGAGTCTTTTGCACCCCATTCTTTTAGTATACTGTTATCTTTTTCTTCAATTAGAACTCCTGCCAGAATCATTGGACCTAAGACTGGGCCACGACCGCTATCATCAATACCAATTATTTTTGTCATAATTTATAGAGAAGAGAAAGCTTTATAATGCTTTTGAGATAGGATTTGTTATAGCGAGATGGAGCAGTCTGGTCAGCTCGCGAGGCCCATAACCTCGAGGTCGCGTGGTTCAAATCCCGCTCTCGCTATTTTATTTTTTGGACATGATTTGAACAAATCCCGCTCTCGCTATTTTATTTTTTGGACATGATTTGAACAAATCCCGCTCTCGCTATTTTATTTTTTGGACAT
>JAHJSH010000011.1 GCA_018830525.1 Nanobdellota archaeon | reverse complement strand
CATTCTCTAATATATATGTGAGGGTATAGCATGCCCCAACCCATTCTCTAATATATATGTGAGGGTATAGCATGCCCCAACCCATTCTCTAATATATATGTGAGGGTACCATAATCTTTATATCTTATATGTAATACCTAATTACATGGCCAAAATGCCCTATGAAAAGGTCTTCTCGAAAAGATTAGAGAATATAGATGACAAAGTAAAAACTTCTTTTGTTCTTATAAGACAAGATATAGATGAGATACAAAAGACTGTGGATGCAATGAGAAAATATCTGAAGAATAAAGACAAACAATATCAATATGCAAAAAAAGAAGACAATAAATTGCGAGATGAATTCCGAAAAGAGGTCGACGAATTCACCCAGAAAATAACTCAACTCAAATTAGCCCTTGCAGAGGTGAGGACAATCCAAAGAGAATCTGTTTTAGTAAGAGACTTAGCAAAAATCGAAGATCGAATCAAGACTTCTTTCAAAAATGAAGTTGAAGGATATAAAGAACAAGTCAAGAATATGAAGATAGACCTAAGAGAAGCAGATAGAAGACTCAATGTCCTCGAAATGGGAATCGTTTTAGATAAAAAGAAGAATGGTGGTTGGTTCTCAAGGAAATCAAAGGATTAGTTTTTTAAATCACATGATCTTATTATAAACTATGAAAAAAGAGAAAAAACACTTATTATCTAATTTTCAACTGGAGTTTAGGGATCAACTAAAAATAGCAATTCTAACTGCCCTAGGATTTATCATCGCCTTCGCTTGGAGAGATTTTCTCGTATCCTTACTAAACACTATTGTTACTCGATTAGATGTCACAGATAATCTGTACCTTTACCAATTATTTGCCGCAATCGTACTAACTCTCCTCGCAGTCCTAATCATGGTATTATTATCTGCAAGTCACCAAGATAAGAAACCCGAAAAGAAAAAATAATATTGCAATAGCACAACAATCCTTAAAAACCAACCCCTCGATTTCTAACCACGAGGTGCTAAAATGTGGTCATTATATGAACGAAAAGAAAACGAAGAAGGTGAGGGAGCCAATTTATTCAATTATTCTGGGGAAAAACTAGAGCCCCTAAAATTTTCAAACGGAAAAACTCAGGCAGACGTTGTAAAAGAAATCTTAGATTCAATAAATGCAGGAAACAAAATAATCTTCATCAAAGGCGTATGTGGGACCGGGAAAAGTGCCATCGCCCTAAATTTAGCAAGACATTTCAAAAAGACTTCAATAATCGTTCCAATAAAATCTCTTCAAGAACAGTATGAAAAAGACTACACTCAAAAAAAATTCATTACAAAAGAAAATGGAAACCTATTAAAGATTTCAATAATTAAAGGGCGAAACAATTTCCGATGTCCTTTTTCGGGAGAGCGTGCCGACGATACAGAACTTCCTTGCACCATAGAAATTCGAAACAAAAACACAGAACAGCTCCTAAGATTCATCGAGCAAAATCCCGAAGTAGAAAAAGAAAATTTCTCAGAAGCTTCAGACATTAGACGAATGAATATTGCTCCTGCTTGTCCATATTGGGCCCCATTAATGCCTTCAGAAGTAAATCCTAAAGGATTGCCAGATACAAAAAAGAAAAAATATGAAGCAATTTGCGGAAAAGAATATGCCGTCTTCTGTAGAAAAAGCGGGTGCGGTTATTATGACCAATATAAATCCTATGCAGACTCTGATGTACTAATCTTCAATTCAATGAAGTATCAAATAGAATCCGCGCTCGGAAGAAAACCAAAAACTGATATTGAAATAATCGATGAGTGCGATGAATTCCTCGACAGCTTCGCAAATGAGAAAAAAATAAACTTAAACCGATTGCTCTCAGCAATTTCAAACCTAATGCCTTCAGACCAAGAAAAAAGAACAAAGGCAAAAGAAATGATTCACGAAATAAATAATATTTTATTCAATCCCCCCGAGATAGAAATCCAAAAAGTAAAATCTTCTCCATTGATTGGTCTTATTGAAACAATACTTGAGAACCCAAATCTTGCCGAAGACGAGGAATTAAACTATTATAATTCTGTCGTAGAAAATGTGAGAATTTTTGAACACCTATTGGATGAAACTTACCTTTCAGTAACTCAGATAAAATCAGAAGATAAACAAACGGGTTTGTTCAACAAACGGACTTCAGAAGAGGATACTATAATAATCAATCTCGTTTCAATCAATCTCGCACAAAAACTTCAAGAGCTAATCAACCAAAATAAGGTTTTAGTATTAATGTCCGGGACATTACACTCCGAGCAAGTCTTAAAAGATATCTTCGGGCTAAATGAATTCAAAATCATTGAAGCCGAAACAGAGATGCCCGGGAAAATCCATAAGCAACGAACTGGAATAGAGCGAAACTGTTCTTTTGCGAATTTCACAAATGGGACCGTAACCAGAAAAATGTATCTAAAGATTTTAGATATGTGCATGGCAAATGCCAAACCACCAACGCTAGTTCATGTTAGCGCATTCAAAGACCTCCCAACCGAAGCAGAAAATGCCGAGCTAAAGTTTGATAACTTAATCACTCAAGAAAGACTGAGAGAAATTCAGTCAAGAGGAAACACTGCAGTAGATGACTTCGTAAACAAAGAAGAAGACGTCCTATTCACAACAAAATGTTCGAGGGGAGTCGATTTCGCCGGAGATAAATGCAACTCAATTGTCCTCACAAGATTCCCGTATCCAAACATCCAAGGCCTATTCTGGAGGATCTTAAAGAAAGAACAACCCGAAAAGTTCATGGAATTCTATATGGACAAAGCCCGAAGAGAGTTGATCCAGAAAGTCGCACGAGGCGTCCGATTCAAAGGGGATAAAGTAGACCTATGGAGCCCGGATGTCAGGGTGATTAATTCCAATTTAGAATAAATAATTATATTAGATTTAAAAACTTAGTAACTTTTAATGGGGGATGGTAAAAGAGAATAATTCACCTAAGAACGTTGAACAAGTAGTAATTGAATCTGCAATAGAATTAGCAAAGAAGGGAGAAGGAGCCCTTTTTGTAATTGGCGAAGATTTGAAATATGAAAAATTATTAAATCAAGAGTTTAAACCATTTTCGGTTTTGAATGAAGGCGCAAGAAAGTTATTAGTCGGTCTCGCTATGATTGATGGAGCAATAATAATCACTAAGGAAGGTATGGTAGTAGAATATGGAGTTCTTATAAAAAATTCTAGGGCTTTTCTCGGATATGGAACTCGACATGCCGCCGCAGTAACTGCCTCAAAAAAAGGGAATACGGCAATTTTATGTTCTGAAGAAGAACGTAAAGTAAAAATTTTCAGGGATGGGAAGTATATTATGAAAATCGATGCATTAGAAAAAGGCATTGAAAAGAAGACTAAAAGAATTGTGACAATGCTCGAGACAATTGGAGCAGGTTTTGTCGGGGTAATAGGGGTTGCGACCATTGCTCCTACAATTGGAATCGCGCTAATTCCAGGGGTAGTAATATTCGGGGGAAGTTATTATGCTGTCAAAAGAATTCTAAAATTATTCTCCCATAAATAATTTACTAAATAGAGAATACCAACACCAAAATCTTAAAAATCTTTAGAACGCCACAACCGGCGTGACTGGAGATGTGTGTCTTTGATGGGTGGATTAGTATGGAACGTTGATTAAAGTAAATGAATAGATTTTTAACCATTGATGACTATCAATATAAATAGAAAATATTACAATGCAAACTGTTGTAAATGTTGAAAGGAGGTATGAAATGAAAAAAATATTAAATTTAACGATAATGAGTGTTTTAATTTTAGGTTTAGCAGGTTTTGCCTTTGCTCAAGGTTCTCAAGATGGAATTGGAGTATTACATGATGACGTAATTGCTGCAGGAGGCCAAAATGGGAGCGGACTTCAAACTGACGTAAGTACTGGAACTGGAAATCAGGGAGATGCTTCTGAATTACAAACTCAGGTACAAACCCAAGTAAGAGCTGGGAACTATGAAACTTCTGATGGCAAGCAAATACAGATCCAAGAGATGAGTAATAATCAGATTGAGTTAAAATCTGGAAACTCTAAGGCTGAAACAAGTTTACAAGTGGGCTCTAAAGCTGTTGGCGACAAAACTGTTTTAAGCGCTAAACTTTCTAACGGAAGAGACGCTGAAGTAAAAGTTATGCCAGACACTGCAAGTGAAACAGCCCTAGAAAGACTTAGGTTAAAAACTTGTACTGAAGAAGCTGGATGTTCCATTGAATTAAAAGAAGTTGGCAAAGGAGATGAAGCGAAACTTGCTTACGAAGTTAAGACTCAAAGACAATCTAAGATTTTTGGATTATTTAAAGCAAAAATGCAAGTTCAAGCACAAGTTGATGCTGAAAACGGAGAAGTAATCCAAACAAGCAAACCTTGGTGGGCATTTTTAGCGAGTGAACCTACTGAAGAATAATTATTTATTAAGGTCGATTAGACCTTTTCTTATTTTTTAAAAGTTTGCCGCATCAAGAAATCTCCTTAGTTTAGTGAGGAGATGAATTGTGCTTCTAGTTGGCAAACTTCGTCGTCAATAAATATATATTCTAAAAAATATTAAAGAAAGTAGGGAAGTTGACCCTACTTCTT
>JAHJSH010000010.1 GCA_018830525.1 Nanobdellota archaeon | reverse complement strand
TCTAGGATATATGTGAGGGTATAGCATGCCCCAACCTAATCTAGGATATATGTGAGGGTATAGCATGCCCCAACCTAATCTAGGATATATGTGAGGGTATAGCATGCCCCGCCCAACTATAAAACATTGGGTAGGGTATAAAAATCTTTATAACTCCCACTTAGTTTCTAAGAACATGATAGACATCCAAGAAAAAAAGAATAAGATAATTTCATTTCTCGAAATGAATGGACCTTCCTTACCTGTAAGAATTGCAAAAGCTATTGAAATGGATCCAGTTTTCGCATCGGCAATCCTTTCTGAACTTCTAAATGCAAAACAAATCAAGATGAGTAATATAAAAATCGGTGCTTCATCACTTTACTTACTCCCGGGACAAGAACAGAAACTAGAGAAATATACTGAAAATCTAAAGTCAATAGAAAATGATGCCTATATCAAACTAAGAGAAAGAAAAATGTTAGATGATGAGAAAGAAACTCCGGCAATCAGAGTTGCACTTCGGAGCATCAAAGATTTCGCAATCCCCTTCAGATTCAATGAAAAAATAATGTGGAAATATACCTTCACCCCTGATGAAGAAATCGAAAATATTTTGACACCGAAAAAGAAAGAACCAGAAGAAACTCCTGAAGCTCCAAAGGCTTGGGAAGCTAAAAAAGAAGAAATTATGGGGGCTAAAGAAGAATCCAAAAAAGTAGAAAACATATTCACATCTCCAAAAAAAGACTCCTCCCAAAAAAAGGCTATTGGGAAAAAATCTGGAGATGAAACGTTTTTGGAGAAAATAAAAGAATTCTTAGAAAAACAAAACACAAAGATAACTTCAATAAAGGAAGTAAATAAGAAAAAAGTAATTGCAGAGGTAGAATCGGACTCGGAAACCACACTATTATTCGCATTCAACAAGACTAGAATAAATGAATCAGAGTTGATGCAATGTTATAAACAAGCAAGGGCTGTAAACCTTCCATACCAATTAATTGTACTTGGAGACCTAACAAAAAAGATGAATTATACTATTGAGGCTTACAAAAAATTAATAAAGATAGAAAAACTAAGATGACATACAATGGATGAGCAAGTAGAATACTCCCTCCTAGGTGAAGTGGATATAACAAATGTTAGAGAAACCCCTACAGGAATTGAATGTACCCTAGCCCCACAAGGAAAAGTTACAAGGAAGGTAACCATCCGACAACTTCCTCCCCGGACAAGATTAGATCCCAAATATAACAACTACTGAACCATAAGCCTTTACCCGCGAAAGCAAGCGAAGCGCGACCGTGGAGTAATGACTTTCGCCACGAAAGACTTATAAATCAATTTTTTCATCCTTAAATATGGGAAGAATAAAATCTACATTAATCAAAAGAAGCTCAAGACAACTAATTGAGCAATCAGATGAATCTTTTGGTAAAACATTCGAAGAGAACAAAAAGGCACTTGGAAGTACATTACCAAGTAAAAAAATGCGAAACAAAATCGCGGGTTATATTGCACGTATTAAAACAAACAGAAAAACGATCATTGACGACACTGAATAGATACGACGCAGTCGACTAACTCAAGGGAAGCTGTATCTAAGAAACTGTTAGTGTCTTAGATAAACAATAAGATGACACATGACACAAGAAAATCGAATGAGAACTCTATATTTATTGGAGGAAAACCCTTCATGAATTATGTAACTGGAGTAGTGATGCAATTCGGTAATGGCGCCGAAGAAGTCACAGTCAAAGCACGAGGAAAATTTATCTCTAAAGGTGTAGACGTCGCAGAAGTTGCGCGAAGAAAATTCTTAACAGAACAAAACGTTTCAGTAAAGGATATTTCAATAGGTAGTGAAGAATTCGAAAACAAGGAAGGGAAAACAGTTAACGTTTCAATTATAGAAATAATTCTTAAGAAAGAATAATTACTTAAACTCTATTCTCCTAAATTGAACATGCAAAATACAACTAGTTTTAGTGCGAAAGTATCTAATGTAGTTGTGATTGCAAAATATCTAGCAGTCTTGTACTAAAATACTCGGCCACTAAAATCCTTTTAACGCAATATTTTTCTGGCCGCCACATCTATGCAAGACCTCTGGAAACTAAATCACGGAGGACAAAATGAATAATTACAAAGAACAAAAATTAGAAGAAGGATACACGACGATTTCATATCCTCATGAAGGCGGAATAACTCATCTAGAGATTCCTCATCAGATAGATAATCAACCTTCCCATACTGAAGATTCTAAATTAGTGGCCGTGATTAAAGAATAACTCCAACAAAAACTATTTTTTTTCTTTTTTCTTTTTCTTATCTTTCAACAATAGATCAAGTTTCCTCTCGATAATTTTAACTTTCTTCTCAATAAATTTCAAACGTCGCGATCCCTTCCAACTAATAATTCCATTAACAATAAGATAAACAAAATAAATTATAAACACAATCCCAATTGCTTTTAGAATCATTATTAAAGTCCCAATATTATTTACAATCTCTGGAGGCAAAGCCGAAATAATCTCACTAACATTCATAAAAACATCTCCCATCACCATCCGAGATTATAGAAACAGAAGTTTATAATTGTTTAGAATTAATTAATTGAAAGTTCCAGAGAAGGTTTATACCTCTTACATTCTTCTGCGAGAAGTCTTCTATGACAAAAGTTTGCATTTTCCTCAATACATAAAAGAGTAATATTTTTTTCTAATCCTTCACTAGCCAAAGTTCTAACTTCTTCAAAAACAGACTTTAAATATGTTAAATATTTATTCTCATATTCACTCCAAGAAATTTCTCCCCTATAAAATGCCCCTATAAGTTTTTTTGGAGGAGCTAACTGTTTATTCCAAAGATCATAACTTTTTTCAGTAATACGTAAATCTGGAGTAACACCGTCGGAAAGAGTATGCATGGACATTACCGAAACTCTTAAACCATCCTCCCCAGATATTTCTTTCAAAATTGATTTTGTTCTTATCATAATAAATTTATGGCTCTGGGGAGTGCTGACCTCCCGACCTCCTGCTCATGAGACAGGCGCTCTACCGCTGAGCTACAGAGCCACTGATTTTGACAAATCCATTCATACCAAGATTAGTTGGTCTGGAAGAGCCAAAACTAGAAACTAAAATTGCTTTAAAAGACTTACTATAACCTTCCAAACAATTTTTTGCTTTTATCAAGTGATCATCTTCTTTACCCAATCCGTAAGGTTATTCCACAAAGTCTTTTTCTTAAAAGTAGTCTTCCTATACCTATCAGAACACTCTTCACAACTTCCCCCACAATCAACTCCTTCTTCATCCCCACTCTTAACTCCGTCAAAACAATAATCACAATATACACTATCCTGACCATCAAGACGAATATTCAAATAAGGATTATCTTTAGTCCCCTCTTCTATCCGAGCTATCAATTCATTATCCAACCGGTTATAAACTCCAATAAATTCCGAACCACATTTAATAAATCGTCGAGTATAGATATCTACACCAACAGAACAACTTCGAGTCTCCTCCCTATCTTCAATACAACCCTTTTCATCACGACAAACCCTCGACTTAGATCCTTGAATCTTATCAATCCTTCCCCCCACTAAATCTAAAAAATTATAATCCACATCACATTCCGACCAAGCACTACATTGAATATCTGGAATACAAGTCTTACCATCCGCACACTCCAATTTCTCAGGAAGAGTATATGAAGTCCCACACTTACTCAAATCCTTACAATCAGGAACGGTATATCCTCCAGAACATTTAGACCACTCGCATTCCCAATTCTCTTCACAACCAGCCTCACAATACTCGGCCGTACCCGGCATATCAGTGGGAATAAAACAATCGTTTTTATCTTCGCAAGTTCTCTTTCGAACACCAGCCTCACAAGCCTCCCAACCAGAACAATCCCATTTAGATTCGCATTGAGATTTCCAAATCCTTTCTTTGTCTACCAGATCTAAAGCCAACACATCAGAGTCTTGTGCAGGAGACTTAGACACTTCTATAAAATCTTCTATATCTTCCCCATTTAATGGACTAATGCTAACCTCAACTCCCTCCTCTTGAATTCCTGGAGGGCAATACTTCACAAATAAAGTCCGTGGCTCATCACAAACCTGGGAGGAAAAATCCTTCCGTATATTTAATCTCACATCTAGATTTGTAGGATTCTTTTCAGCAGGAATTCTATACGACCTCGAATCATCAGTATCTGGAACATCTCTAATCTCATAAATACGTTTATCAAAATCAAAAAACGAAAATTCAAATCCAATCAACTGATACTGGTCATAGCTTCGGTGGACCTCCAAAAAGATATTCTTTGTAAAAGCATCATAACAAGAATCATAAACAAAACTCGTGACCTTATTCACTTCTATACAATCGTCTTCCCTTTCAATAACACTCGGTCCAGAAGAAAAGTTAAATAACATAACAGTAAGAGTTATGAGAACTACAATTAATACAACCACATTCGTTATTAACATCCACTTTTTTTGCATAATATTCTAAGAGAAAAGAGGTTTATTTACTTGATGTTCTAGAGTTTTTCTTAAGCTCTCTCAACCACTCCTTACTTCCAACAGGAAACGATGGAACAATTTTTCTCCTCTTTTTCTCAAGAGCCGCCATTTTTTTCTCATTCACTTTTTTCACATAGATAACTTTCTCCTTATTGTTAGCCATCAGAAACTTTTCCCTTTTTCTCGCTTCAATCTGAACCGCCCTCAATCGCTTCTTAATCTCAATTGCCTTATTCCGTTCCTCCGCATTCAATTTCTTCGTCTCCCGTTTCTCTTGTTTAGCCAAAACCTTCTTTCTTTTACGAGCCAACTTTTCCAAACGAGCCTTGTCCTTAATCGCTTTCTTTTCTGCCTTCCTCTTTAACTTAGCCACTTTCTTAGCTTCTGCAACCTTTTGCTTAACTTCTTCTGTAACCCTTTTTTTCTTTCGCAGAACCATATCTTTATTTAATGCTCCTTCTTTCGCCTTTTTCCTTGATTCTTCTCTCGATAAAATTTCTTTCTGACGCTCAGCATTTTTTATAGCTATTCTCTGAGCAATAGCCGCTTTCTTCTTAGCTTTTGCAATTTTCTTCTCCTCTTTAGCTGCAGTTCTCTTAGCAATTTTCTCTTGACGAACTAATTCTCTAGCCCTCTTCTTAACAAGTTTAGCATCTCTTTTTTTCTGAAGAGCAAGCTCCTTTCTTTTCTTAGCTAAGGTTTTCTTGTCCGAGTTATCTTTTTTAGATTTATTCTTTGCAAATTCAAAAGCCTTTGTCTTACGAACAACCGCCGCCCTAACAACAACTTCTTTTTTCTCAGCCCTCACAGCCATTACATTCTTTTCTTGAACAATCTTCTTAATTTCCACTTGCTTAGCCTTATTCGCCTCAATAGACTTTCTTCGAGCCTCAACCTCTCTCTGCTGCACCAATTGCTTCGCCTCATTAATCCTTTGGATGTCTTGCTTTCTTTTTCGCTCAGCAGCAATCTTATTAATACGCATCTTTTCCCTAGAATCTTTCTCATCTTTTCTCGCTTTCTCTGCTTGTCTCTTCTTCAAAAGCTTCATCCTTCTCCTTGCTTCCCTAGCCAATTTCCTAGCATTCTTCTTCGCAACCCTAAGATTTTTCTTTCTCTCTCTCTTATATAACTCTTCAGTCTGGACAATTTTCTTTTGGGCAACCCTCAATCTTTTAGCATTAAGTTTCTTCATAGCTTTAGCCTTCTTCTTATTCTCTAGAGCAATAACCTTATCCTGCGCCACCTTTTTCTTCGCAAGAATCTTTTTCTCTTTAGTCAACTCCCTAGCCCTTCGAATAGCAATGACCTTCCTCTTAGCCAAATCCTCTCGCTCTTTCTTTCTAGCCTCCTTCGCTAATTTCAAAGCGATTTCATTCTCTCTACGAGCAACAACGTCCTTCAAAGCCTTCTCCTTTCGCGCTTTCTTTTGAGCAATCTTCTCTTCACGAAGTTTCTTATAAGCCATTTCTTCTCTTCGCTTAGCAGCAATTCTCTCAATACGAGCCTTTTCTTCAGCCGCCTTCTTCGCCCTAATCTTCGCTTTACGCTGAGATTCAACCAGTACCTTTCTCTTTTCAATATCTTCTTTTAATTTTTTCCTTGCAAGCTCTTTTGCCCTCTTTTCTGCAATTCTCTTACGTCTAAAAACTTCTAACTGCGCCCTAACATCTTGTTTTCTAGCAATCTTCTTTTGCGCCCTAGCCTTCTTTTCTGCAAGCTTATTACGTTTAATCATCGCAGCCCTAGCTTCGGCACTCTGTTTCCGAACAATCTTTTTCTGAACCCTAGATTTCTTCTTAGCAGTTTTATTCTTTATCTTAGCTTGTTTCTTAGCAATCTTCTGGCTAATAATCTTCTGACGAATCAATTCCTTAGCCCTCTTTTTAGCAACCGCCATCTGAGCCTTCTTTGTCTTGTTAACAACTCTTAACTCTTTTTTCCCCTGCTTTCGAAGTAAACGAGTTCGTTTCTTAATCAACCTAGTTCTAGAACGCTCAACTTTCTTTTCAGCCCGTTTCTTTTTTCGATGATATTTAACAATTTCCCGCGTTTTTGCAAGATCTTTTTTCTCATTTTGTTTAGCCTCCTTTCTTTTCTTCTTCAAAATTTCGTTCTGCGCAATAATTTTTTGTCTCTTAATCGCCGACTCTTTCTTACGAACAACCCTCAAAGACTTCCTTCTTTCAGCAACTCGTTGTCTAGATAATCTCTTCACTTGTCTCCTCTGAACCCGAATCTTTTTATTTTTTTCAAAAATCCTCTTTTTAATAGTCATAAATCTCTGAATCCTTTCAAAGAAAGTGAGAACCCTCGAAGCCTCAACAGCTCGCTCTTTCCTTTTTACAAGACCAACAAACATTTCACCTAAAACCCTCGACCGATCATCAGTCAAATCTTTATGAGAATAATATGTCGCAAACATTGACCTACAAAATTCTGCATCATCCTTCCGCTTGTTCTTATCAAAATCTTGAATCAAAATTGAATAACCAGAATTCAACGGAGTCCCATAAGCTTCCTTAAAATATTCCTTAGCAGTCTTGTTAACAAAATCTAATTTTTCTCGAGGCTGTTTGTCCGATTTCATATATTTGTTAAGTTTTTCCAACTGTGTCTCTTCTACTTTCTGCTCAACGTGTCGAACCTTCTTCTTTTTAATTCTATATTCAACAAACGCTAAGACTCCTGCAAGAACAATGGCCACAATTACAAATCCCAATAGAAACTTTATCCGACTATCGGATACTAACGTCAATAATCCATACCACCTCATCAAATCTATAGGACATTTGCATATAAAAAGGTTACCTTAAGATATTATAGACCTGTAAAAATTAAGAAAAATATTTATTTGCAGCCCTACTTAAACCAATTTTATCCAAAATATAAAAATGCTTATGGAACTTCTTATTTCCAAATTTACCAACAAGAAAAAACACCACAAGAAAAAAAGTAATCACAATGAGGCTACCCATAATAGAAAGCGTCAAAACTGAAAGTTCCCCTTCCCCAACAACACCACTAACAGCATTACCGGTAAATTTAACATTTAAAAACAAAATTGAAACCAACAATAAAAAAAACGCAACGAGGAAACCTTTCTTCACATCACCTTTTCTCAAAAGATATTCATCAAACTCCTTCTTCTCATGCGGCAACAAACTCTTATAATAATGAGTTTTATTATAAGGCTTATTTTCCCCAAGGGAAATCGAAACCCTTTGCTCAACACGAACCATCCTCTCAATAAAATCATTCGAAAGAAAATTCTTTTTCTTTGAATTAATCATTTTAACGTCCTTCTTCTTTCCAAAAAATCCAAAAAAACTCATCGTTTCTTAACCCCCTTTTTTCCCTTAACAACTTTCTTTTTAACAACTGGAGCACTCGGCACTTCTTTCTTCTTATTCCCCCCAGACCCTGTAACGGCCATTAAACTTGCCCTAGCCGCAACAACATTATTATTGACCCCGCCACCACGATTATGCTTATTATCAATCTTAACAAACTCTTCCTTCAACAAAGGAATCTGCCGATCTATATCCCTAATCAACTCAGAAAACTTTTTAGTCCGAATAGTATAATCTCTCTCAGAAATATTCCCCTCTTCAAAATAACCCTTCTGCATATCTTGTATCAACTTCTTAAGAACCCCTTTTTTGATCTCAAGCCCACTAATCTTCCGTTTAATATTCCACCTCCGAACAGTATTATGATAAATAAAAAACAGGATAATAATAACACCAATCGCAATCGCAAAAGTCTTCCAATTATCAATAAAAAAATCTTTAAGACCTCGAGTAGTACTTCGATAAAATAAATTCAATGAAGTATAACTCGTTCTAACATCCGAAATTTCATTATAACCCATCTCAATCAACGGCTCAACCTTCTCATACCTCTCCGTTTCAAGCTCATTCGCTATCTCAGAAATTATCGCATCAATAGAGCTAGAATTCATCTCATCACTAATAGATTCATTATAAAACGAAAATAATGCCTCAAACGCATCTCTTGCCTCAAACGCATTTTCATAGTTTTTCTCAATCTGTGCACAATAAGGAAGAACCAAAGAATAATCATAAGCTTTTCTCCTCTCCTTCAAAATAATTTGAGCCTCAAATAAACTAACTGCCTCTTTCAAAGTATCATTAATTCTCTGCACCGAAAAATTTGCAGCAGATAAATCATCAAGTATCTTTTGGGAATTCTCAACACAGACTATGGCTAATTCCTCATTAGTCAAATTCTCCGCAGCACTAATAAAATTCAAAGAAAAAACCAATACAATCAACACCACAATCAAATTACTTTTCATCTTTCACCTTAACCTTTAAAGATTTATTCCTATTAATACCTTTTCCCCCTGCTTTTCCCCCACTTTTTCCCTCCGCTTTCCCATCAAGACCCTTTCTCCCCCCAACATCCAGAGCAGGACCTTTCTTTTTCCCCAAAAATTTAAACCTGCTCATCGCCTCTTGAGCATCCATATATGTCAACTTACCCTCGACATCAGAAATCTTCTCAGTATAACTCTTCATCATATTCTCATAAATCCTCGTCTCAACATTCGCCTTATTCAGATACTTATCTTGCAATTCTTTAATCAATTCAACAAGCCTTTCCTTCTCTTGTTTTAATGCCTTCTTCTTCCCACCAACCTTCAAAAGATTAGACAATTTAGTTTCAATCATAATTTTCTCCTCCACAGCCTTACTCAACTTATCCTCATACTGACTCATCGCCGCACCATACTCATCCATACTCATCTTGTTATTCTCAAATGTCTCCAACTGTACAACCTTCATCAGTTCCAACAACAATTTTTCTTCATCATCCAACAACTTCAACCTCCTCTTGTAAAGTCTATGTTTCACTGCCAAGGTAGATCCAAAAGAAAAAATCCCAAATCCAATCAAAGCCAACAAACTTTGAACAGGATTATTTTTCACAGTGTAATAAAGACTAAACTTTCCCTTAGTCTCCAAAGCATAAGTCATTTTAGCCTCGGTATATTTTGCAAAAGCTAAAACATAATCTCCTCGACGAAATGCCGCTTCGGCTAAAAAGATAATCTTCTTAGTCTCAAGAACAGAAATACCTTTCTCTTCAGCACTAATAAGCCCCAACCTCAATTCCTCAGCAGACTCCATAGCCCCCATAGCCGAATCATAAATCTCCTTTAATAAAAGATAGTTCGTTTTAACATCCAAAAAATTAACTTCATTATAAGAATTATTCATCACATTAAATAATTCTAAAACATCTTTCATAATCAAACCAGAAGAGTTCATCCCCTCAAGCATCATTCCAGCCTGACTCATATATCCATCAGCCCCACTTCTCTCAACTTCAACAATATACAGAGTAACTTTCTTCACCTCACTAAAGGGGGTAGTTCCATTCAAAACAACATTTCCCTTAAGGCTAAAAATCAATTCATAAACCCCTCTTGTAAAATAAGAAGGAGCAGTAATTGTAACATTAAGATTCTCAAAAGAAAATGGACCAATCTCCTCAATCGATGAAGGACTAATAGAGATATATTCAGATTTAATCCCAGAAACTTTTATCTCAATATCCCGTTTATAACCAGCCCTAGTATTTTTAATTGGCAAGGTAAATTTCTGTACATCTCCCCTAAGAACTTCAAAAGTATCACTGGATTCTTCATAGAGTGTAACTGTGCCCGCGCCGCCACCAGCACCACCACCGCCACCAGCACCAGTACCCGCAGATGGCGCAACACAATCAGGATCTACACCAACTCCACAATCCGAAACACAAAGGCCATCAGACCCATCATAACATAAAAATTGTATATTTATTGTGTTATTTAGAAGAGTTTGATTTCCTGAGTTTGTTATTAATTCTGAATTGTTATTATAGCCGTATGAGTATAATGTGATATTAAGTGTTCCTTTGGACATTGATAAAATATTTGTTGGAGTAAAATTAATTGTTAAATTTTTGAATTGTTTTGAATTGTTTGTAAAATTTGAATAAAACACGTTTGTATCCCCTTCTGAAATTCTCGAGGACAATGAAGATGGGAGTGTCCAGTTAAATGAAATGTTATATGCTGTATTTCCGTCACTGTCATCCCCACCAAGGTTTCTTACATATGCAGACAGGTTGAAGCTTCCAGGCGTGAGATAAATAAATGTTGTTGGATAATCTGTTATTTCCTGGTACAATAGAGGATTTGGTGGGGATGTTATTACGGTTGATGAAACTGTTGCTGTTTGATTTCCTGTGACTGAATTGTTTATGTTTGCTGTTAATGTTATTGCTGGTGTTTCTGTGAATGGGGAGGATGCCGATGGGAAGCTTGCGTTTATCTGAAATGTTTCATTTGAAGAAGCATTTACTATTATGGAACTTGAAATTTGGAAACCCCGGTTATTAGAAATCCATGAATTTGAAGACCAATAATTAGAACTGAATCCGTTATAACTTGTTGAAAATATTATCGAACAATTGTTATCCGTATAGTTTGAATCTCCTGTATTAATTATTGTAATATTTCCAATTGGTTTATCTTCATAAAATCCTATTGTTTCTTCTAAACTAGAAGGAGAAACACTCCAACTACAATCCCAAACAGAAGCAAAAGTCTGATTAACACTAACTCTCGAATTCCCAAAGGTATCATTTCTCCAAATCCTATAAGTATAATTTGCCTCAGAAGAAATAGTTGTTATTGTAGTATTATATTCTCCATCTGAATTCGGAGAAGTCATTGTAGAATTCTCCCAGACAGACCCATTATAATATTGAAAGATGACTGTTGAAACATTCACTATTGCATCAGACACATTTACCTTAAATTCCAATACTGTTCCTGGATCAAGATCATCAGATGAATTCGGACTATAAGTTACCTCTGAGATTGTTGGGGGATAAATATCTCTATAAAAAAAATTGGTTATTGAAGTACCAAAATTTCCAACAATATCTGCACAACCCACATACCATGTGTGTGCACCTCCTGAAATCCCTGTTATATTGAAAGAGGTCAAAGTATTATTTAGCACAGTTAAATTTGTTTGATTTAATGCATTATCGAGATAGATTGAACAGTTCATATCCCCGGCATAGTCCTCTATTGCAGTAAAATTGAACTCCATTGTTTGCGAGGAAGTGTTTGTGTTATTTACTGGAGCATTCAAGACAACACTTGGAGGAGTCACATCTGCATCTTCTTCTGCTCCAAAGATTACATAACTACCTTGATTCATAACAAATTGATACTCTTGATTAATCCAATCTGCAGAACGAGCGACAGTGGAAACACGGAACTCATCTAATTTACCATTAATCGGGTTTACATAACCATCCCCAATTGTGAATACTTGGTCCGCAATAACCGGATAAGTACTGCTATAAGTACTCCCTGTCAAATAAGCCCCATTTTTATACCATTTGTAAGTATACCCATTTGGATCCCTAACCGCTGTTACATAAATCCATGCCCCATTAGTAACTAAGGCACCTGAGGCATGACCTCCATAAGAAGAACCGTCTCCCCCGTTATTTCCAAAATACCAACTAAGGGAACTACTTGTCTCGAGGGTCATTGTTCCCCACCCACCATATGCTTGATCAAAGGGATTTTGCCTAGAAGGAGAGGCATAGTTATTTGAATATAACCAAAAGGAGATTGTTGTCTCGGCAGTTAAAACACTTGAACCAACTACCCCCAAACCAATACCCGTACCCGACGAAAAGTCAGCAGTACTACCAATTTTTCCCACATTACCTAAAGAAATCCCTGCGGAAGGAGTTCCATTTGTATTTCCAGTACTATCTAAAATAGAATTTGCTCCTGTAGTTCCAGAAGGTTCATTAAAATGGTAGACCATGGAATAATTAATCCAAGCCCCTGTTGCATTTTCTCCACTACTAGCTCCACTGTTTCCATAATACATACAAATGGATGCCACTCCAGATGCAGGAATTGATAAAACCCTCACCCAAACAAGAGCACTACCAGAAGTATAATTTTCTATTTCATGAGCTAATTGAACTGATTGCCCCTCGCTACAACTTCCATTCATAAATCTCAAGTCCTCATAATCCGCCTGCATACTACTATCATATGTCACATTAATATAAGCAGTAAAATCATTCAAAACAGAAGACCCGACATTAGATATACTCACTTCTTGCCTCTTAATCCAACTTTGATCCCACCATGCAGCACTAACAAAATTAACAAATAAAACTATCATTAATATAAAAATTCCAATAATAAAAAACTTATTTTTTTGCTCAATCATTCTCTTTTTTCCATATTTTAATTTACTTTTTCCCATTTTTATTGTTTTATATAATGTAATTTACAGTTTCCAATAACCCTAATATCCATCTCACCAGCACCCTCAAGCCTAGCCAAAGCTAAAGCTACTGTAATCCTTGAAACATGAGTTAACCCCGAAAGTTCTTGGATAGTTAATCCACGAACATCTTTTTTAAGAATTTTCCTAATCTCTTTAATAACTGTTTCAGTTTTACTCATCTCCTCCCTCCTCCTTTTATCTTTTCATTCATTTTTTATCACCTAGCTTTTTCTTTAATAATTTATCAACTTTCTTCTTAGTCTCATTTTCTTTTTTCTCCTTTGTTGATTATCTCTATACATTAGTACATATCATGTATATTTAATATTAATATTTAACTTAAAGGCTTATCACTAACATATAGATTTATAAGAAGTTTATAAATATTATGATTTAGAAAAATAAAGTCAATTTAGAAAAAACCTACAAACCTAAGTAAGTTTATACTTTCCCTTCAACGTCTTATCAGAATGTATAATTACCCCATGTTCTTTAATCTCATACTCACAAAGCCTTCTATCAGCATTTACACCCCTCATTTTTAAAACTTCAAGCGCCCTTTTACGAGGGTTATTATCATAAATAACATTATAAATCGCAATTATTCCATCGGATAAAAAACTAACTGCTTCCCCTCCAGACTCATTAGTCGCCCCACCAATATGAGTTGGACTTGCTACTTCCCTAATCAAAAACGAATTAATATTATGACCTTCCAGATATCTGAATAATTGCTCCATATAAATTCTAAATCGCGAAACCTCTCCCGAGAACGCACTGGAAATACTAGACAAGGAATCCAAAACAACTACATCTGGTTGAAACTCTTTAGGAATCAAAACCGGCTGAACATCAATCAACAATTCCTTCTTCGCCTCACTAAGAAGCGCTTCAACACTACGTGCTATATCTAAAGCATTAAATCTCTTAAGATAAAGCAGCCCTTTAGCTTCATACGCCTTGGCATCCAACCCAAAAGAATTAATATGTTGTCGAAGTCTTTCTTCAGGCTCCTCAAAACTCATATACAAAACCTTTTTCCCCCTCTTGCACAATTCACTAAGCATAGTCAAACACATCAGTGTCTTCCCGCTTCCCGGACCACCTTCAATTAAAACTGCCGCCCCTTTGGGAATTCCTGGATTAAGCAACTCATCAAAACCTGGAACAAATGTTTTAAGGAATTCCGCCCCATCTTTTGTCACAATTGTAGGGTCTTTAGTTTTAAGAACTGAAGCATTTTTAGCCTTTATGTCTGCATTCAACTTGTCACCCTCCCCTTTCTTTTCTTTTTTCTTATCTAACTTCTTACCGACCTTCTCCTTCGCAATTTTCTTCAGTTCATCAATTTTCTCCAGCTTTTTCGCAATTTCCGGATGAATTGGAGACTCATTAACTTTTTTCAAAACAGCATGCTCCTTCTCTTTAATCAAGGCCAAACTTTTCCGCTGCGGCACGGGAAGATGCTCATCAATCCCCCCCTCCTCTTTTCCAATCCCAAGAAGCCTACTAAAAAAACCTCGCTTATCTTTTAAAGGAACTTTTTTCACAGCCTTCTTATCAACCGCGTCTTGAATAACTTTCTGCGGAACAATCTTCTCAACAAGTTTAGCATCCACATTAACAACTTTTTTCACAGCCTTTTTAGAAACTTTTTTCATAGCCTTTTTATCCACCCTTAATTTTTTAGAAACTTTCTTATCTCCCTTTTTAGAAACTTTTTTCTTCACCATCTAAAACAATACTAAACTTCTGTATATAAAAAGGTTACTATATTATCCAGTATCTCCGAACAGGATTAATTACTTTTAAATTACTCCAAAAGATTTAAATACTTAACCTATCTATTAGATAGGTTATGAAGAGGGTAAAAATTATTAATAAATCAACATTAACTCTAAAGAATATTAGAGGATTTCTT
>JAHJSH010000009.1 GCA_018830525.1 Nanobdellota archaeon | reverse complement strand
TGCTTCAAACAATTTGGATGGGTTTTTATAAAGAGGATATTCCTTTCAAGAAATTTTTAATTGGGATGTATGAAGAGTCTAGACAGTACACCAAGAGAACACAGCAGAAGAATAAATGATTTCATAGACATCGGAATTTATAGAAAAAATGCATGCTATTCTTCTAGCTCTTGGTTATTTGGAATTATCTTATTTTGTGTAGTTTCGGAGATACTGATTATCTCCGAGGAAAATTTCAATCTAAAACTTTAATTCACCAGAATCGCCTACTGGGTAAATACTTATTTAACAATTTTAGAAAATATAAATGTTTAAATACCCAAATCATCGAATAGAATTATGGTAAACGGAATCGATAGACCTTTGGATTTGCTGAATTCAGCGAAAGGTAAAGAGATTTTAGTTCAGCTAAAGGACGGCAAGCAATTTGTCGGAACTCTTTTGGCGTTCGACATCCACATCAACGTGGTTTTGGACAATGCAAAAGAAGTTGAGAACGGCGAGCAAACAACAAGCTATGGCTTGACTTTCTTGCGAGGCGACACAATCGTCTTCATCTCACCATCAGCTAACTAAATACGAGCGTTTTGTCCGCTTAATTTCGCAGGACAATAATTCTCAGAACTTTACAATTAGTGGAGACTTCAACCCACAAAGACTTAAATAATCTCTTAGGATAATAAACTTATGAGCAAAAAATTTAACATTATAGCCAATGCTGGACTTATTATTTCTGCAATAATTTTGATAATATGGGGATTATTTTCTTCTTTTTCAATGGGCTACTTTGATCCAGACTTCTTTTCATTTATGAGCCCGTCAATCCCATTATACCTTTTATCCCTATACTTTCTAATAAACCTAACAAAAAATAAAGACTTCAGCGAAACTAAAAAATATGGATTAAATTTATTCTCCATCGGAACTATAATCTCGGTGATAATTATAATATCAGTAGCAATATTCGACATCATCCTATACCCCTCAGATTATTACGGACTACTAACATTAATAGTCGCAGGAGCAGGCGCAGTAATCACATTCATTCTAGGGATTATTGGGTTACTAATAGATTACTTCAAATAATAGATTAGACAAGATTATAATCCTTTTAAGTGGTCCTTAAAAAATATTATCAGGGGCTCCCTGTTAGTATTATCCTAAAAATCACTTATGCTTTCTAATTATGGTAGGATGAGCAGGTATAAATCCCTCAGGGATAGTTAATTGCTTTGGTGTCCATGTAGCAAAACCATCAGAAGATTCACTATAATAAATCCCCCCATCAAGATAATCATCAAAATAAATTCTCCATGTTGTTGCATTAAGTTTTACTAAACTTGCTCCTTCTATATTTCCAATACCATCATTCCAAGGCGTCCAAGGTCCTGATTCTTGAATAACATAGTCTGTTATTAATGATGTTGAAGTAGCATATTCAATATTATGGTAAGGGGTTGAAGGACCTTTATACCATAAATAATAAGTAGCATCTATTTTTAATACAAATGCATCAAGCTCATAATCATTACCTAGACCAATAATCCTTTCCGGTGAAGACCATGAGAGAAAATCTTCATTACTTATCGGAGGGTTAGTTATAGGATGAAATTCATAAGTCCTTGTATCAAGAGTTACAAAAACATGAACAGAATTATCATCATCAATAAACCACTCTGGAGCCCATGCATTTGAAACACCCCCCATAGGGACATCTGTAAGATACTCCCAATTAATTAAATCATCAGAATATGCAATTCCAGTAGTATTCCCACGATAAAGCCCTGTCTCTTTGTTATTAGTAGTATAAATAATATAATATCTACCATTATAATACATAATAGAAGGGTCACGAACAACATTTTGGTATGAATTACCTCCATAACCCCCATAAAACAGATGAGGCAGATTTGGATTTTCATAAGCCGGGTTTCCATTTCTTTGATTCCAATTTATTCCATCTTCAGATTCCCAAAGATATAATTTTTCATCGTCAGTTTTATGACTGCTTGCAAGAAAAATATTTTTTTCATAATCATAAAGTTTTGTTATTTCATTATCTGTTAATTTTCTGTTATAAATTCTAACATCATCTAATAATGCATCAAGATAAGAAGTTTGAAGCCTTTTTCCTATTTTCAAATCTATTATAGAATTATAGGCTTCATAAGTAGTAGAACCAGAATTATCTAAAACTCCATCAATATAAATAAAAGTATTAACTCCTTCCTTAATTAATATAATATGATGCCATATTCCATCAGAAACATCTGCATTAGAATCCAATTTATCATCTCCAACAACAAATTCTATTTTTGAATTAACTAAGCCAACACCTAATCCATCATTAGAATATCCACTCTCATCTCTATTAAATAATAAAGGATTTCTATACCATTCACTATAACTTCCTGTTTGTGTTGTTTTTACCCAAAAACTCAAACTCATATTTTCTGTGTTTAAAGAGGCATGATTAGGAATAAGAACATAATCATCAACACCTTCAGCAAATCTCGCAACTTTTCCTCTTAATGCATCATAATTTAAATCAATTCCACCAGATGCAATTCCATTGTTTATATTCATTTCATCATTCGCGTTTCCATCAAACTTCCACCAAGAAACTAATCCTGTTAATGGATAAATTTCCTCACAAAGATTATTTTGACAAACATAATTTGCATCACAAGAACCACAATTCGCACTCCTTGAATTTCCACAATTATCATTATTATTAATTTCTCCACACTCTTTTAATAATCTTAAACAAAACTCTTCATCTGTTTCAGAATTACAAGAAGGCTCTTCGTCAGAAGTATCATCAATCGTAACCCACTTCTCGCCATTATCAACTAACATTCCCCTTACAAACTCCCGAGTTGAAGAAATTTCTCCAACACGACCATCCAAGAAAATGGGGGCAATACTCACACTATCTGGTTTCCCAAATTCACTAGAATTAAAATGATAAACCAATTTTTGATTAGGCCCAGGGAAATTATCTTCAGAAACCGCCCAAGAAATTCCATTAAAAGAAAAAATAAAACTAATCCCCCCCAAATCAACTTCTTCAGAACCTTGCCTAACTTGAACTGTTACTAACCTTGTATCTGGGTCCCAAACAGTATATCCTTCAAGAGTAACAATTTGAAGGTCTACAATTTCGTTTTCAACATCAAGGTTATCTTTGATCATCGGAATAATCGCAACCCAAATAATAGTCACAGCAACAATAGTAATCAAAATAATTAAAACTGCCGCAACAATTGCACTGATACCCCTCTTACCCATAGGACTTCTAATAAAAAGAATTATATAAACTTAACCCTACAACTCCAACTGTAGAAGCAGGTGACATATGTCACCAGTAAAACAATAACTTGAAATCATTGTAAACTTCATCAGGGGTTTTGTTATTTAGGCTCATATGGGGTCTGAAATGATTATAATTCATCCTCCAAAGTTCAACATCTCCCCCACAGAATTTATATTCCCTTTTGAATGTTTGAAACATCCTCTCCACTTTTCCTTGAGTTGTTGGGCTATGGACTGTTCCTCTGATATGCTCAATCCCCCTAGCTTTAAGCTTTCTATCAAATTTTGAATGTTTACTTTTCAGACCGTAAGCTGAACCATTATCTGTTATAATTTGTCTAGGTTTCCCATAAATTTTTATCAAATTATCAATTAATTGAATTACAATATCTGTCGTGACAACATTAGTCACGGCAAAAGCCAAGCTTTTTCTAGAACAATCATCGACGACGGAGATAACCCATTTATCCTTGATCTTTTGTTGACTATGATCAATTTGCCAAAGAGAGTTAGGATGTTTTCTCTGAAAACGAATATACTTAATTCTCTTTTTCTTCCTTTTTGTTGGCTCAGTGAGTTTGTTTTCATGAAGAATTTTATTGATTGACCAATGGCTAAGATTCACAAAGTTCTCAATCTTTTCAGCCCCATATCCAGTCTTAGTTCTTACAGAGATTACTTTTTCAATTAATTCGGGAGTAATTTTTCTGTGAATTGTTTTCGGTTTTGTTGATTTATCTCTTAGGTCCTATGTGTCATTTTTATCCAATCTAAGCATCCATCTTTTCAATGTTCGATTAGTTACTTCAAATTTATATTTTACAAAGAGTATTTTTCTGCATTGATTGTAGGAATGTCCTTTCAGTTTGAGTCTGAAAAATTCTTTTCTGATAAGTTCTTTTTCCATAAAAAGAACCAAAAATCACCGCAGAACTAATTTTCGGTACTGGTGACATATGTCACCTGATTGCACACCCTACAACTCCAACCCATCAAAATCTTCAACAACCCTAACAGGAATCTTAGTGCCCTTCAAAACTTCTTCAGCCTCACCCAAAATAACTTTTGGAATCGCCTCATATCTCTGAGACAAATGAATCAAAACCAAAGCTTTAACCTTCGCCTTCTTCGCAATCGTCGCTGCATCAACCGAAGTCAAATGCCCATACTTCGTAGCAATCTCCTGTTCTTCCACAGAATGCGTCGCCTCACTAATCAAAACATCAGAATCCTTCGCCAACTTCACCGCATTATTATTCATTGCAGTATCCATAATAAAAGTCACCTTCCGCGCCGGCTCAACATACATCAATTTCTTACCATCAACTTTCTTCCCATTAATTTCAACACTCTTGCCCTTAACCAACTCACCAACCAGAGGAGAATTAGGAATCTTCAATTTCTTCAATTTCTCTTTATCCAAACGCTTCTTCTCCTTAACAACAAACGAATACCCCAGAGCCGGACAACCATGATTCATCTCGGCAGCCTCAATATAAAACTCATCGCTATCAAAAATAATTCCAGCACCAAGGGTCTGCCCCAACCCATCTTTCTCTTTATTTTGTGGGGGTACTTCCTTCAAAACAATATTAAAATTTCCAGCATTTTTTCGATTCACATCCCAATAAAATCCAAGATACGGCGCAACCATTTCTTGAAAAGCCTTCTTACTTCCCCCCGGTCCATAAATAACCAACTCACCTTGATAACCATTCAAATTAAGTGTCTGTAAAAGCCCGGGCAATCCCAAAACATGGTCGCCATGCCAATGGCTAATCAAAATCTTCGTAACTTTACACGGATTCAAATGCGCTTTCCGAAACTGTCGCTGCGTCCCCTCGCCACAATCAACCAAAATATTCTCAGCCTTATATTTCAAAAGCGTCGCCGGATGATTTCTCCGAGCAGTCGGAATCGCCGAACCAGTCCCGAGGAAAGTAATGTTAATCTTCTCTACCATAAATTCAAAACTTTAGTTTTTAATTTCGCAAGGACTTTATCATTGCATAATATTTCATATATCATAAATAAGATAAGAAAAAGGAGTTTTTATTTGTTTAGAAAGCAGATACTTCAGCCTACTGGCATAACTTCTCACGAAGCTAAATTGCACGGGGCAATTCCAGATAAGCAGATACCGGGAATTGCACCCAGGATCAGCGGGTTGCAGCCGCTTGCCTTACTGCTTGGCTATATCTGCATATCAGTAGGAGATAATATCCACTTTTAAATTATTTGGTATAAGGAACTGCACCCAGGATCAGCAGTTGTAGAAAAAATTTCGCTTCGAGCAAAATAAAATATAGGTATTTTTGCGAGATGCAAAATTTTTTAGCTTGCCTTACTGCTTGGCTATATCTGCATATTGAAACTCTATGTTGGGCCTATTATAAACCCAACGCTCCCGGCAGGATTTGAACCTGCGACTTCTAGCTTAGAAGGCTAGCACTCTATCCAGGCTGAGTTACGGGAGCCTAGAATTACTTACTTAATTTGGTTTAAAAGTTTATTGAAAGTTACATGTAGTGGGTAACTGCCAATAGGGTAGTGGGTAACAAAACATTTATATATCTAACTGTAGTGGGTAATTTATGGAACACAAATTACCAACGGATAAGAACTATTTTGAAACCATCTTGAGTGGAAAGAAAAAATTTGAACTAAGATGTAACTACCGAAATATCAATGAAGGAGATAATCTAATCATACAAGAGAGGGATAAAAAAGGAAATCTAACTGGAAGAGAATTGAAAAAGAAAGTCAACTTAGCCATTAAGACCAAAGACCTAAACTACTGGCCAGAAGATCTAATTAAAAAACACGGTTACGTGATAGCCCAATTCGAATAAATGTTCATCGTAAAAAAGAAAATAAAAGGAAAAGATTATTTCTACCTAAGACAAAGCACTAGGGAAAATGGAAAAGTAAAAGCAAAAACCCTCGCTTATCTCGGAAAAACAAAAAAAGAGGCTGAAGAAAAGGCGAAAGAATACCTTAAGAAAGGTTCTCGTGACCCTAAGGGTTATAAACTAAAAATAGAAAAGAAAAATATGGTTGAAGAAACAAAGACACAAAAACCAAATGTGGAACAGGAAAAAGATGAATTCTCAAGTTTCATCAGCGAGTCTGGTTTAATCTGGGGACCCGAACCAGAAATTTACGGAGGTCTTGCAGGATTCTATACTTATGGTCCACTTGGTAAACTCCTAAAAAATAAAGTGGAAAATTCGGTAAGAAAAATGTTCAACTCAAATGGATTGAGAGAACTCGAAGGGCCAACAGTAATGCCGGACAGCGTATGGGAAGCTTCAGGACATTTAGCAACCTTCCAAGATCGAACAATAAACTGTTCAAAATGTAAAGCAATTTTCAGAGCCGACAAAATAGTGGAAGAAAAATTCGACGTAGCTGCGGATGCATGGAGCGATAAAAAAATATTGGATTTCATAGACAAGAAAGAAATTAAATGTCCATCATGCAAGGGAGCCTTCACAAAGAAAATAGAAACCCAAAGTCTCATGATGAAAACTAAAGTCGCCGGAACCGAAGCCTCACTAAGGCCAGAAACAGCGACGGTAACTTATCTCCCATACCTAAGATTCTATAATTATTTTAAAAGAAAACTTCCATTAGGAGTCTTCCAAATAGGAAAAGCATATCGAAACGAAATCTCTCCAAGACAACACGTCCTAAGAGGCCGTGAATTTACTCAGGCAGAAGGTCAACTCTTCGTAGACCCAAAAGAAAAAAATAACTGGGAAAAATTCAATGAAATAAAAAAAATCAAACTTCCTTTCTGGGATTACAAAAGTCAAGAAGAAAATCAAGAAATCAAATCAATAAGTATAGAAAACGCATTAAAAAATAATCTCATAAAAAGCCAGGCCTATGGGTGGTGCATCAATCTTGCTTATCAACTATACATCGGATTCGGAATCCCAAAAGAAAGAATAAGATTACGACAACACCACCCCAACGAGAAGGCATTTTACGCCGATGATGCATGGGACCTTGAGATTAATCTAAACAGATATGGTTGGACAGAAATGTGCGGTATCCATGACAGAACCGATTACGACTTGACACAACATTCAAAATTCTCCGGACAAAAGCTCGAAGCTATAAGAGAAAACGGAGAAAAATTCACCCCCCATGTTTTAGAAATCGCTTTCGGAACAGACCGTCCAACCTACGCACTAATCGACTTATTTTACAAAGAGAAAGAAGAACAAGAAGGAAAAACAACATTCAAGATACCTTACCAAATGGCTCCAATAGAAGTATCAATCTTTCCCTTAATGAAAAAGCCAGAACTCCTAAAAGTTGCCAAAGAAATAAAAGAAGATTTAGAAAAAGATTTTATTGTAGATTACAATATAACTGGAAGCATCGGTAAAAGATACCTAAGAAGCGCAACAGCCGGGACCCCTTATGCAATCACGATTGATTACGATAGCTTAGAAAAGAAAGATGTAACAATCCGAGACCGAGACACCGAAGAACAAAAACGGATCAAAATCTCCGAATTGAAAGACATTTTAAGAAAACTTGTCTCTAGAGAACTAACATTCACCGAACTATAACAATTCTTAAAAACCCCACCGCCCAATTAAAGCAATGGAAAGACACTACAAATCTCAAAACAATATGCCCCCAGGACCTGGATCTGGAATAGCGAACTACACCCCCTTAAAAGAACAAGAGATTTCGCATCAACCCGGTTGGTTTGATTTACCAAAAAACGGCGGCGGAGATATAGACTTAGCAGATTATTGATTCCTGCCGTGTTGTATGATTCAAAATTTGATACAATATATTGTGTCTTGAAAAACTTACCCTACAACATTTACCTCTAAAAAGGTAATCATACAACACAGCATTGATTCCAAAAATCTTATATACCTCCCCCCAAATAGATAACTATGGTAGGTGAGAAAACAATGGAAGAACAGCTTCCTCCAGCGCGGCCCAGATCTCCCACAGTTCCAGCTCAGCCAGTACCAACTCCCGCACCAGTTCAACCCATCCAAACACCACAACCAACAACTCCAGTTAAACCTATTCCTACAAAACCTTTAATCGCTAAACCTGCACCAATCAAACCTCCGATAAAACCGAGTCTTCCGCCAGTTCCTGAAAAACCGAGTCTTCCGCCAGTTCCTGAAAAACCGAGTCTTCCGCCAGTTCCGATAATTCCTACAACCCCCCTAGGAGAACCAAAAAAATCAATCCTCACAAAATGGTGGGTCTGGATAATTGTCGGAGTAATAATCCTCGGAGCAATCACCGGAATTTTCTTTTTGGCAAGTAGTGATCCTTTCGGCCCAAAAGATTCCTCAACACAATCTCCTGACGAAGGAAGTGAGGGGGACGACCAATCTCAAACGCCAGACCCTGGCCAAGCCGATATAGATCTAGAATTAGAAATATTCACTTGTGAAGAAATTGTCCAAATGAACAAAGAGATAATCGATCAAACCTGTGAGGAAGATGCACTCTTCGAAGTAGTGGTAGGTATGGATTATATCTCAACAGTCTACGCCGATTCAGAAGAAGATGCGTGTATAAACGGCCCAACAGAACTAATAGCCTACGTTAACAGCACTTGTGGAGAAGAAAGCCTCGCAACCCTTTTATCCCTGGCAGTAATAGAACTCAAACCAATAGAGGAGCTAAACACTTCAGATCAAAACGCCACCCTTTAATCCAAAACGAAAACTCTTATATACTTCCCAATCTTCATCAAGATTAGGTGATAACAATGACAAACATTCTAGCATTCGTATCTATAAAAGGGGGTGTCGGAAAGACCACATTAGCATTAGAGACAGCTTCATCTCTCGTCAATGACTTCGATAAAAAAGTCCTTTTAGTCGACGCCAACTTCTCCGCACCAAACCTCGGACTCTATTTAGACCTAACAAACGAAACAACTCTCCACGACGCATTATCGGGAACGCTTCTACACAACGCAATTTATGAATCCCATGGGATAGACGTTGTCCCAGCATCAATGTACTATCATGACGAAGTAGACCCCTTCAAATTAAAAAAAATTCTTAATAAATACAAAAGCAGATACGATTTTATAATTCTTGACTCTTCTCCAAACTACGAAGAACTAAAACCAGTAATTGCCGCAGCAGATAAAATTTTTCTTGTGACTTCACCAGACAATGTAACACTAACCACAACATTAAAGGCCGCGAAAATCGCACGAGAACAAAATACTCCTATCGAAGGAATTATAGTAAATCGAATCCGGTCTCCAAGACATGAGTTCAACACAAATGAAATAGAAATAATTTCAGATATTCCAGTAATGGCAAAGATACACGACCACAAAAAAATGGCACAAGCACTAAACTACAAAACCCCAATCACCCTCCTCGATTCCACAAATACTATATCTAGGGAAATTAAACGTTTCGCTTCAGCAATCTGCGGCTCTCCTGAAGAAGAAGGATGGTTCCAAAAATTATTACCTCTTAAAAATATCCTCCAAAAAGAAAAAGTCAATCGACAATTCATGAGAGAGAAGTTTTATGAAAGCCAAGTTTAAGGAACAATCTTAAATCTCAAATTATAAAGAATCCATAAGATTGAAAATATAACTATCGCAAGAATTAGTAAATAAAATGTCAAATCAATAATGACTTCCCTATTCGTTTCCCGAACCAATTTAGAAAAAGAATCTCCCAACTCTTGAATATCTGTAGCCCTAAAAAACTCCCCCCCACTATTAAATGAAAGGGCCTTCAAAAAATCCTCATCAACTTTAGAAATTGTATTATATTCTGTCAAACCACCCTGTTCTGTACCTATGGCAATCGTGTGTACAACTAAATTATTCCGATTAATATAACGAGTAATCTGGGGAGCGTCACCGACGTTCAATTGTCCATCACTAATAAGAATCACCGCTTTTATCTGTCTCCCCCCAAAAAGTTTATTAGAAGTAATTAATGAATTATAAACATTAGTCCCCTGAATAATTCCAAAGTCAATATTATCAATAGCCATTTTAATTTTCAATTTAGACGTATCCAATTCTTGCATAACCAGCGCATCTCCAGAAAAAGCCACCACTCCCACCTCCGCACCTAAAGGTAATAAATCAACAAAGTCCTTAGCTTCAGATTTAGCGGCACTAAGCCGATCAGGAAAAACATCTGAAGTAGCCATACTAGTTGAAGTATCAATCGCAATTACATAAGAGAAAGAACTGGTGCCTATATTAAACGCAACCGAAGTTCCGGCCAAAGAAAAAACAAGTAAAAGTAAAACTGCAAGATTCACATACAAGGCCAAAAAATTCTTGGAGAAAAACTCCACATCATAAAATCTTTCCATAGCTTCAAAATTCGCAAATAAAACCGCCTTCTTTTTATTATAAGCAATACTAAAAAAATACACGAATACAAAAAATGGAACTAGAAGTAGTAACAACAAAAAATTCGGATAAAGAAATAAAAACTCCATTAGCAAAAACTCCCTGGTTTTTGATCCGCAAGGACCTTGTCATTGCATAATTTAATTTTATCTCGATAGCAAAAACTCCCTGGTTTTTGATCCGCAAGGACCTTGTCATTGCATAATTTAATTTTATCTCGATAGCAAAAACTCCCTGGTTTTTGATCCGCAAGGAC
>JAHJSH010000008.1 GCA_018830525.1 Nanobdellota archaeon | reverse complement strand
ACAGATGTCTTAGAAAGGTGCCGACTCGCTTCGCTCACTGAAGTCCTTTGGACAGATGTACAGGTACGAGAACCTGTTTCACAGGCGAGAACCTTTCCGAATTATACAAGAGATAGTGGAAAGGTATTTAAATGAAAATTATTTTGATGGGGTATGCAAGTTAAACTTCTACATGATCTCGTCGAGGAAATGGCCGGTCTTAATACTGGACGAATAGTTGATATTTTATTTGGTAAGAAAGATGTTAATGAATTTTTGATTGCGAAAAAAATGGAGCTGACGATAAACCAGGTCCGGAATATTTTGTATAAGTTGTCTGCCGACGGGCTTGTTTCGTTTATTCGTAAAAAAGATAAGAGAAAGGGATGGTATATTTATTATTGGACTTTGAAAACGGAGAAGTGTTTGGTTAAATTAGAACAAGCATTGATTAAGAAGATTGAGAATTTGAATGGGGTTTTGGGTAGCCGTGAGACGAGGAGATTTTATGTTTGTAAACCGTGTGGGATTGAAGTTGGCGAGGAGAAGGCGCTTGAACATGGGTTTAGTTGTGAAGAATGTGCGGAAGTTTATGAGTTGTCTGACAACAGCGGGCCGATTAGGGATACAAAGGCGAAAGTTACTCGGACGGAAAAAGAATTGGAGTTGATTCGGGGGGAGCTTGAGACAATTAGGGAGAAGGATAGAAAGAAGAGAGTTCGTTCAGATAAGAAGAGTGAGAAGGAAGATGCTGCGAAAAAAGTAATCCTTAAGGCTGCTAGAGCTACCGCTCGAAAGAATGTTGCAATAGTTAAAGCAAAAGCTGAAGGCAAAAAGAAAAAAGAAATTGTGAAGAAGAAGGTTGTGAAGAAGAAGGTTGTGAAGAAGAAAGTTGTGAAGAAGAAGGTTGTGAAGAAGAAGGTTGTGAAGAAGAAGGTTGTGAAGAAGAAGGTTGTGAAGAAGAAGGTTGTGAAGAAGAAAACTAGTTTTGCTAGTAGATTAAAGAAAAAACTTTCTAGGAAAAAATAGCAATGGCTAAATGGTTTGAAGATAAATTCGAGGGTAGGCATGAAGGAGTTGTTAGAAGACATGTTCCTATGAGAAAGCCAGGATTTTTATCGAGTTATACTGGAATAATTATTGTGGTAAATGTTGCTTTTTTTATAATAGCTATTAGTTTGGGGGCATTAAGTAATCCAGATTGTAGTCAGACTTCCTGTAGATTTATTGCGTTGACTCCTTCAGTTATTTTGGCCGGTGGGGCAATTTGGACATTTGTTACGAGTATGTTTATGCATGGAGGATTTGCGCACTTATTTGTGAATATGATTTCATTGATGTTCATTGGAAATTTTGTTGAGAAATTGATAGGTAAAAAAAGATTCTTGTGGTTGTATATTATTGGGGGGCTTTTTGCAGGGATATTTTTTGTTGTTCTTGCAGGGATATTTGGAAATAGTCCTCTCGGTGCGAAGATTGTTGGAAGTCCTTTGATGTACGCAGTTGGTGCTAGTGGGGCAATCATGGCACTCGGAGGATTACTTGCAGTTTTAACGCCAAGACTTCCAGTTTTAGTCTTCTTTATAATTCCTATGCCGATGTGGGGGGCAATTGGTTTGTTGATGTTTGGGTTTTGGGCACTCTCATTAAGTTTTGGACTTCCAATTGGGAACACTGCGCATTTGGGAGGACTTCTTATAGGTGTCGGTTATGGTTTCTATTTGAGGAAAAAGTATCCTAGAAAAACTAAAATGATCAGTAAATATTTTACTCGATGAAGAAGGTGAGTTTTTTTGTTAAGAATTATTCGGCATGTTGGAAATTTTTGAATGAGTCTAAGTGGCATGTTGTTTTCGCATTTGGGATTTTAATGTTATTATTTTTTATAGGGTTTATTTATCCGTTCTTTTTTAGGCAGGAAATTTTTGAATGGATTGAGAAATTAGTTTTATCCTTGGAGGGGAAAGGGACCTTGGAGATTATCGCTTTTATATTTTTTAATAATTTGAAGGCGAGTTTTTTTGCAATTATCACTGGGATTGGTTTTGGAATTCTTCCGTTGATTACGATCGTTTTGAATGGTTATCTTTTGGGATTTGTTATTCGGGAATCAGCAGTTAGAAATGGGATTGGGGTTTTGTGGCAGTTGGTCCCGCACGGTATTTTTGAATTGCCTGCGATTCTTTTCTCGGTTGGAATCGGGATGAAGATTGGAACTGATTTATTTGGTAAAGATATTGGAAAGAAGTTGAAGTATAATTTTCGGGAAGGTTTGAGATTTTTTGTATTTGTAATATTTCCTCTTTTGTTAGTTGCGGGGATTATTGAGGGCATTCTCATAGGCCTAACGTGATTGAGGTAGCAAGGTTTTTATATCTGGTTGAATACGTGTTTCTATGAGGGATGTTACAAGAAGAAAGTTGATTTGGATTGTATTTGTTATAGTGATAGTTTGGCTGTTGGCATTTGTGCTTACTCGGTTTTTTCTCCCAGCAATTGTAGAAGTTCCGGAACTTGAATCTGCTCAGGCTATTCGGAGTGCTGTTACTTCAGGAGTTGTTTTAGGAACATTGACTACTTTAATGGTTATAATAATTGGGGCGATTGTTGTAGATAGTATTATCGCGCGTGCAAGGGATGGCTAGAAATCATTTAGAGACTTTTGTTTATTGTATTCGTGGAGTGTCCAAGATTTTTCTTTGATTGTTTCTATGGGAGTTTGAAGTCTTGTTTGGATATCCTTAAGTGCGTCTTCAATAGTGTCGAAATTTTTTGGAGGATTTGTGAAAGTCCGTCTTGCGGTTTCTCGGACGATCCCCACCCCAAGTGGAGCGTAATATTCTGGGCGGATTTCTCTGAAGATGAAAACTGTTGCTTGCTTTTGGACCTTGGTTAGATATTCAGTTAATGGGAGTCGCATTGCATAGTATCCGCCAGTGATATTTGACGCATAAGTTTTTCGTCCGAAGAATCCTTCATAATCCTGACTGAATTGAGTATAATGTTCCATGTTATATGTGCTTTCTCCTTGCCAAGCTTCGATTGCCTCAAATGAAAATCTCCCAGGAAGAAGAAGGGCCTCAATGTAGTTTCCGACGAAGTTCCCGGAGAATAGAGTTATTTGATTTATCTCCGAGAAGTATCTTATCTTTTCTAATTGTTGTTTTGAAATTGTGTCATCTGTCGCTGTGATGCTCCATCTTGTTGGGACCATTTTTCTGGAAATTTTTACTCCGAGCAATCCGATTGAAAGAAGTTTTTGCAAATGGTCGACTTTGATGTTTGAATTATAGAGTTCTTGGAGTGCGATCGTTGCTTTGACGTCGTAGTCTGAAGTCAGGTAATCGACTTTTTTTTCTACTTTAGGATTTTCTTCGAGGATTACTTTTTTTATTGGGGCGGGGTTTGTCATCGGGCGGAAAACTGAATCAGAGGTGAATTCTAGTGTTGGTTTTTTCTTGAGAAAGAATTCGGTTGAGACTGGTTTCGAAGAAAGGGCGAGTTCTTGAGTTACTTGCTTTATTCTGTCCCCAAGGGATGACCCTGCTGGCCCCTCATTTGATTTGATGTTTGTTTTTGCTCTTCCGTAAATTAATTGCCCTCTGAGTCGGAGAACATTTTCTATGGAGAAATTATTTGCGGACCATTCCTCGGCTGTTGCAAAGTTCGATATGTTATCGTTGTCTTGGGGAGCCAGGATTCCAGAGTTTACAAACGGATACCCGATTCGTCCGACGAAAAGTTCTGGAGCGGATTTCCCGGAGAAATGAAGTTTTGGTTTTGGCGCGTTATCTATGAACCTATCTAAGATGTAACAGTGTTTTCCACAGAGTCCTTTTCCTTTACAGTGAATGCATAAACTTTCCATGTAAGGCTAAATGGGTTTGGGTTTAAATTGATTATAGGGATTTAGTTTTTTAGACTGCTAAGTCCGGCAAGTAGAGAAACCGCACCAACCATAAGAACGAACCACATAAATCCCCCCTTAAGGAAAATTAATGCTGCATCGCCGAATCCCCAATATCCGCCATCAATCCATACATAGATTGGCACTATAAGAAATACCAGTCCTAACAAAATTCCGATTATTTTATTCATGTAAATTAGTGGATGTCCTTGTTTATATACTTTTTGAGGTACTGCTAGCGTATCTCCTTAGAGAGGCAACCTTTTTAAATAATTGATTACTTTATATCTTATGAAAAAAGAGATTGGTTATATTGTTTCTATTGCGGGTCTTGTAGTCATGGCGCTAAGCTTTGGTTTGTTCCAACTTGATTGGGCGATTTTTAAAACTATTCCTCAAGGAACTATTACTGCAGTCGGAGTAATTGGAATCATTGTAGGAGTAGTTATCTCTCTAAGTGAAACTGGATTTGGAAAGAAGAAAAAACAGGCCCAAGAAGAAGTTCCCATCTATGAAGGTACTGGCAAAAATAGAAAAATTGTTGGATACCAAAGAGGATAAATGTTTATAAATAAAGGATGTGTTGAAATAATATGAAAAAATTGTTCGGTGTTTTTATTTTAGGGTTATTGATGTTTTCTATGTTGGCGAGTTTTGTTAGTGCTGGTGCTGTTGCAGAAAGTGTTAAGAAAGGGATGACGAGTGCTTATGATGTGGTTAAACCCGCTTTAGAGTTTGTTACTGGAGAGAACAGTGATTCTCCTGAATTGTTTTTAGCGAAAATTTTATTGGTAATAATTATCTTTTCTATTGTTTGGATGGCATTGAATAAAATATCTTTCTTTTCGGAAAATGAGTGGTCATTATGGACTGTTGCTATTGCTATATCACTTTTATCAATTAGGTGGATTGGAAATGCGAGCGTGGTTAATACTATAATATTACCTTATTCAGCATTAGGTGTTGCTTTAACTGCAGGTCTCCCATTTGTAATCTATTTCCTGGTGGTTAAGGATTTTAATAGAACCATGAGGAAACTTTCTTGGGCGTTCTTCATTGTTATTTTTGTTGCGCTTTGGATTATGAGGTCTGGTGATAAAGCAGTAGAAGCAGGTTCTATTGGAGGAGCTATCGGACCATTTGCTTGGATTTACCTAGCAACTGCAGGACTTGGTTTAGCTGTATTGTTATTTGATAAAACAATTCAAAGGATAATTAACAAAATTAATATAGAGGGGCAAATGAGTTATAAGGACTTGGAAAGAAAGCATAGACTTTTGGATGATTTAGATGAGGCAAGAGATTTAAAATCTAAGTTAATTTCTCGGGGAGAGACTGCAGCTAAGATTAAGAATGCACAAACTCACATGGATAGATTGGAAAAAGAAATTGCAAAACTTCCATAAATAAACTTATAAAGTTCTGATATCTCTATTAAATATGAAAAAATTATTTCCGATATTAGTCTTGTTGTTGATGTTTTCTACTACACTTGTGGTTGCACAATCTTATTGGGGTGGTGGTTATTATGGAAATAATCTTGGAGATAATCTTGGTTATGGGATGGAGCAGTTAATTGATACTGTACAAGAAATGTTTTATCCATTATTCTCGATTATCCTTGGAGGTTATGGGGATTATATGTTTGAGAGAATTATGTTCCTATTTATTCTGGTTGCGCTTCTTTATGTTATAATTTCTCGGATGGATGTTTTTAAAGAGAATAAGATGGTGATTTGGGTTATCACTATTTCGATTTCTCTTTTGGCTACGCGTTTCCTTACTGAAAGTGATTTGATTCAAACTATGTTGTTGCCATATTCCGTTCTGGGAGTTGCGTTGACCGCGGTTCTTCCGATACTAATATATTTCTTTTTTGTAGAAAGTTTTAGCGATAGTGCTACAGTTAGAAAAATGCTTTGGATTTTTTATATTGTAGTGTTTGTCGGTCTTTGGGCTTCACGATATGACGAACTTGGGCAGATGTCTTGGATTTATATGATGAGTGCGATTGCAGCCCTGATATTCTTATTATTTGATGGGACGATTCGGAGAGCGATTATAAAGCAGCAGATGAAAGAATTGGATGTAAATAGTCGTGAAGATCTTATTATTTTAGTTCGGAAACAATTGAAAGAACTTAATGAAAATTATAGGGATGGTTATATGACTGAGGCAAGGTATAAGAAGATACAGAAAAGATTGAATAAGCAAATTGAAACGATTATGAAAAATTAGTGCTACTTTCTCTCTATGAAGTTTGTTAGATCCTGTCTTGGAGCTCTTGGGAACCTTTATATAGTGTTATAACATTGTTATAACATGAAACAGGAGCTGATTAAGACCATTGTTAGGGTAGGAAATAGTGCGGGAGTAATTTTGCCTAAAGATTGGGTTGGCGGAGTTGCTAGGGTAGAATTGATTAGAAAGCCGTTGAATATTAGTGGGGATGTCCTTGGATTGCTTAGTGATTATCTTCCTTCGATTCTGGGGGTTTATCTTGTGGGGAGTTATGCACGGAATGAACAAACGGAAGATTCTGACGTAGATGTTATTGCGATTTCAGAGGGCCTTAGGAAGAGTATAGTATCCGATAAATATCATATTGAAATTTATTCTCTCCAGTCTATTGAGAAGACTATCGAAAAAAATCCGCTTATGATTTATCCGAGGATTGCAGAATCTAAGGCAATTTTTAATAAGTCGCTGATTGGAGAGTTTTCAAAGAAATTTGATAAGAAATCTTTTAGGAGATTTATTGATGAAACAAAAAGTATCCTTAAGATTGATAGAAAGATAATTGATTTAGATGGGGAGATTGGAGGAATTCTTTCTTCTCCCGAAGTTGTTTATTCATTAATGTTAAGACTAAGGGGGTTGTTCTTGGTGGATTGTTTAATTTCGAATAAGGTTTATAGAAAGAAAGATTTTTTTGCTAAGTTTAATAAGGAGATTGGAGGGGAAGAGTTTGGAGAGCTTTATAAGATCTATGAGAAGATTAAAAATCGGAAAAAGGTTGATACTAAAATTAGAATCTTGGTAGTTGAAAAATTATTTTCTTCAGTGGAGGAGAGTATTAAGAATTATGGTAAATAGAAAGAAACGACTTTCTAAAGGAATTGAATCTTTAGAAAAACAAATTGTGATTCATGAAGGGAAATTGGCTAAAGTGAGAGATGATGGTGAGATTGAGTTAGAGGAATATTATGGATTTGAGATTGAGAATTTGAAGAAAGTGAAGGAACAGAAAGAGAAAATGTTGGATAAGCAATAAAGTTAGTGTTACTTTCTCTCGATGAAGTTTGTTGGAAATCTTTATAAGTGAGTTGTTCTTGTGTATTGTATGATTGGATTGTCTAATCATTGTTAAAAAAATGGTTGAAAGGAGGTATAAATTATGAATAAAAATACGAAAAGAATTTTAGCGCTTAGCGTTATGTTTATGTTCGTTTTCATGTTTGCATTACAGGTTGTTAGTGCAGTAACATGGACAATCACCTCAAGTGAAGATACTGCGGGAGTAAATGCCGCAATAGAAAATCCCGCTTGGTTATTTTCTACGGTTAAGTTCTTTGGACTTGGTGTAACTTGGGCAGACTTCATTGTTGCTATGGCAATTATATTAATGATTTTTGCTGCTACGTTTGATATTCTTGGTTTTACAGCTTTTGAGAAAGATTGGGTTAAATATTTAATTGCTGGAGCTGTTGCAGTAGTCTTTGGAGTTACTGGGGGAGTTGGTAAGTTTGCAGTTGGAATGATGAAGCTCGCAGGAGGGTCTGTTCTTATGGCTACGACTTTTTCTATTGTCGCGGCAGCAGTATTCTTCTTTTTAGGATCATTTTTAAAATCAAAAAGAAAAGTTTGGGCGGCAAAAACCACCGCTGAGGAAGCTAAGGGTGGTTTTGCAAAAGTGGATGTAGCGGTCGAAGGATTAGGCGGAGTAGCTGATTCTGCTCAGAAAGCTGCGGGGAAGAAAAAATAATTTTAATTTAATCTCTTTTATTTTAAGAGATTTTTCTTTTTTTTAATTAGAAGTTTTAGCGGCCGTTTCAGCGGTTTTCTTTAATCCCCTTAATGTGGCTCCAGCAGCTATTCCGAGTTCTTCAGCCTTTGACAATCTTTTGTTCTTTTTGATTGCATTGAAGATCGGATGTGCTAGCAAAAGAATAATTATTAAAATTACTGTCGCCCAAGCAATTATTTTGAAATTGTCTAAAATATTGAAAAACATATTTGTAAGTTTTGAAATAGCCCCAGTTATTATTGTGATTACTAAAAGACCTGCGGCAATTAATGCCTTTACCCACCCGCTCTCGAATGCAGTGTAACTTAGAATTTCTAAAGCTCCGACAAAGAGGAAGGCAGAAGCCATGAGATAGACTGCGAATTCTGCCCAAGAAAGTTTTAGATAAAACCCGGGAAATTCTGAGAATAGGAAAGTGAATGCAGGGATCCCTGCCCTGTTTTGATAGACGTCTTCAACTTCTCCATCTGCCGTTTCTCCATTAGAAGCTTCTGAAGTTTCTTCTGTGGCCAAGACTAGTGGGCTGACTAATAGGATTAATAGAAATAATGTAATGAATCTCTTTTTCATGTAAGTATGTGGCCTGGGATGTTTAAATACTTTCCTTGTTCTCAATGTAAATGTTTATAAACAGTTGTTAATATATTATTACAGGAGTTATAAACAAATAACAGATGTTACAAAAAAATAACAGATATAAGGTGTTGAAGGTTTTTCTGGATTTTCCTACTTCAGAGTTTGGTCTTAGGGAACTTTCTCGGAAGGTGGGGATTAGTGCACCTTCGGTTAAAAAATATCTTTTGGAATTTGGCGAGAAGGGAATTGTGGAGGTAATAGAGGTTAGGGGCAATCCGATTTATATTGCAAATAGGGATTCGGAAAATTTTAAATTTTATATGAGGCTTTCTACCCAATATGAATTATTCGCTTCAGGATTAATTGATTTTATCTGGAAAAATGTTTCTCCGGAAGCAATTGTTTTTTATGGCGGTTATTTTAAGGGGGATGCTACGGAAGAATCTGATATTGATTTATTTGCGATTGGTAAAAAATGTGACCTCGACCTTTCGAAATATGAAAGGATTTTCGGAAAGGAGATTCATTTGATGGTGAATGAACTTAATAAAATTCCAAAAGAATTAAAAAATAACTTAATTAATGGGATAGTAATGAGAGGTTACTTAAAAATTTTAATATGAAGATAAAAGTACAACCGGACTTAGAAAAGGCTCGTTCGATAATTAAAATAATTGAATCTCGAAAAAAATTTGTGGAAACTTACAAAAATAAAATTTATTCTACAGTGATATGCGAGAATTATTATGAGATTATAAAAGAGTTGGCTACGGCCCTTTGTTTGTCAAGAGGATTTAAGTTTGTCGGGAAATATGCCCATAAGGAATTAATTGAGATGACAGTTAATTTAGTTAATCTCGATGAATCTTTTTTATTTTTTTTAGACGATTTGAGACAGAGGAGAAATGGCAGTCTTTATTATGGCGAAGAATTTGGAGATAATTATTTGGTGAATAATCAGAAGAAATTTAATGAGATAATTGAAAAAATAGAAAAAGAATTAAATAACAAAATTGAAGGTTCAGATGAAAAGTAAATTTTTAATTGGTTTGTTGCTCGTTTCTCTAATGTTATCAGTAGTTATTGTAGCGGATGCTCCTGACTTGGGAATTGATGGGGCAGATGTTGAAAATTTGGAGGAAACTATTGATACTTATTCTCCGTTAAATGATGAAGGGGAATTTGAACCTGAAAAATATAAACCCTTTGTAAGTAAGGCTGAACAAAGAATTGATAATATTAATTTGTGGTTGGAGGATAATGCGTCTTGGTTGAGTGCGATTTTCGGAATGGTCCCCGCGCTTTCTTGGTTATTCGCGATTAACCTTTATCTTATTCTGCTCTTTTTAGTCATCTTAGTTTTTAATGGAAATGCAATCTTAGATATTTTTGAGGTTCTTGGGGCGAAGGTTGATTTGATGTTTTTCGAGACGCATTGGTCTAATGTTTTTGGATTTGGGGTTTTTGCAACACTTCTTGTTACAAAAGTTTTTGTTTTACTGGCTAAGTTTCTTTTAGACTTATTAGGAATTTTATGGAACTATATCTTACCATGGGGACTTGCTATCGCAGTCATCATAATTGTTTTGATTGTGATTGGAGGTTTTGCAGGGATAGTTGTTTGTAGACAAATTTTAATTGCTATCGGGCAGGCGATTAAGAAAAGAAAAGAAAAGAAAAGGGCTGAAAAAACTAAGGGAAATGAAGAAGTTTTGGAGACTATAGTAAAAGGTGCTACTGGAGACTTTTAATTATATCTTTTTGGGCATTATTTTTGAGAATTAATGCTAAGAAAAATATTGCGATTAGTGAAACTGTTAGTGTGATTGTTGCGTAAGAGATTACACCCCCGGCTCCGATCACCGCTCCTGTTGCGAGATTTTCTCGAAGTGCCCCAGACATTCCCATGAGAATTATTCCAAGAGATGCAACTGAAACTGATACTGCTATTGCGAGTAGTAATCCGATTATCATTGGCCTAAGACCCACCTAGTAGGTAGCTCTGGTGAGCTAAGGTTTTGAGGCTTCATCTCCTTTAAATTAGTTACTACCATAGGTTTTTTATATTCGTTATTCTATTTAAATTTATGGTGATAACGTATATCCTTTTTGCCTTGGGGATATTATTTTTGATGAAAGGTGCAGATTTGGTCGTAGATAGTTCTTCTTCAATTGCTAAGAAACTTGGAATTTCTACTTTAGTTATAGGGTTAACTGTTGTTGCTTTTGGCACTAGTCTTCCGGAACTTATGGTCGGAATATTTTCTTCACTGAAGGGTGCAGGAGATATAGTATTTGGTAATGTTATTGGAAGTAATATTGCAAATATTCTTTTGATATTGGGTGTGACGGCGATTATTACTCGAGTAAGTCTAAAAATAGAAACAATTTGGAAGCAGATTCCATTTGCTTTGCTTGCTTGTTTTGTAGTTTATATATTCACTAGTGGAAGTTTGTTTGGAGTGCAGAAGTTAGAATGGGGTTACACTGAGGGAATTATTCTTCTCGCTCTTCTTGTAATCTTTATTTATTCTTTAATACAGATATCAAAATCCGAGCCGGTAAAACCAAAAGGTATAATCTTAGATTTCGGGTTATTTACGAGCATACCAAAGATTATCCGTAGTCGCAGACATAAGACTATAGAGTTGGAATCTGATGTTGAGGATGTTAATTGGAAAACTTATTTGAAACTAGTCTTTGGTTTTATAGGAATTTATCTCGGGGGGAAATGGGTTGTCGAAGGTGCGGTATATGCGGCAATCCAGTTGGGATTAAGTCAATTTCTTATTTCGGCTACGATAATTTCTATTGGAACGACCCTCCCAGAATTTATAGTTTGTATCTTTGCAGCGGCTAGAAGTAAAGTTGATCTAGCCGTAGGTAATGCAATTGGAAGTGTTATCTTTAATATTTGCGGGGTTTTGGGTATCGCCGCATTAGTTAGTCCGCTTGCAATTCCTGCAGGAATTTATGTTGATGTAGCAATAATGTTTTTCGCCACACTAATGTTATTCATATTTATGTTCACCGGTAAAAAGCATGGCTTGAGTAGAAAGGATGGGATGGTATTTTTATTGATGTATATCTTATATATTGCATTCCTAATTTGGAGGGGTTAGAAAAATTCACTTAAACCTTTTTGTTTTAGGCTCTTTTTTTTGTAACGCGCTGAGGCAAGTACCCTTCGGGCAAGGTTTCCTGGCGCTGAAGCAAGTACCTTCTCACGAAGGCAAATCAGAAAACGGATTCTAATGCTTCGCATTAAATATAGGCTCGTTTGGATTCTAAAATCTTTTTCCGATCCGTCCAAAGGACACCTGCTCGGAAGATTTTCAAACTTCACGAGATACTTAAAAAAACTCGTTTAGACCTTTTTGTTTTTTTGACTCTTCGATTTGCCTTAGTTTTTGTAATCCGGAATCTATTCTGCTTTCGGAGAATTCATGTGATAGAAGAATCTCTTTTACTTTTCCTTCATTGACTTCCTTAAACTCTATTTCAGAAGAGGGGGAAACTTCGTATTCATGGAACTGTTTGAATACTTCCTGCCAATCAAAGACGAAATCGTATTTTTCGTGTTCTTGGACATGTTTGAAAATTTCTACTGGATACTTGTATTTTTGAACAATTTCTAATGCTCGTTTTTGTCCTAGCCCTTTTACTCCGCCAGGATTATAATCTGTACCGACCAGGATTGCCAGACAGATTAATTGATCTTTTTCTATCTGTAATTTGTTTAATACATCTTGGAATTCGATTAATTCGGGATTAACATCTATGTAGATTCCGGCAGAGGTTTTTCTTCTTCGTGCGAGAGTTAAGTTTCTTACAAGAAAAGGAGTTCCATAAAGTAATGCATCATAATCTTGAGAAGCTGCTGCCCAAACTTTTCCAGCCCTTGCAAGAACTGCGGCTTCAGCTTCGCCTTCTCCAGGAGATTGGATTACAGGGATTCCCATTGCTTCAAGAAGTTTTTTGCTTTCTTCAATTATCTCATCAGTAATTTTCACGAAACGCCCTGCATATTTTCCCATACCTTTTGTATCTTCAGAAGATTTCGCAGTTTCATACCTTTGTTCTGCCATTCGCTTCGCTTCTTTTCGCCTTTCTATTTCTTGCTGTTTCAATTCGGGGGGTTTTCCATCAAATACGTAGACTGGCTTTAATCCTTCCTGGAGGAGATTTATGTTTCGGTAGAAAAGTCCTGAGAGATGAGAGGTTATTCTTCCCTCGTTATCCATTAACGGTGTCCCGTCTGGTTGCCGAATCGTTGTGAGAAATTGATAAAGTGTGTTGAACGCATCTATCGCTACGATTTTTCCTTTTAGATCTTTTATTTCGATCTCCTTACGTGGAATTATTTCTGATATCTGAACTCCCATGTTATGTGAATGTTAAAGAAATTAATAAGATTATTGGTTACCCTTGGCCTTGTGATATTGTCTAGTTAAATAAAGTAGATAGTTGCTCGAGAGCGGTCGTCCTTCCAGTTGTATGCAAATTCTTTCATCGAAGAGTTCTCTTTCGACTTCGTCTTCAATTGTGGGGAGGGATTTTATCTTCTTCATTAATTCGCTGGATTCTAATATTTTTTTGGCTACTCCCTGAATTGTTCTTCCATGATATTTTAGATTTTTCATATCAGAACAATCAACAATTAGACCCCCATTAGGGACAAAATGTCCAATGAGTGATTGTAGATACTCCCTAGACTCATGGTATCCGTTAAGAATCCTGCTTGCTTGTTCATAGGTATTTATTTTTACTGAAGGTCTTTGAGATTTTTTTGCCATTAGAAAATTGTGCTCCTGTTAATTCCTGAATAGGCCATGTTATTCATACGTGCTGAATAATTTGATTGAGTTTGTGTTGGAGAGTAACCTTTTGGGATTAAGTCTTCTAGGTGATAGGGAGGACTATTAGAATTAAGATTATATTTTGCTATGCAATCTCCCATAGAAATTTAGAGGGTCTGGATTTATAAATCTTTTGTTCGTTGTATCTATATAGTGGTTACAATACTGCTCTAGAAAAACATATAAGTCTCGATAAATTTAGATAAATATGAAGTTTGAATTCGTCCCAGTCGATTATGACTATTTTGATTTTGATGGTAGGAACTATGTTCGATTGATTGGACGGAATGAAAAGGGGAGGAAGGTTTGTGTAGTTGACTCATATGAACCTAATTTTTATGTGATTTTGAAGAAAGGGGCTAAGCCTGACAAGGTTATCAAGAAAATTAAGGGTATTGAAGTTAGTAAATCTTCTCGTACGAGTAAAGTTTTACGGACGGAAGTTATTGATAAGAAATTCCTTGGAAAAGATGTAAAGGCGATTCGGGTTTTCGTGACAAATCATAAGGATGCACATGACATCGCTTCGGAGATTGGAGATATGGATGAAATTGAAGCTCGGAGAGAATATGATATTCCGATTATTAGTAAATACATAAAAGAAAAAGGTGTTGAACCGTTGACATGGCATTCTGTCGAAGGAAATATTTTAGGAATAGAAGATTTTGGAGGAATTGCCGATGCATTTGATACCCTTTCAGGGCACGAGAACCTGCAAGCAGGTGTTGAGATTTGTGTTGGGGCTAAGAAAATTTCTAAGTTGGAGAAAGAACAAGAGTTTGAGCCAAAGATTTTAGCTTATGATATTGAAACTGACGATACTGAACTTGGAAAGGGAGATGTTTTGATGATTTCACTTTATGGCGAGGGAATTAAGAAAGTTTTGACTTGGAAAAATTGTGACAAGGCTCAAGATTATGTAGAATGTTTTAAGGATGAGGGGGAGATGATTGAAAAGTTCGTTGAATATGTTAATGACTATGACCCAGATATTTTGACAGGATATTTTTCTGATGGATTTGATCTTCCTTACCTGAAAGCGGCTTCTCAGAAGAATAAAGTTAAATTGGGGTTGGGGATTGATGGTCGTGGTCCGACTTTTACTCGTGGGAGAATTCCTTCAGGAAAGATTAATGGAATTGTTCATGTAGATTTATTTAGATTTGTCGACGCTGTTTTTTCTCAATATTTGCAATCTGAAACTTTATCTCTTAATGAAGTTGCGGGTGAACTTGTTGGTGAGAAGAAAGAAGATTTTGATTTTGCTCGGTTGCCTAATATGACTAATAGTGATTGGCAAGATTTTTTTTCGTATAATTTGCAAGATGCGATAGTTACTTACAAACTTGCGGAGAAACTTTGGCCGGACATGCTCGAGTTTTGTAAAATTGTGAAAGAGCCCTTGTTTGAGGTTACTCGTGATCGAATGTCTTCGCATGTTGAGAATCATATTTTACATAACTTAGATAGATTTGACGAGATTGCTGAAAAGCGTCCAATGTATAATGAAATTAGTGAAAGGAAAGCAAAAGGAAAGTTTGAAGGAGCTTTTGTTTTTGAACCTTCACCCGGGCTTTATGAAAATTTGGTGATGTTTGATTTTACAAGTATGCATGCGAGTATAATTGTTTCATTTAATATCTCAAAATCTACTCTTAGTGAAAAGGGTGGAAAAGGATTTTTTGAGTCGCCGGAGTTTGTTTTGGATGGTAAGAAAGGAAAATTTTATTTTGAAAAGAAAGAGGGATTTTTTGGAAAATTGTTATCGGAAGTTGTTGAAAAAAGAAAAAAGTATAAGGAAGAATATAATCGGGATAAGAATGCTATGACTAAGGCTAGGAGTAACGCATATAAATTACTGGCAAATGCTAGTTTTGGTTATCAGGGATTTTTTGGGGCGAGGTATTATTCTCGTGAAGCTGCAGCCTCAACTCTCGCATTTGTTAGGAAATTTACTCACGATACGATTAACACAATTGAAAAGGAAGGTTACAAGATTATTTATTCAGATACAGATTCTATTGCATTTTTGCAGGGAAGCAAAAGTAAGAAGCAAGTTCTTGATTTTTTGAAGAAAATTAATTCTAAACTTCCAGGGATTATGGAGTTGGATTTGGAGGACTTTTATTCTCGAGGATTGTTTGTTTCTAAAAGGACGACGGATAGGGGGGCAAAGAAGAAATATGCTTTAGTTGATGAAAAAGGTAAAATTAAAATTAGGGGATTTGAAACGGTTCGTAGAGATTGGTGTAAGTTGACTCGGAATTTGCAGAGTGAGGTTTTGGCGAAGATTTTGTCCCCAAGGGATGACTCTGGTGAGCCTAATGATGAACCATATAAGGATGCTTTGAAACTTTTGAGGAAGGTTCTTGCGGATTTGAAAAATAGGAATGTTAATCTTGATGACCTGATGATTCGAACACAATTGCGTCAACCCATAAATGAATATCTTAATGAAGGACCTCATGTTGTTGCGGCCAAGAAAATGGAAGCTCAAGAAATTTCGGTTAGTCCAGGAATGTTAATTGAATATTTTATCGGGGAGGGAAAAGGGAAAAGGGTGGGGGATAGAGTTTTCTTGCCTGATGAGAAAGCAAAGTATGATATTGAGTATTATTTGAATAATCAAATTTTGCCTGCTGTTGAAAATATTTTTGATGTGTTTGATGTTAATGTGAGGGAAATTGCTGAGGGTGAAAAACAGGAGAAGTTGTTTTAGTTGCGATAAAGTTATAAATTATAATAAACTATTGTTTTCATGAAATTTAGTAAAGGTAATACAATTTGGAAAGAACTCTGGCATCATTTGCCATTCACGCTAACTGCAAGTTTGGCTGCAGGTGTTTTGGTCGCTATTTTTTATTTGTTAGGGAATGTCCCGTCGGAGAGTCTTTTTGAGATTATGCATCCTGCACATGTTTTGGTTTCGGCGATGGCGACTTCTGCAATTTATTGGAAATATAATAAGTCTTTTTTGAAATGTATCTTTATTGGTATTGTTGGAGCTATTTTGATTGGGAGTTTGAGCGATATTATTTTACCGTGGATTGCTGGAAATTTATTTTCTTTACATACTCATTTTCATTTGCCAATTATAGAAAAACCATTTTTGATTTTGGGTGTTGCATTGGCTGGAGCGGCTATCGGGATGAAATGGAATTTGTTTAAAGTTAGCCATTCGGTTCATGTTTTCTTGTCAATTTTTGCAAGCCTATTTTATTTATTAGCTTTTAGTATTAATATTAATGCTTGGATTATTTTGATTTTTTCTTTGATTGTGTTTTTGTGTGTTTTTATTCCATGCTGTATAAGTGACATTGTTTTCCCGCTTTGGTTTATTAGGAAGAAGCATTAAGTTAATCTCATATTTATTTAAAAAGCTTGAAGAAATAAATATTTTATGAAGACTAAGGTTTATACTATTGGGAATTTCTCGGGATGGCGAAATGAGCTTCATGGGAAACTTTCAAAAAATTTTGAATTTGATGACCCTCGAAATCATAGCCAGAGTTCGATTGCTCGACTTGTAACGGATGATATGGCTTCTGCGATGAACTGTCCAGTTTCTTTGATTTATACGCCTAAGGGAAAACGGGTAGGGACGATGTCTTATGCCGAACTGGGGGCTTCTTGGGCTAGGGGAAATTTTATAATTTCTGTAGATGAAAATTTTCCGAGTGAGGATATTATCTCTAAAGTTTCAGATTATAATTTTGAAAACTTTAGCGAAGCAACAGATTTTTTGAATAATTCTAAATGGGAAAGAGGTGAGCGAATGAAATCTAGGGATAGGACTAAATCTCGTGAGCCTTATCGGAGTGTTTTGTTCGCGGGAAATTTGGAAAAATTTAGTGGCCTTGTTGGGAGAATTACTCTAAAAAAGAAAAATTCCTTACTTGATCCAGACCCTGATTATTTTGAAGCGGTTCATGACCAAGTTGATTTAATCATTGCAAACTTTGATGGAGAACATGACCCCAAAGGATTATTTTATATGGGTGTTAGTTATGCTCTTAAAATTCCGGTTATCATGGTAGAAGGGAATTCGGTTCCGTATCCTCCACTCTTGGGATTAGCTCGGAGGGTTATGGTTGGAGAGAAGAGATTGGAGCAATTAGAATACTACTTAGAAAATCTTAAATCACAGCATGTCTCGGATGAAGCGTTGGTTTATTATGATTTGATGAGGAAGTTTAATTGATGTTTAACGTTTGCGATTAAAACTAGTTCTTCAGAATTAAGATGAGTAGGACGAATGTTTTAATTGCTGTTATATTCCCTAGAGGGCAGAGCGAGATGGGACAAAATCCGAAGGATTTTGAGTTTAGAAATCAAAAATCAGATCCGCCCTGACCAATATAAACTCCACCTTCAATTAATCTGTAATCACATCCCGGACATTTTCTATAATGTCTAGAAGGATCAGAGCCTAAATTATAATTACAGTGGCTACAAAAAGAACCCCCGTTTCCTTGGTCTGTTACAATATGTTCTCTTGTTGCAACTTTTTTTTCTAATGATTCTTTTTTATCAACCATAAATTTTGTAAATTAATGAAGGTATAAATATTTATAGGTGATAAAAAGCATAGATTTTTGATTTCTAAATTAAACACAACCGGATCCGAGCATTACTTGATTGATTAGCTTTTTATAGCGAGGAATTCTCTTTATTTTATGGATGAGCGTAAGAATTATTCAGAGTATTTGAAAGAGAAGTTCCCTCCGAAGGAAGGTTTTGTGGCGCGGATGGAAGCTTTGCTTGGCAAGGCTGATGCGAAGAAGTTCTTTGATATTTCGTATACTAAGACGCCGACTTCCATTAGAGTTAATACGTTAAAGATTAGTGTTGATGATTTGAAGAAACGGCTTGAGGATTATGGTTGGAAGATTAAGCAACCGTTTGAGGAGTTTCCAGAAGTGATGGTTATTGAATCGAAGTTGAATCCTGGGGAGATTGGAAAGACGAAAGAACATTTGCTCGGTTATTATTATGTTCAGGAGATTAGTTCGATGTTGCCGATGTTGGCATTACAGCCGAAGCCGGGCGAGATTATTCTAGATTTGTGTGCGAGCCCGGGGAGTAAGACGACTCAAGCTGCGGCGATGATGGAAAATACTGGGACGATTATGGCTAATGAAGTTAGTATGGGGAGAATTGGTATACTAAGTTCTAACTTGGAAAGATGCGGGGTCATGAACACAATTGTTACACGAAAGGAAGGAGTTGCACTTTGTGAGAGGTTATTGAAAAAATCGCAGATGCGTTTTGATAAAATTCTTGTTGATGCGCCATGCTCGGGTGAAGGAACTTTGAGAAAATCTCCGAGGACATTTGAGATATGGAATGTTAATATGATTAAGAAAATTGCTGCCGTTCAGAAACAGTTAGCTATTGCGGCTTTGAAGATTTTGAAGGTTGGCGGCGAGATGATTTATTCGACTTGTACTTTGGCTCCGGAAGAAGATGAGATGATTGTTAATTATTTGATTGAGAATTTTGATGTTGAAGTTGAGAAGTTGACTTTGCCATTGAAATTTCATTGTGGTGTAACTGAATGGGGGGGTGAAAAACTTTCTGATGAAGTTAAGAAATGTTTGAGGTTATATCCGCAGGACAATGATACTGATGGGTTTTTCGTTGCGAAGATTGTCAAGAAAAGTGAGAAGGGGTGTGAAGCATGAAAATACAATTTAAGGAATTTCAAAAAGTAATTTCTCAATTTAATAAAAGAAAATTGAAATATTATGTCTTTGGGGGATTTTGTTATAAAGGACTTGGCGAAGAATGGAAAGCAAAAGATTTGGATTTGGTTTGTTTTGAAAAAGATTTGATTTTATTAAATGAGATTTTTGATAAAATGGGTTATCATAAAAAATTTATTGGGAGAAAAATTGTTTATCATAAAAATAGTTTTGAGGTGGATGTTAGATTGATAAGAATTGTCGGAGATGTCTATCAGGTTAGAAGTAATAGGACAATTGATTATTTATCTTCTTCTATTTTTAAATATAAAAACTATGGTGAAATAAATAATTTTAAATTTAGGATTGTTCCAAATGAATTTCTCTTGCTTTATCGAAAAGGGCATAGTGAAAGATATCCTGACAAAAATAGAAAGTTGAATAAAATAATTGATAAGATTGAACTTAAATGTAAGAAAATAAAAGTTTGCAGACAAAGAAGATTCAAAAAAATGAATGATAAATATGCTGCGAGGGCTAGAAGATGAAAATCTCCATCCTCGACCGAGCAAAGAAGAAGAAATTTATAGCCGGGCTTGAAGATCTTGGGATGAAGAAGATTCCGCAATTATTGATTCGGTCGGGAAAGGAAAGAATTCGGGCATACTCAGGGAATTTATCTAACGAAGAGATTATGGAAATTTGGAGATTGTTGCCGATTGAAGGAATTGGGCTTTATGTTGGGAAAGATATGGTGAATCGAAATGGGGTACGAGAAGTTCGTTTAAGTTTAGATGGAATGCATGTTTGGAAGGAGCAATTGACTGAAAGAGTTTTGGAACTGAATGAGGCTCAGGAAGAAGATTGGTTTAAGGGAAAGGATATTGAGGTTAATGAAGGGCAGGTTGAAGTTAAGGAAGGTTTTGTTTCGGTTAAAAGTGGGGATGATTTTGTCGGGGTTGGGAAAATAGGTGATGGTGGAAAGACTTTATTTGGTTTCTTGCCTAAGGAAAGAAGACGTAAATCTCAGACGATTTGAGTGTAGAAATACATAAATAAGGCATTTTTGTGGTCTCTTTATGAATATTTGGAAATATCTGCCGAAAAGTGATAAAAAAAAGAAAGAGTTAGTTAGGCAGAAGAAAAAAGAAGTAGCTAGGCTAAAGATTCATGGGGAAATGGTAAGTTTCTTTTATAGCCAGAAAGATATAGCAGAAAAAGAGGCCGAGAAAAAAGGAAGGTGGGTTGAAGAACTGGAGCTTAAAGTTGGAGAATTGGAAAAAGATATCGCTCTTCATAAAGAAATCACTGAGAAAATTAAAAGGGAAAGAGATTATTATAAGAAGGCTATTCCTCCAGTGATTGAAGCTGCGAGAGAAGTTAAACGTGCGAGAGAAGAAGCAGTTGTGGAGATACTTACCGGGAATAGAATTTTGCGAAAAGATTACAAAGAACCTCTGTGGGTTAAGAGTGCTGCGATTAGGGTTGCTAAGACGCTACGGGGGGAGAGGGATGGGAGCAGAGAAGAAATTGAAGAACTTAAGAAAGGTCATCTTTCAGAAATTGTTGGGGTAGTTGGGGGGTATGAAAGGATTGATAGGGTTCCTCTGATGGTTTATCACAAGGGAGATTTTATTTATGAGACTAAAACTTTTGAGAAGATGGTTCGTTCAGGTTATTCTCTCGAGAGAACCCTTAAGGAGAATGAGAAATTTTTGAAGGCTATGAATCGTGGAAAGAGAATAAGCATGGAATATGAGGGGGGAGAGTTAGTTTTTATCTCAGAAAAATTGAAAAAACGTGACTATGTCGCGGTAGCTTACTTTGTTCCAGGATTAGATAGTAGTATCGAAGATATGCCGAAAAATGAAAAGAAGATAGGAATTGCTAAATATAAGCGGCGGGAGAAGATATTTAGAGCGCAGGGTGAAAAAGCGGCAAGGGCAATATATAAAACTCTTATATCCTTTGATAAAACTGGGAGGAATTTTGCGAATGATGGATACCAATGAAATTGAATCTTATATTAAGGCTGGAGAGATTGCTAAGGAGGTCAAGAAATTAGTTAAGGCGATGGTTGAGCCTGGGACAAAATTGATTGATATTGCTGAGGCGGTTGATGCGATGATTGAAAAGCTGGGTGGAGAGCCTGCGTTCCCGGTGAATTTGTCGTTGAATGAAATTGCTGCACATTATACTCCGACTAAGAATGATGAAACGGTCGCGGAAGGGATTTTGAAAATTGATATTGGAGTTGCTGTTGATGGATTCATTGCAGATACTGCTTTCTCGGTTGATTTGACCTCGGATGGCGAGCATAAGGATATGATTGAATTGAATGAAAAGATTTTGGAAAATATTACTGAGATAATTAATCCTGGCATGGAAGTTCGTGAGATCGGGGATGTTGCACAGGATACTTTGGAGAAATGGGACAAGGAAAATGGTACGAGATTTGCAATTATTAAGAGTTTATCGGGGCATGCCTTGGCACAGAATATGATTCATGCTGGTTTGACGATTTCTAATTATAGGAATGAGAATCATAAGAAGCTAAACGATATGGCTTTTGCGATTGAGCCCTTTGTTACGACAGGTGTTGGGGATATTTATGAAGGGAATCCGGGAGGAATTTATGTTTTGCAGTCTGATGGAGCAGTTAGGGATAGGGATGCGCGAGAAGTTTTGAAATTTATTAAGGAGAAATATAAGACTCGGCCTTTTTGTTTGAGGTGGTTGGAGAAAGAGAATTTTGGGAAACTGAAGTTTGTTTTAGGGATGTTAGTTAGGCAAGGAATTATCCATGAATATCCGTTGTTGATTGAGAAGAGCAAGGCGCCGGTTAGTCAGGCTGAAAATACTTTCTTAAGCTACGACGGAAAAATAATTAATACAACTAAGGAATAGATTAAGGGATGTTGTTGCTGATGGGAAAGTGAAGAGGATGACTGCTTAAAAAAATAAAATTAAGAACTAATTTTTATAAACTTAAACATAAAATTGTCTTTCAGTATTTGCTAGAATATTTCCACTTAAATCTAAGATATTCGCAGAGACTGTATAATCTCCTGCATTCCAGTTTTCTACTTTAACTTTAGCAGTAGATGTTCTCCCTGGAGAAAGATTAACTATCTCTTCATTGCTAGTATTAACAGCATAAACTTCCTTGTCTTGGGAATCCTTAAAAATAATTCCAATTATTTGGAAAGATACTTTTACATTCCCGTTATTTTCAACTATCACATTAAAAGATAAGAGATTATCCTTAAAAATAATATCAGATATACTTGCGTTTATTTGTTTTATAGCCTCTGGAGAATTTTCATCTACAGACTCCTTAAAGTTCCCTTGATTATCCATATTTTGTGCGACGATAGGATCTACAGCCATAGAAGTTAAGATGATTGCAAAGATGATTAATAAAATGAAAATAATTAATCTTACCCATCCCGAAAATTGAATTTTAAAAGTTTTTATTAAAACTAAATTAAAAACAGGTAAAAGGATAAACCCTGATAAAATAAATAAGATTGAAGGTAAAACTAATTTTCCAATAAGTCCACTTTCAAATCCCCTATATAAAAGGAGAAGTCCTAATAAAATAAAAATGATTCCTAGAATCCATCCAAATAATTTTCCTAAGGAACCCATGCCAATAGTTTTAATTTGTTTTTGGTCTTTCATATTCACTCTTTTTGATAGAAATAATAAGAGGGTGGATATTTTAAACTTAACTAAATATTTCTAAATTAATTACATAACATTTATATATATATTTTTCTTAGGGATTATATGAAAAAGGGGTTGATTATGGTCTCTTTAATTGTAGGTGTGCTATTATGTTCTCTGATAGTTTCAGCTGAAGAGCAGACTCAAGAACAAACAGAATCTCAAGAACAATATCAAACTTATTCGGGGTGGGGTAGATTTACAGATAATGTTAAAATGTTTTTTTCTGGTGAAGATAATAAGGTTAGATTGGCTTTAGAGATTAGGGAAAAAGAAGTATACTCTGCGATTAGTAATGTTCAAAATCAAAAGGAAGATTCCGCGGTTAAAAATTTGGAAAGGGCGAAGAAAAGACTTCAGCTTGTGCAAGAAAAAGTTTCTTTAGATACTTCGGAGGAGATTAAAACAAGTGTTGGAGATGTTACCGCGAAGATTAACAATGAGGATGATTTGCCAGATGAATTTGATGACTATCTTTTAGAAGAAGAAAAAACGCAATTGACCGCCGTGCTTACTGAAAAAACTTATGAATATTGTGTAAAACTTGCTAATGAAGATTTTGCTTTGATGTTGGGAGATGAAGAATGTAATCCTGAAACTGCTATCCCCGGGCTTGAAAAAGATTTGAAAAAATTGAAGAAGCTTCAGGAAGAATCGTTTATTAGATTGATGTTAGAGATTCGAAGTTGTATAGATGACCCTGGAACTTGTAATTGCGAGGCTAGTCTTGATGATGATGAGAGGGCAAAATGTGAGAAGATGGTTACCTTAGCTGTTAAGTGTGAATATAAGGAAGATGAAACCTCTTGTGGCGAATTAGAAGCTATGATGCCTTCTCCAGGAGATGGTTTTGCGAGGAGTTTTATCCCGGATTATTTAATGGGTTCATTTGAAGAAAGACGAGATTTAATAGAGTATAATTTAGAACATTCAGATGGTGTCCCGGAAGAGTGTTGGAATGATAATGATAAACCTGAGTGTGAAAAATATGCCGCCTTAAAAGAAGATGGGTTGGATTGGGATGCGCAGGGGAATTGGATTGGTTGGCAAAGGGGGAAGATAAAAGCTACTAACGGAACTATGGAACCTTCAGTTCCGACAATGCAAGAATCTATTCCTCAATGTTTTGATGAAGAAGGTGTATTTTTAGAAGAAAAATGTGGAAAGGTTACTATCGTTTGGAATGCAGATGGTTTGATAAATTATCTTATCGGAAATCAAATTGATAATGTAATTGAAGAGTTTGAAAATAAGTCAAGACAATATGCACCTGGGACTTATGCTAACGGCACAATGGATGTTAATGGAAATGTACCAATGGAGATTAGAAGTGGCTGGATGATGGAGAATAATGAATGGGTAATAGATCCAGGATATCAAGAAATGAAAAAAGGAATGAATCAGATTCGAAATCAGATTCAAAATATAACTTATGCTATGGGAACAGGGCCTGGAGGAGTTGGCGGGGTTGTTGTAGATGGTGATGGAAATGTTGTGACGGATGGTGATGGAAATGTAGTTGTTACAAATGATATGAGTGTAGATGCTGGACCAGTAACTGATGATAGTGGTGGTGGAGATGGGTCAATCTGTTGTAAAAAAACAAAAGATGGGGAAACAAGACATCATTGGGATTCTGAAGAGGATTGTCTAGATCCAGGAAATATAAAAGGAGAAGTTGTGGATAATGATGTTTGTCTTTCATTAGGGCAAGAAGTATTGGATGAAGAGGATCCTGAGAGTTGGGGTTCAGTTGAGGGGGGTGTTCCAGCGGAATGTGTAGCACAGGGAGCATATGATGATGAAGCTTGTGAGAGGATTATGGAAATGGTGGAAATTTGTTGTAGAAAAACAATAGATGGGGAAGTAAGTTATGAATGGATTCCTGGAAAGATTTGTGTTTCTCCTTATGGGGATAGAGTTGATGAAGGTTCTTGTTGATGCTCCTTGTTCGGGAGAAGGGACTTTGAGAAAATCCAATTGAATATTGAATAGGTCGGAGATTAACTCGACAAGAATACCAATGACAACTGTAACAATAACAGTTATGAGATAATGGGGGAATGTTTAAATATATATTTCTATTGACGTTCTTATGAAAAGAAATTTGTGGGTGATATCAGGGATTATTATAGTGATTATTCTAGGTGTGGTTGGATATTTTTGCTTTAGTGGAGATAATAATTCAAATGATTCTCTTGCGTCTGAAAATCAAACTGATTATGTCGGAGAACAAATAACTAGTATCCACAAAAATTTTAGAGCAATAATAAAAGCAGATTGGCAGGAGCTTGAAGGCGCTTCAGTAGGATATAGTTCTTTTGTTTATCTTCCCCCTAATGAGGATAAAGAAGATATAAATGCAGAGTTTATCTTTGTCAGTACAAGTTATCTGGGAGTAGATAATAATTATACTTTAGAGTGGCTCTTAGATGCAGGAATTGAAAATTCAAAACAAACAATGCCAGACATTGAATTAACTGAGAATATTGATAAAGAAGGAGAATATTTGATTGGAAAGGAGATTAAGTTTACAGGAACTTCTGAGGGGGTTAAACGAGATTTCGTTCAGTTCTTTGGAATAAAGTATGGTAATATTTATACAATAACCTACTCTTGTCCAGTAGATACCTGCGATTATTATGCAGTCTATAATGTTTTTGTAAATAGTTTTAAACCTATAGAATAAAAATGGGGAATAAGTTTTGTTATTGTTGGTGGTGGGGGGTTGGGGAAGATTTTTATAGTTTCTGAAAGCAATAGATAATATGGAAAAATTATGGAACTATATTGAAAACAATGAAAAAAGTGCAAATAAATTAATTAAGAAATTGGGAGTCTCTCCAATTGTCGCCAATTTATTAACAAATAGGGGTATTGTAGATCCTGAGGAAGCAGAAAAATTCCTTAAATGTGACCTAAAAGATTTACATGATTCAAACTTATTGAAAGGAATGGTAAAAGGAATTAAAAGAGTAAAAAATGCGATAGAATCAAAAGAAAAAATTTTGATTTTTGGAGATTTTGATGTTGATGGAGTAACTAGCACCACCATATTAACCAAAGTTATTAGAATACTTAATGGGGATGTGTCTTATTATTTTCCAAATAGATTAACTGAGGGATATGGGCTTAACAAAAAGGCCATCGATAAAGCAAAGGAAGATGGAATAGATCTTATAATTACAGTAGATTGCGGGATTACTGCGAATGATCAAGTAGATTATGCAAATGAGAATGGAATTGATGTTATAATCATTGATCATCATGAACAGATTGGAGAGATACCGAAAGCTATCTCAGTAATAGATCCAAAACAAAAGGGTTGCAAATACCCTTACAAAAAATTAGCTGCAGTGGGTGTAGTTTTCAAATTTATCCAAGCATTAATCAAGGAATTTGATTCCGATTTTAATGTATTTTCATTATTGGATTTCGTTTGTCTTGGTACTGTAGCAGATATGGTCCCCTTAGATGGAGAGAATAGGATAATTGTAAAAAATGGGTTAAGAGAATTAACTCATACAAAGAATTTAGGATTAAAAGCCTTAATTGAAGTTTCAGATCTTAATGATAAAGAGATTAACTCGGGACATATATCGTTCAGGTTAGGTCCACGAATAAATTCTTCTGGGAGACTAGAATCTGCAGATAAAGTGATGCAATTATTTGATACCGAATCGATTCAGGAGGCAAAGGATATAGCTGAAAAATTAAATAAACAGAATATTGAACGTCAATATATTCAACAAGAGACTTTTGATCAAGCCGTCAAAAAGATAGAAAAAGAAATTGATCTGGAAAAAGATAACTGTATTATCTTGTCTGAAAAGGGATGGCATAGGGGGGTAATAGGTATTGTCGCCTCAAAGATAATTGAAAAATATTATAGGCCAACAATATTAATTACAATAGACAAAAAAGGGATGGGTCATGGGTCTGGAAGAAGTATACCTAATTTCCACCTACTTAATGCCATGAATTCTTCAAAAAAATGGATGGAAAATTACGGAGGACACAGCCAGGCGGCAGGATTAGATATAAAAGAAGAAAATATTGAAGGTCTTCGTAAAGAGATTAATGATTATTCAAAAGATAAACTTACTAAACAAGATTTAATTCCCCACTTGAATATTGATGCAAGATTGAATTTGGATCAGATTAACTTTAAGCTTATTGAAGAGGTACACCAACTATTTCCATATGGCATGGGCAACCCAAGACCAACATTTAGTACCAATAATCTTAGATTAATGGATGAGCCAAAAATATTGAAAGAAAAACATTTGAAATTATATGTCGAAGATAGTACTGCAGAAGACATTGAGGCTATTGGTTTTGGGATGAGTTCATTCAAGGAAGACGTGATAAAAAATAATGGAAATATAAACATCGCATATTTTCCAGAGATCAATGAATGGAATGGGGATGTGAGCCTTCAGCTTGGATTGAAGGATATCCAATTTGGATGAGATTTTAAGAGGGCGATTAGATAATTTTTTATAGGTCGTTTTCGGGGTTAAATTATGGCAACGTACTCGCACTCTCGTGTCTCGTGTTTTGAGAATTGTCCTTATCAGTATAAACTGCGTTACATTGATAAAATTAAGGTAGATGTTCCAACCACGATTGAATGTTTTATGGGGGACATGGTTCACCAGACTCTCGAGAAGCTTTACAAGGATAAGAAATTCAAAAAACTAGTATCTAAAGCAACACTTCTAAAATTCTATAAAGACCTCTGGGAAAAAGAATATTCTGAGGATATTTTGGTTGTCAAGGCGGACCAAGGGTTGACTTCTGAGAATTATCGGAAAATGGGGATGAAATTTATTTCAGACTATTATGAAAAGTATAAGCCGTTTGACCAATTGACGATTTTGGGGTTGGAAACGACAGATAGGATGACCTTGCCAGATGGGAATCAGTGGCATGTTAGAATTGATAAGTTGGCATGTGATGATGAAGGGAATTATTATGTTTGTGATTATAAGACTAATGCTAGAATGAAAGATCAAGAAGAAGCCGATGCAGATAGGCAATTAGCCCTTTATTCTATCTGGGTTAAAGATAAATTCAAGGATGCAAAATCTGTTAAGTTGGTCTGGCATATGTTGGCTTTCAATAAAGAGGCAGTTTCGGAGAGGAGTGATGAGCAGTTGGAGAAATTGCAGAAAGATGTTTGTGATAGAATTAAGGAAGTTGAATCTGCGACAGAATTTCCTAGAAAACAAAGTGGTCTTTGTAATTATTGTATCTATAAGGAAATGTGTCCGAGTTTTAAGCATGAGGCAGAGCTTGAAAAGATTGAAACCATCAAAGAATTTAAAGAAGATGAAGGAGTAATGCTAGTAGATGAATTTTCTGAAATAAAAACAAAACTTTCAGAATTAAAAAAACAAGATGAAGAATTTAGAGATAAATTAATTACTTATGCAAAGCAGTTTGGGGTTGATATTGTTTATGGTTCAAATAAAAAATGTTCTGTTAAAGAGTTTGATAAAATAGTTCTTCCAGAAGGCGAGAATAAAGAAAAGTTTATTCAGTTAATGAAAGATAAAGGATTGTATGAAGAACTTTCTATGGTTTGTTATCCAAGATTAAATAGTAAGATTATTAGTGGAGATATTGACGAAGAATTAAAAAAGATGGTTGATATTATTCAGGATTATAGATTATCATTAAGTAAACGTAAGGATGTGGGGGAAGAGTAACCTTTTATAGACACTAAATTAAGGATAAATATAATAAAAATGTTTGAACAAATATTTAAAAGAATTGATGATATCTTATGGAAAGATGCAGGCTGTGGTAGTGAGCTAGACTATGTCCAACAGACTTCTTGGATTCTTTTTTTAAAGTATCTAGATGATTTTGAGAGAGATAAAGAAGTTTCTGCAGAACTTTCTGGGAAGCCTTACAAAAGAATACTTTCTAAAGAATTTAGTTGGGAAACATGGGCAGTCCAAAAAGATGAAAATGGGAATTTAGATCATCATAAAGCATTAACTGGTGATGATTTAAGAGATTTTGTAAATAATAAATTATTTCTCTATCTCAAAAAATTTAAATTAAGTGCTGAAAGTCCTGATACCATTGAATATAAAATTGGAGAGATTTTTGGAGAATTAAGAAATACTATTGAAAGTGGATACAATCTAAGAGAAGTTATTAATTTAATAGATCAATTAAAATTTCAAACAAGTGAAGAAAAACACGAGATGTCTCATTTATATGAAAGTAAAATTCAGAATATGGGGAATGCTGGAAGAAATGGTGGAGAATATTATACACCTAGACCTCTAATTAAAACCATTGTTAAAATTGTTAATCCTGAAATTGGAGAAAAAGTTTATGATGGTGCAGTTGGTTCAGCTGGTTTTCTAGTTGAAGCCTTTGAACATATGAAAAAAGAAGATAGATCAACAAAGGCAGATGAAATTTTACAAAAGAAGACTTTTTACGGTAAGGAGAAAAAAGGCATAGCTTATATTATAGGAATAATGAATATGATTCTACACGGTATTGAATCTCCAAATATTGTTCATACTAATACTCTTTCAGAAAATATCAGAGATATTCAAGAAAAAGACAGGTTTAATGTAGTTTTAACCAATCCCCCTTTTGGAGGAAAAGAAAGAGCAGAGGTTCAACAAAACTTTCCAATAAAAACAGGCGAAACAGCATTTTTATTTTTACAACATTTTATTAAAACTTTGAAAGCTGGAGGAAGAGCAGGAATTGTTATTAAAAATACCTTCTTATCAAATACAGATAATGCTTCATGCTCTCTAAGAAAACATTTATTAGAATCTTGTAATTTACATACAATTTTAGATTTACCTGGAGGAGTTTTTTCAGGAGCAGGGGTAAAGACAGTTGTTTTATTTTTTGAAAAAGGAAAACCCACAAAAGATATTTGGTATTATCAATTAAATCTTGATAGGAACTTAGGAAAAACAAATCCATTAAGTGAAAAGGATTTAGAAGAATTTGTTAAATTACAAAAAACAAAAAAAGATTCTGAAAACTCATGGAAAATAAATGTTAATGATCTTGATTCTGAAACTTATGATTTATCTGTAAAAAACCCAAATAAAAAAGATGATTTTGTTTTGAGGGAGCCGAATGAGATTATTGAGGAGATGGGGGAATTGGATAGGGAGAGTGGGGAGATTTTGGCGAGGTTGAGGGGAGGGGTCTAGGGATGGGTGAATTGTACTATGTTTTTTCTGATGAAACAGGACATTGGAATAATGAAGGTTTTTATATTCGTTCATGGGTTCTATTTTCTGAAACAGAATATATTAAATTGAAAGGTAGAATAGAACTTTTTAAAAAATTAAATGACAAAGATTCTGAACTTAAATTTAAGGAGACTCACGACTATTCTCTTTTTTGTGACTTGGATTTTAAAGTTTATTTTACGCTGACATTTAGCCAAGATTTTAAAGAAAGAAAATTTGATTTAATTACTGATGTTGAATCTCAAGAAAACCCTTCCTTTGTTATAAATAACAAGAACATTAAGAATAATATATTAAATACTTTGAAAAATTCAATTTTTCTAAACATATATGAATACTATCATATCTCAAACTCTTTAAAAAATTTTAAAGAAGAATACATAGATAAAACATTAATTTTTATGGTTGATTCGCCTCAGTGCCAAAATAATGATTGGACTAAAATGTTTGATGAGTTTAAAGCAGAAAAATTTAAGTTAAAGATTATTCATAATAGTGGAAAAGAGATAGGGATTCAATTTGCAGATATTTTAGCAGGAAATTTGAAAAAAATTTTATCTCAAATTGAAAAGGGAACTCCTTTTAATGAATTTGAAAAAAAGATAATTTCTAACTTTAGTTTGAATAATGGGTTAGAGAAAGCTTTTCTAAATAATCCTCAAATTATTATGTGGGATGCAAAACATCAAGAATTTGTAAATAAATTAATTGAGATAAACAATGAAAACTAATTGGGAAACCAAAAAGCTTGGAGAAGCTAAATGAAACTAAATAGAATTTTAGAAAATAGGAATTTGTCTAAGAAGGGTGATTCCCTTAAGATATTTGAAAAAAGAATAAGTGATTCGTGGTATTTGGAAAGAGAAATTATGATTAGAAAATTTTCTAAAAAAGACCAATATCAGTCAAGAATTCAATATATCGTTTTTTTAGTATCTTGTTTAGAATTCTTTTTAGAAGAAATCTTTAAAATAGCGATAGATAAAAACATTATTTCTTTAAAGGAATTACGGAAATTTAAAAAATTTAAATCTTTAAAATTTGATTTAACAGATTTAGAAGAAATAAATAAAAATAAGATAAAACTATCTGAGATATTGGCTGAAGAAATGAACTTTCAAAATATAAAAGATATTATAGTTTTACTTAAATCCTTAAATTTAGATGAGAATTATAAACTAATTCCTCCTAAAACCAGAAATTTTAATTTATTAAAAATAAAGAGGGGGAATATTCCTAAAAAGAAAACATCCCAGAATATAGAAAAGAATGTAGTAAAATTTATTGTAGATAGTTTTGGAGCAGATTTTGCCTTGCCAAAAGAAGAGGATGAATTTATAAAAATGTTTAATACACTCAAAAGAATGATTCTTCTTAGACACAAAATCATTCATAAAGCACAGTTAATTAAATTGGAAAATTGGGAATCTTGGGCATACAGCATGGCAACTGCCCAATTCGGATATATTGTTTATGCATTATATAAACTGAAAAAGCAAAATGACAAACCAAAAAACTAAACAACTAACAAAAGAATGGCAAACAAAAACACTCGGAAAAGTTTGCGAAAAAGGTTCTTCCAATATATCTCTGAATAAAATTAAAGATAATGAAGGAGAATATTCTATTTATGGAGCAAAGGGGTTTTTAAAAAAAGTAGATTTTTACCATCAAGATAAACCTTATATTTCCATAATAAAAGACGGGGCAGGAGTTGGAAGAATAAATTTACAAAAAGAAAAATCTTCAGTCATTGGAACTTTACAATATCTTATCCCAAGTAATGAAGTTAATATAAACTTTCTATATTATTTTCTTTTAGGGATTGATTTTAAAAAATATTCTTGTGGTGCAGCAATTCCTCACATTTACTTTAAGGATTATTCAAAGGAAGAAATCCCCATCCCCTCACTCCCAACCCAAAAACAAATAGTAAAAATTCTCGACAAAACATTTGAATCAATTTCTAAATCAAAAGAAAATGCAGAAAAGAATTTGAAAAATGCAAAAGAATTATTTGGATCCTATTTAGAAGAAGTTTTCTCGAATCCTAAGAAAGATTGGGAAGAGAAGAAGTTAGGAGAAGTTTGCGGGGTTATTGCAGGACAATCTCCAGAGGGAAAATATTATAATAAAAATGGAGAAGGACTGCCGTTTTACCAAGGTAAAAAAGAATACGGGTTGAAATATCTTGGAAAGCCAAATACTTGGACTACAAGGATTACAAAAGAAGCAGAGAAAGGAGATATTCTTATGTCGGTTAGAGCTCCTGTTGGACCAATTAATTTCTCAACCCAAAAAATATGTATTGGAAGAGGTTTAGCTGCTATTCGTGGTGAGAAAAAGATTGACAGAGAATTTTTATTTTACCATCTTCTAAAGCACGAAAAAAGCATTACAGGAAATACTGGTGCGGTTTTTAATTCAATTAATAAATCACAAATTGAAAATATTAATTTAATAGTTCCATCATTGTCAGAACAAACCCTCATCGTCTCAAAACTAGACTCCCTTTCGAAAGAAATAAAAGAACTTGAAACTATCTATAAACAAAAGATTAAAGACCTTGATGAGCTTAAAAAATCTATGTTACAAAAAGCTTTTAGTGGAGAATTAAATGATTAAAACTAAAATCAAAAACATAATCAAGAAAGGCGAAGGAATCACAATTGAATTTAAAGAGTGCAAACAAAATATAACTAAAGAAGTTTATCCAACTGTTTGTGCTTTCTTAAATAGAAATGGGGGAGAACTTCTTTTAGGTGTAGATGATAAAGGAAAAATAAAAGGTGTGGAAAATATACAACAAGTAAAAAAGGATTTCGTAACAACAATAAACAACCCACAAAAAATTTCACCCTCAGTATATTTGTCAATAGAACAAGTAGAAATAAATAAAAAACAAATTTTATATATTTATATTCCAAGAAGTTCGCAAGTGCATAAATGCAATAACAAAATATATGATAGAAATGAGGATGGAGATTTAGACATAACAAATAACAATACATTGGTTACTTCTTTATATCTTAATAAACAAGCAATTTACACTGAAAATAAAGTATTTCCTTATTGTAAAATAACTGATTTAAGAAAAGACCTGATAAACAAAGCAAGAATTTTGGCCGTAAATCAAAACTCAAATCATCCTTGGAAAAATCTAACAAATATTGAATTACTAAAAAGTGCAAAATTATACACAAAAGATTATCAAACAAATAAAGAAGGAATTACTTTAGCAGGAATCTTACTTTTTGGAAAAGATGAAACAATCTTTTCAGCTCTTCCACATCATAAAACTGATTTAATACTCCGAAGAATTAATCTTGATAGATATGATGACAGAGATGACGTTAGAACAAATCTTATAGAAAGTTATGAAAGAATAATAGCATTTGGACAAAAACATTTATCAGATCCCTTCTATCTAGAAGGAACACAAAGGATAAGTATAAGAGATAAAATATTAAGAGAGATAGCCTCAAACACTTTAATTCATAGGGAATATCTAAATCCATATCCTGCAAAAATAATAATTGAAAAAAATAGAATTTATGCAGAAAATGCGAATAAGCCACATGGACATGGAGTAATAAATTCAAATAATTTTTCTCCGTATCCAAAAAATCCAGTAATTGCTAATTTTTTCAAAGAAATTGGAAATGCAGATGAATTAGGTTCAGGAGTTAGAAATCTTGAAAAATACACTAAATTATATTCAAATAGTTCCCCAAAATTAATAGAAGAAGATATTTTCAAAGTAATAATACCCTTGAATGAAAAAGCTACCCCGCAAGCTACCCCGCAAGCTACCCCGCAAGCTGACAGAGAAAAAGCAATATTAGAGTTTTGTAAAAATCCAAAATCAAGGGAAGAGATACAAACTTCTATTGGCATAAAAGACCGAGAATATTTTAGACTAAACCTCTTAAAACCATTACTTGATAAGGGATTATTACTTCTTACAATTCCAGATAATCCAAACAATCCAAAACAAAAATATTACTCAAAATAAAATGCCAACAATAAAGGAAGCACAAACAAGAAAGGATTTAATTGATCCAAAATTAGCTGAAGCTGGATGGGATACTTCTAATCAAAACATTAAAGTTATTTGCGAATACCCTATTGCTCCTGGAAAGATTGAAGGACAAGGAAGAAAAAGGCAACCTAAATTTGCAGATTATATTTTAGAATATAAAGGGAGAAAATTAGCAGTTATTGAAGCAAAAAGTGAAGATCTAAGCGTTTCTGAAGGAGTTATGCAGGCAAAAGAATATGCCTTAAAATTAAATTTAGATACAGCCTTTTCTACAAATGGAAAAGAAATTTATCAAATCTGTTTAAAGACTGGAAAAGAAAAAGATGTTGATTCATTTCCAACCCCTGAAGAATTATATACTAAAACCTTTTCAAAACACGATGAATGGAAAGAGAAATTTAATTCAATAATTGCTGTGGGGAAATATGAACCTAGGTTTTTTCAAGAAATAGCAATAAATAAAACACTGGATGCAATAGCAGAAGACAAAAATAGGATACTCTTAACTCTTGCAACAGGAACAGGAAAGACAGTTATTGCTTTTGAAATAGCCTGGAAATTATTTTATTCAAGATGGAATTTAAAAAAAGATGGAAAAAGGCAACCGAGAATATTATTTTTAACAGACAGAAACTTTCTAGCTAATCAGGCCTTTAATGCTTTTTCAGCATTTCCTGAAGATGCTTTAGTAAGGATAAAACCAAGTCAAATAAAGAAAACAGGAAAAGTTCCTAAAAATGGAAGTATCTTTTTTACAATATTTCAAACTTTTATGAGTGGAAAGGATAATACTCCTTATTTTGGACAATATCCTAAAGATTATTTTGATTTAATTATAATTGATGAATGTCATAGGGGTGGAGCAAATGATGAAGGGAATTGGAGGGCGATTATGGAATATTTTTCTCCTGCATTTCAAATAGGTTTAACTGCAACACCTAAAAGAAAAGAAAATGCAGATACTTACAAATATTTTGGAAAACCTCTTTATGAGTATTCTTTGAAAGAAGGAATTAATGATGGTTTTTTAACACCTTTCAAAGTTAGAAGAATTAAGACTACAATGGACGATTATGTATATACTTCTGATGACGAAATTATTGAAGGAGAAGTTGAAGAAGGAAAAATTTACGAAGAAACAGATTTTAATAAGATAATTGAGATTAAAGAAAGAGAAGAAAAAAGGGTTAAAATTTTTATGTCAGAAATAAATCAAAACGAAAAGTCTATAGTTTTTTGTTCAACTCAAGATCATGCAGCTGCAGTAAGAGATTTAATAAATCAACATAAGAAAAGTAAGGAACCTAACTATTGCGTGAGGGTTACTGCAAATGACGGTGCACAAGGAGAACAATATTTAGAAGAATTTCAAGATAATGAAAAAACAATACCTACAATTCTAACAACTTCACAAAAACTTTCTACAGGAGTTGACGCAAAAAACATAAGAAATATTATATTAATGAGGCCAATAAATTCTATGATTGAATTTAAACAAATTATTGGTCGTGGAACAAGATTATTTGATGAAAAATATTTTTTTACAATTTATGATTTTGTAGATGCTTATAAAAATTTTAGTGATTCTGAATGGGATGGTGAACCTATTGAACCAATAATCTTGATGAAAAAAGATAAAATATTGAAAGTCAAAGAATCTCAAGCAGAATATCCTGAAAAAGAGAAGAAGGTAAAATTAAAAATTAAATTATCCGATGGGAAGGCTAGAGAAATACAGCATATGGCTACTACTTCTTTTTGGTCTCCAGATGGAAAACCTATATCTTCAGAAGAATTCTTGAAAAAAATGTTTGGAGATCTTCCTAAATTTTTCAAAAACGAAGAACAATTAAGAAGAATTTGGGAAAGTCCTTTAACGAGAAAAGAGTTCTTATTAAGACTTGCGAGTGCAGGTTATGGTATAGAGGAATTAAAGAACTTACAAAAGTTAGTGGGCGCTGATAATAGTGATTTGTTTGATGTATTAGAATATATTTCTTTTGCGATAAAACCAATAAGCAGGGAAGAAAGGGTTGCAAAGGCACAAGAACAAATTCTTGAAGATTTAGATGATAGACAAAAAGAATTTTTAGAGTTTGTTTTATCCAAATACATTGAGTCTGGAGTAGAAGAACTTGATCAAGAAAAACTCCCTGCTTTATTGAAACTTAAGTATAATGAAGTTGCAGACGCTACGAAGACGCTTGGCGGAGTAAGAATGATTAAAGATACATTTATAGGATTTCAAAAACACCTTTATGCTATTGCTAAAAATTAATATTAATTCTTCCCACTCCAAAATCCCTATCCCCCAACAGTCACACTATCCAGCACTTTTATCTATTTACTCCAACGGCTATAAGGACAATTCCAAAGATTGCAATAATTAATTTTGAAAAGAATCCTATTGGTGTAAACCAAGGACCTATTGTTAAGATAACCCCTGCTAAGACGGCCATTGCCGGACCTGAAAGAGTATTTGTATTATGAACATTACCGGGCATCTTAATTTTCTAAGTCCTTCTTTAATTCTCTGAATTTTCTCCACTTTCCTAAATCTTCCATATCTTTTTTGAGTTGCTCTAAATCTTCCGGGCTTATTGTTCTAACGCCTGTTTGATCAGATTTTAGTCTAAAAATTAATTCTATATAACCCTCATCAAAGGGTTGATCATTGGGTTGTTTAAACAAAATCTTCCATTTATCCGTTTCAATCTCTTCTGTTTTTCGTTCTTCCATCATCTCACTAACTTCCTGTTTGCCCTAACTCTCGCCACAATTCTTCCGTAACTTCTTCCAACGGGTTGTAATGTAACTGTCTTTCCTTGGATTTTATGCTTTAGCCTGTTTGTTGCTTGGGCTCCGCCAAATTGATGTTTCTCTGGAGCATTAACACCTGCGAGTCTTATGTAATTACTTCCATTTACCTTTCGGTAGGTCTGGAATGTATCTCCATCTATGACTCGCTTAACTGTTCTTCTCATTGTCATGGAAATGTGATGGGGGGGTTGTATAAATAAGATTAGTTGGTATAAACTAAATTCAATAATTCTGGAAACTTCCAGTTTTCTTTTGAATAATTTATTTCGAATTGCCCTTTCAAGAATTCGTATCCATTAGGATCTAAATCTTTCCCGTCTGCGGTTACAAACAAAAAAAGTTCTCTATCTTTTTGTAATTGTAAGGCACTTGCAAGAATTTTACAATCTGCATGGTTTGGTATTATGTTATGAATTTTATTAATCAATTCTCCATCAATTTGATTCAAGGAGATTCCTCGTTCATCAATGGAAAATTGAATGAATTTTTTTATTTTCAACTCCGAGGAATTTCTTTCAATTTGAAAAAGTTTTTCTATTTCTTCTTTGGATTTATTTTTATATTTTTCATAAATCTGTTTAGCGAATGGTATATCTCTAAAGGAGATAAGTGGACTATCTTCAATGGAATAGGTTGTATCTTTAATTTTTTCTATAATCGCCTTATGGAACCTAGCCCTTTTTTTTGTAATTTCTTCGAGTTCTTTTAAAACAGCCCAACATAGGATAAATCTCCCAGATTTATTTTTAACAAAAAAATAACACTTTTCTATAATTTTACTAGCGGTGTCTGTGTAATTAGAATAATGAAAAATAATATTTGTATCTAAAAAATTATCTTTTCCCATCTTAATCTTCTCCTGTCCAATTTTCCATAATTTTCCTAATTTCTTTTACATCTTCAGAGAGTTCTATTTTATCAACATCAAAATCAGCTAACTTGTTGAAGTAAATTGAATTAAGTTCAGATAAGGATTCTCCTATGCCCCTTTTTCTTTCCCCAATAGCTCCGCCAAGATAGAAATTTAATATTATTTCTTTTTTCATGGGTTTTATCCCTTCTGTTCTGCTTTTATAAAGTTTGTATAAAGCTATAAATTTCCAAAGTGAATCAAACGCTAATAATATTTCTTTTCTATACTGTTGTAAACTCAGATTCATCAAATCCATTTTCTGAATAATTGCAATGACGCTATTGGTTAAATCAAATATTTCTAAAAATTCTTGATCAACAGGGCATGCGATAAAAAATTTACTAAGTAAAGAAAGAATTTCTTTGTTATCAAATTCAGGTTTATTTAAAATTTCGAAAATTTCATCAGATAAAACATAGGTTTCTTCATTATATCTTTTGTGCTGTTCTTTTTGAATTTGACTAGATCTTTTCTCCCCGTTCTCATCCACAAATTCTATAATTATCTTTTGAATTTCTTTTCTCTTTTCTAATATAAAACCTTCTGAATATTCAGTAGTTGTTTCTACAGCCATTAGGGGCACCATCCCATATAGATACCAAACGATAGGGAGATCTTTTAGCTCTGCTTTCTCATTGTCAATAACATGAACCGCGCATTTGGCAACGGACGTTTTTGTTGGCATTTTATTTCTTTTTTTGTATTCGGCAAAGATCATTGCGAATAAAGAATGGAACTTTTTTCTCTGGTTTTCCGTTATAGGTAAATCAAAATAAGTATCCCCCATAATTTTTTGATAAATCTTAATCTTGTCAGTTGAAACAATTTCTCTTACTCGTGCATCTTCTTTTAATTCTTCGAGATATTTATTTACTGTTGACCAGTTAGAATCTTTAATATTTTTTCTAAGTTGTTCAACAGAAAGGGGCTGTAATTCTAATTGAGATAATATCTCCTCTTTTATTTGTTGAGAAGATTTTCTATTTTGTTTAATTACCATAAGGAATCACCCCACTTTTTTTCATAATATTAGGACAAAAAATAGATTTATAAATGTTTCTATACTATTTAACAAAACGTTTCTAAATATAAGTATAGAAAGTTTTAAAAGTATTGAAATCGTAGAAAAACTAATAAAATGGTAGCTTGGAAAAAGAAAAGAATAGGAAAGTGGCTTGATGGGGATACTCCGAGATTTACAGATGGAACTGTTGGGAGATCTGTTGTAGAAATTAAAGAACCTATTATATGAAGATTAACATTTTTCTTTCCAATTCCACCACTTCCCATCACCCACAATCACACTATCTAGCACACTTATTCCAATTTCTTGCTTTTATTTTCTTTTTTCTTCAGTATAATCCTGCCTTTTTCTACTGCTATTTCAAGTTCTTGTCCATAGTCTAGATTTGCTTCTTTTATTATCATCGGAGGGATATTAATAACACATTTGTAATAGTCTTTATCCTTATATTTTCTTAAAAATCTTTTTTGCAATTTCATGATTTTATTAAGATTATTATGTATATAAATTTAGGCACCACAAGGTTTAAATATTTGAGGCACCTAAAAGTATTATAAAAAGCGATATGAAAAAAATAGGTTATGAATGTAAAATAAAGAATTTAGGAATTGGATGGAAAAGCAAAATTATTATGAAAAGGGCTACTGCTTATATTTCAATAAATAAACTGGTTGTTGAGGGTTGTTGCATGGAAAAAGGCCAGATTCTTTACTCCTATCTTGTTGAAGATGGGGAAGGAAGAAAGATGATAATAACTTATCCTGATGGGGATAAAATAGGAAAATGATAAAAATGGGGGGTTTAAGTTAACAATGGATGTTTTACTAATCTTTTTTTCTTTCTTCTCTTTTCTTTAGCTTCTTTTTCTGTTTGAGTTAAATAATTTTCACTAAGGATTACATCTTCTCCTGTTTCATTTTCTAATTCAAGTCTAGCATTTTTCGCAATTGTGCCACCTTTTTTTGAAACTTCTAAGTGTTCATCAAATTCTTGAGGATTTTGAACTCTTTCTATTTCTGCTGTTGAAGCTTCTCCAAGCATAGAGAAGATTAGTTCTAAATCAGTCATATGGTCTCTAAGATTTTCTTTATTAATATTTTTAAATTTTTTATATTCTTCAACTGTTTTTCCAAATGCAGCTTTGCTTATCTCATTAGTTAAAATAGCAAATTCCATATCCTCTTCGATTCCCTTTTTTTTCCATTCATCTGTTAAGTCTTGTCTTACTGAAATTCCTCTTAATCTTTTATCAACCCAATCTTTAGAATATCCCTTTAGTTCATAGATTTTCTTCATCCTTTCTTGAGCAAGTTCTGGATTTTCTATCTCTTGCACCCTTTCATAGCCAACTCTTGCAAGCCACCTTTTGAAAGGTTCTGCTTTTTTAGATGGGATAGATTGGATTATTCTGAAAATTCCTTCGGTATCGGCACAATCTGTTTCGTATTCTTTGCCGTCTGCAGACATTAATTTCAGTTGTACACAAATTGTGTACAACTCAATTCCCGATGATTCTTTTTCCCTAGATTTTAACATATTCCAGTAATTACGAGGATTCTCACTTTCAGTCAAAGCCCCAACAACATCAACAACAGAAAAAAACCACTTATTATTTACGACTTTTCTTCTTATAGACTTTTTATTAAAAATTGCTATGTGTGTATCTTTGTTCTGCTCTTTTTCTTCTACCATAAACATAACCTAGATAATTGATAATTTAAAGTTTTGTGTAAGTTTTTGTGGGTGTAAAAACTTACGTACTAATTATTTAAATCATATAATATTCATCTTTAAACAATGAATCTGGGAGAAGCATTAAGTTTATTGAAAAAAGAAAAAAGCAAATTAGTCAGACTGATAAGCCTGAGAAAAGAAAATATTTATTTTGAAGAAGGTACAAAACCTGAATTTGATACTAAAAAACTGACTAATGAAATTGATTCTAAAATAGAAGATATAAGAAAATTAAAGATTAAAATAGAAAAAACAAATCTTAACACCAAGCTTTCGGGGGATTCAATAACAATTTCCGAAGCAATAATAAAAGTGGGGGATATAAGGAGCAAACTTTCCAGTTTAAGCAACTTATTTGAAAGGAAAAGAAGCTCCTGGTATTTGGAAAAAGATACAAAGCGTCTTATTGCTCAAATAAGTGAATCGGAAATTGAAGATGAAATTGAGAAATTAGAAATAGAAAAAGGAATTTTAGATAATAAATTGCAAATGACTAATTGGAATACTAAACTTTCAGAATAATATTATCTAGCTAGATACTGGTTAATAGAACTGGGGAGGATTAGAATAATTACCTTTAAAGTAATTTAAAATGAACTTTTGTGATGGGCTGTGGTGCTTTAGAGATTATCTTTAAAGATTAGACTTCAAGGCTCAAAGATTAAAGCTCATTATCTAATTTTTTTCTTTTCTATTAACCATTTATTAAGAAAAATTAAAAACCTACAGGCCTAAAAAGGCGAATTAAAAGAAGTAAAAAAATGAGGGACAAAAATAGGATAAAGAGGATACTGAAATTAATAGAAGAGATTTGGATAAACAACGCTGACCAGAGATTTGGGCAACTCCTTATCAATTTAGGAATTGTAAGTGATGATTTTAATACTTGGCAAACTGAAGATGATATTTTAGAAAAACGATTAATCAAAATCAAAAATGGGTAAAATAAAATATAAAATTGTAAACTACAAAAAGAGACTGTTATGTGATTATTCCGAAACATGTAAAAATTTGGCTTACAGGGAGGTTTATCCTAATCTTGGAGAAGAAGATAAAGAGCATTATTGGTGTTATCTTTGCAAGAAACATTTTCTTCAAGAAAAGAATAGGCTAAAAGGAAAATTGGTTTACTGTAATCTGGATTAATTTCTATTCTCCTTTCTCCTTCCAATTCCACCACTTCCCATCACCCACAATAATACTGTCCAATACGCTTATTCCAATCTCATCTCCAGTACTTGTGAGCTTTTCAGTTATATCTAAATCTTCACTGCTTGGAGTCGGATCTCCACTTGGATGATTATGGACTAAGATTATTTTACTGGAGGCGTTTCGAATTGCGGGGCGAAAGACTTCTCTTGGATGAATGATTGAGGCGTCTAGGATTCCTTTAGATATTAGTTGTTCCCCGATGATATTGTTCTGGGTGTTGAGCATTAGGATATAGAAATGTTCTTCTTTTTTGTCTTTGAGTTTTTGGTGGAAGTGATTGAAGACGTCTTCTGCACAGGTTATCTTTTTTGATTGAGTAAGTGAAGAGATTCTTCGTTTGCTGATTTCGTTTATAGTTAGGAGTTGCATTGCTTTGGCGGGACCGATTCCTTTTATTTGTTGAAGTTCTTTTAGAGAACAGTCGAAGAGTTTGTTTATTCCATGTTCGTTGATTAATCTATTGGACATGTCAATGACGTTTTCATTAATTGTCCCAATTCTTAGAAGAATTGCAAAAAGTTCAGAGTCGCTTAGGACTTCTGGGCCATGTTTAAGAAATCTTTCTCTAGGCCTATTCTGTTTAGGCATATCTGCTATTCGCATAAAGTTAGCATGTTTAGATTAATTATAAATCTTATTAAAACTCTGAAGAAATTGTGATGTCTTTTTTACCATGAACTATCTGGCTATTGTAATTCTTCCACAGAGCAACTGCAATCATCAAGTCTGCATTTTCTTCATTTATCACTTTCTTTATACTCTTTAAGATTGCCATTTTTCCTCTTTCATTTGCTTCATTAACAGTTTTACCTTTGATTAAAGTCATTGGAATAATGTTAGATGGACTAAGAAAAAGACTTGCTGTTCTGTCCCTTAATGGGTTCGCAATGTTTTTCTCATCAATGTAAAACTCAAAGGGTTGAGAGTATCCAATAAATGATCCTCCGTTTTCAGTTAGCTTTGCTCCAAGTATTTTTCCGCTCTCGCAGGATCTGCAATAACAAATTCTTTTACCATATTCTTTTAGATTAATCTCTTCAGAAAGAATTATTTCACTTTTATTTCCAGCAACAGATTTCTCATCCCCATGCCCATTAATACAAACAAATGAATAATCTAATTTTGAAAGAACCTTGCCAAATTCAATGGCATTGGCATTCTCCCCGTTTAACTCTTTCAAGAGTAAAGATTTATGTTTCGCTAGATCTTTAATCTCCTGAGAAAAATCTAAAAAAGCCTTGGTAACATCATCATAATCCGGACAAGAAATAATCATTCCTCTTTTCATTGAACAGTATTAATGGCACTAATAAAAGCCCCACTCGCCACCGCTTTTAAAAAAGACATTTGGGAATCAACGAGTGAAGTGCCAATAACACCACCTTCTTTTATGTGTTCTATCATTTGAGCCTTGCTAAAGCTCTGTCCATTACCTACAAAAAGTTTTAATTCATTAGGTAGTTGAGATTCTATCCTTGCGATAACTAACTCTTCTATTTCCTTGGAATATCTCTTTTCTCTCATCCTAATATCTCCATCTGTTTTAGAGTTTTTAAAATCTTCTTGCCCAGTTCTGTTTCTTTTTTTATTTCAAAATATGCTGTTTCCCAAGAGTATGGTTCTTTTTCGATCAAAACGATAGTATCTTTTCTAAGGGGTTCCGGTACATTTGCATATGCGTTTAGAAATATAGCCCTTTCTTTTTCCATAATTAATATAATCGAAAAGACTATAAAAAGTTATTGCCCTCAAACCCCCAAATAACTCGAGCCCACGAAAGTTATTGTCATAAATAAGATTTATTGCTATCGTAAACTCTTGGGTTTACTACTACCTAGCATAACTTCTCCCTACTATCCCTATCCAGCATAAGTTCTACTTGAATCATTCAATGCGGCTTTGGCACTTCTAAGATACTTGGATTCTACTAATTTATATCTCTGTTGATCATTCTTTGAGACTGAAGGCAAGACTTTTTCCATTGCTTTTTCTAAATGTTTATTCGTAACTTTCTTTGTTTCAATATCTTCATTATTTGCCCAAACTTCTCGAAGCGCGAGCATTGCGGCTTCTCTTACTAGAGATTCGATGTCTGCTCCAGTGTAACCTTCGGTTTCTTCTGCTAACTTATTTAGAGATACAGATTCGGCAAGTGGCATTCCCTCCGTATGAATTTTTAATATTTGGAGTCTTCCATCCTTCTCTGGAACTGGAACATAGACTATTCTATCAAATCTTCCGGGACGCATTAACGCAGGGTCTAGGATATCTGGACGGTTTGTTGCTCCAATTACAATTACATTTGTTAAATCTTCGATTCCATCCATCTCGGCTAATAGTTGATTAAGAACATTTTCTGTTACTCTCGATCCACCATCTATTCCTCCCCCCCTCCTATTCGCAATTGAATCTATTTCATCAAAGAAGATAATACAAGGTGAAACTTGCCTAGCTTTTTCAAAAATCTTTCGGACTCCTTCTTCGGATTTACCAACCCACATACTTAGTAATTCAGGGCCCTTGATTTGTATGAAGTTTGCTTCGGATTCATTGGCTACTGCTTTGGCTAATAGGGTTTTTCCGGTTCCAGGAGGTCCATAAAGAAGAATTCCTTTTGGAGGTCTAATACCCATTTTTGTAAATGAATCTGGATGTTTTAGGGGCCATTCAACTGCTTCTTGGAGATCTTGCTTTATTTCTTTTAGCCCCCCAATGTCTTCCCAACCCACATTAGGAGCTTCAACCAAAACTTCTCGCATTGCTGAAGGTTTTACAACTCTCAGAGAAGCATTAAAATCTTCTTCAGTAATAATTAGATCTTTAAGCTTTTCCTCAGATATCTTTTCTTCATCAACCTCAAGATTTGGTAATTTTCTCTTCAGTACATTCATAGCGGCTTCCTTAGTCAGTGCAGAAATATCCGCACCTACAAAACCATGTGTTCTTCCTGCGAGAATTCCCAACATAACTTCAACTGAACTATCATTAACATCCCTTTGAAATTGTCCATATATTTTTTTACCGAGGGCATTCTCGAGATCCTCGATGAGTGTAGAATATTCCATTTGATCTTTTCGTTTAGCATCTTCAATCATCTCCGCACGGGGGTCATTTTTCCCGAGGATATTCAATCTATGGGATTTTATTCGCATTGCTTCTGAAAGTTCTTTTCTTCTTTCTGGTGAAAAACTTTCTCTTTTATTTTTTACTTTTTTTAGTGTCAGGATATCCTCTTTTAACTTGATTATTTTTTCATCTAGAGATTTTTTCTCATTAGAAATATGTTCTATTTTTTCATCTAGAGATTCTAATTCTTTTTGTGATTTTTTTAAGGAATTCATAGTTTTATTTATATCTTCTTCAAGCTTCTTTATAGCAGAATTTTGTTCAGATACCTCATTTTGTTTTAATCTTAGTTTTATCAGAAGGTTATCGGTCCATTTATTTTCGGACTCTTGCCTAAAGGAGTTTAATTCGTTGATTGCCTGGATTAATTTCCTTTTTTGAGAAGAATGCTTTCGAGATAAGGAATCTTTTTCTGATTGAGAGGTTTCAAATTTCTCAGTTAGACCTTTAATAAGATCTATTTTTGAAATTTTTTCTTGATTTAATTTTTTTATTTTATCTTCTGAAGCGATTATTTTTTCTTTATTTTCTAGAGGAATCTTATCTAGATATTCATCTAATTTAATATCACAAATTGAATAATCCCAATGACAAAGGGGCATATTCCTACGATGAATCTGTAATATTTGTAATCGGCCTTCCTTATCTGGAACACCAACCTCTATCTCTCGATCGAATCTTCCAGGTCTCCTTAGTGCAGGGTCTAGAACATTAATACGATTTGTTGCTCCAATGACAACTACTTTTCCTCGTGCTTGAAGTCCATCCATCATAGTTAATAATTGTGAAACAACTCTTCTTTCAACTTCTCCTCCAGAATCTTCCCTTTTTGGAGCAATAGAATCTATTTCATCAATGAAGATAATTGCCGGAGCATTCTTTTCTGCTTCGTCGAAAATTTCTCGGATTTTTTTCTCTGATTCTCCGTAAAACTTAGACATAATTTCTGGACCATTTAATAAAATAAAATGTGCGTCTGTTTCAGCTGCAACTGCCTTTGCTAAAAGGGTTTTACCAGTTCCGGGAGGCCCATAAAGTAAGACTCCTTTTGGCGGTTCAATTCCTAATCTTTCAAATACTTCTGGATGTTTCATAGGAATCTCTACCATCTCTCTGATTTTTCCAATTTCATTTTTTAATCCACCTATATCTTCATATGCAATTTCTAGAGTTTTCTTTACATCAGATTCCATAATACTTTCTACTACATCAGCTTCATAATTTCCCTTAAAATTAACTTTTGTATTTTCTCCAATTATTGCTGGCCCGGATTTGGAAGTATCAGATACTAAAAACTTTAATTGGGTTCCTCCCCCCCCAAATGCACCCATATTATTAAATCCGAAACCCATTTGTCCAAAGATTTCTCCCAATCCTCCCCCTAGGAAATCTTCAAATGGGTCTGACATTAAATCTCTTCTCCTGCTTGTCCCCCCAAGCACCAACAAATCCCCTTTTCTTACGACCCTCCCAAGAAGACTATTTTTTATCGAATCTGGATTTCCCCTTATTTCAATTTTTATCCCTTTTTGTGCAGGAACAATTGTTACTTCTTCTACTTCTATTAACTCTGGGGAAGGTTTTATAATTACTAACTCTCCTATATCGGCTTTTGCATTCTTTCGGATAATTGCATCCATCCTAATAATTTCCTGCCCCCTATCTGCAGGATATGATTTATCAATAATAGCATTTGTTTCTCTAGTCCCCTTAATAGAAATAATATCTCCCCTCTCTAGTCCAAATTCTCTCATCAAATCTTCATCGATCCTTACAATTCCTCGATAAGCATCATCAGACATTGCCTCAGCAACTCTTAGTTTGATTGCGCCTTTTGATTCTTCTTTTTTCTTAATTACCATTAGTATTCTTCTTCCTCTTCTTTTTTTGCTTTAAATATTCTTGTTTGATTGTTCTTGGGGTTTGCTGAGTCAGAAACTTTTCTTACATGATAAACAGGTTTTCCATTTTTTACTACTCGAACTTCTTCAGAGCTTACCACTCGTGATTTGTGTTCTTCGTTGTTTGAATCGAAATCTAGGCTGATTTTTCCAGCTTCTTCAAAACATAATCTTACCATGTTACTCATTACATTCTCTTGGTCTTGCATAAAATCTACGATTTCTCGGGGGATAGAGACTGCGTAGGAATTTCCAACCATTCTCATTTTAACATTATATTCTTTTTGTTTTAATCTCATAAATTCTTCGTATTCATTTTTATCTTCGGGATGAATTAGAGATTTTCCGCAGTCTTCACATTTTATAGCCCTTAAATTAAAACCATTTCTGGTCAAAAGACTCGGTTTCATTTTTTTATTACATTTGCTACATAAAATTGTGTGGTCAAATATATCTTCCATTGTTATACATCTTGTATATACGGACATGTATATACTTTATAAAGATTTCTATAGTTGGAGGATTATATTTTTAGGACTTCTCCTACCTGAGATAACTCTTCACCCACAGATCCAAATCTCTTTTTTTGGTATTTCTTTGAAAAATACCAAATTAGAATGTAACAAATTATACTTATTGTCGTTGCTAAAACAATACTCCCAATTAGGATTCTTCTAGTGAATAGAAAAATCTTATTGAAAATTTCAAATTTAAAATAAATTATTGGTAAATCTGAATAAATTAAATCTCCGATTCCATATTCTACCGTCGTTAGAAATGCCAAGACTAGGGGATTCCATATTGCGAAGGAGATAAACATTGAAACCTTGCTTATCTTTTTGAAAATCATTATAAAAAATAATCCTATAAAAGCTCCTAATCCAAAGGTGGGAAGAATTGCAATAAAAGTTCCTAATGCGAATCCCATTGCTATTGAATGGGGAGAAGTTTTTAGTTCTAATACTTCGGATAAATGTTTTTTTATTTTGTCTCTAAATTTTTTTATCATTGGGTTCCAAGCTGATTCCTTAGTTAGGGGAGGATTATAGCAGTTATTAATCTAACCCCCCTTAAGTTTATATAAGTTAGTTATTTTTTATAAAGATGAGGGAAGTTTTGAGGTCTAAGATTCATAAAGCAAGAGTTACCGAAGCAAATCTGAATTATGTTGGGAGTATAACTATCGACGAGGATTTAATTGAAAAAGTTGGTTTATGGCCTTATGAAAAAGTTCTGATTGTAGATAATACTAATGGGGAAAGATTGGAAACTTATGTAATTGTTGGAAAGAGAAATTCTGGAGTAATTTGCATTAATGGTGCGGCCGCTCACAAAATTAAGATTGGAGATGAAATAATCATTATGGGATTCGAATTGACGGATGAAGCTATTTCTCCTAAGAATATTTTAGTCGATAAGGAAAATAAATTTGTTAGATATTTGTAAAATCTTATAAACACATAACGCTTGAAGGTAATATGAAAAAGGTAACGGAATATTGGCAAAAGTTTTGGAAATTTTTGAAAAAAGATAGTTGGGCCTCGTTTGCGGTAACTCTTCTTATTGCATTTATTGTTATTAAATTTGTTTTCTTTCCAGGATTATCATTGATTACGGGGACTAGTTTGCCGATAGTTATCGTCGAGAGTTGTTCAATGTATCATCAAGATGCAGGTTTTGAGAATACATTTACGAGTCCGATTTATGGGCAATATGGGATAAATATTGGCGACACAAAAGGCTGGGATTTCCCTAATGGTTTTGCGAAAGGAGATTTGATTTTTGTTGTTAGAGCAAAAAATATTGAAGTCGGGGATGTTATTATATTTCATGGTGGTGCTGCTAATCCTTTGATTCATCGGGTTGTTGAAACTGGAGAAACATATTCTACAAAAGGAGACAATTATAAGACGAATTCACAGCAGTTGGTTTCGGAATTGAATATCATGGAAGAACAGATTATCGGAAAAGCTCTTTTTAGAATTCCTTTTGTTGGTTGGGCGAAGTTAATTTTCTTTGAATCTGGGCGATCTCCGAATGAAAAAGGGCTTTGTTAGGGGAAGTTTTATATATGGAGGCAATTAACATATTTGATGGAATTTTGTCCTAAATGTGGTGCGCTTCTAATGATGAAAAAAACGAAGGCGGGGTGTCCTAGATGTAGTTATACGGCGAAGGGGAGAATTAATATGATGATGAAGGAAGAGGTCCGGGAGCATGTAGCTGTTGCAGTTGTTAATGAGAAGGATGAGGGAGAAGTTCATCCAATTACAGATTTTGTTTGTAAGAAATGTAAACACAAGAAATCTTATTTCTGGATTCGGCAAATGAGATCTGGAGATGAGCCTGAATCTAAGTTCTATAAGTGTGTGAAGTGTAAGAATACAGTTAGGGTTGATGACTGATTAGATACTTTTTTAAATGAAATTCTCCCAGTTTAATTAATGGCTTCGTAGCTTGACTCAATCATTTAAAATTGAGAAGTTATGTTTAGTCAATTTCAAATAATCTCGGCCTGGTTACCAGTCTGAGAGATACATAATGGCTTCGTAGCTCAGCCTGGTTAGAGCACTAGACTCTTAATCTAGGTGTCGGGGGTTCAAATCCCCTCGAGGCCATTTTTAATTTTTAATTAAGCAAAGACCTGACCACAATAAATCTTAAGTATTAGTCTTTGAAACTATAATTGGAATGAAAACTGAATTATATGGTTGGCCGGTAAACGAGAATGATTTAGAGGGTTTTTCTCCATTTGAATCTCCCGCTCACCGGGGGGTTGAAGCTTTAGCAAATGCCTGTGATTTTATTGTCTCGATTGGGACAGAAGTATTAGCAATGGCTTCGGGAAGAGTAATTTATATAAGACAAGACTCGAAAAGGGGAGGCAATGATTTCCCGGAGTGTGGAGATATTCGAAATTCTAGATATTGGGAGGGAGGGAATCGGATAGAAATCTGCCATGGCCGTGAGATTTATACTGGATATGAGCATCTTGGATTTAATAGTAGCCTCGTTGCTGAAGGTGAGAACGTTGAAAAAGGACAGCCAATTGCTGTGACTGGTTACACTGGTTTGATGGCTCATTTGGGTCCTCATCTTCATGTTGAAAGAATGGTATATACTGGAAAAGGGAACGAAGATTATTGGTTTCTCCCGTTGCAATTCGAGAACGAAGTTTTGTTATTTACAAAATATCTTTGGGATTCAGAAAAATGGAGGGAAATTGGAAACTCAAGGCAAATTACATATGAAAAAAGTGTTGATAAGAAGTGCTAGGAAGAAAGATATTAACTTGATTGGTGAAGTTTTGGAGATTCAGGAACTTGGGAGGGGATATTCTAAGGAATATCTTGTAAGACTTATAAAAAACAAGGGAGGCATATTTCTTGTTGCAGACTACAATTCGAAGATTATTGGAATCGTGTTTGGTGAAGTTAATAAGAAAGAAAATTGGGCAGAATTGTCTGGAATTGCTGTTTTGGAAGGATATAGGAACAATGGGATTGGTTCTGCTTTTCTAAGAGAATTTGAACGAAGAGTTAGAAATCGGGGGGTGACTTTTATTGAGACTTTCGCGAGCGTGAATTATCTCGCTGATAAAATTGGGAAGTTCGGTTATGAAAGGAAAGAAACTTATGTAAATTTTATCAAGGATTTGGATTAAGAATTAAGCAACTAATTTTCTGATCGCCTCGATATGTTCTGCGACATCAGTTCCTTTTTTTGTAAGTTTGATTATTTTGATTCGGCCTTTCTTTTCGAAGCTTACTAATCCTAGTTCTTCGAGGTTTTGTAGAATTTTCACGGCATGAGAATATGTGCAATCAACCTCCTTCGCTAATTGAGAACCATACTTTGCTCGTGAGACTTTCTTTAAGGCTATCAGCATTAAAGCTGGTTTTCTTCTGAAAAATAAATCAAAGTTGTCTCCCATTGTAATCTTTAGGAACTATATGTTCCAATGTATATATTTGAGTCATGAATGGCTTATAAGTCTTTCTCAAAAAATTCGTCCATGAGCAGTAGATACAAAAAATTGTGGAGTAGTGACTGTTAGTTTAATGAATAAGTTTAAATATAATCCTAGGGTTACCTGAATATGATAGACATAAAACTCATCAGAGAGACTCCGGAGCTAGTGAAAGAGAATATTAAGAAGAAATTTCAGAATGGTAGGTTAGAACTTGTTGATAAAGTCATTGATTTGGATGCTAAGTGGAGAAAGGAAAAGAAGAAGACTGATGATTTAAGGGCGGAGAGAAATAAGATTTCTGAAGAGATTAATAAATTGATGAAGGCTGGGAAGAAGGCAGATGCTAAAGGTTTAATTGTACAGGCTAAGGAGATTCCAGCGAAGATTGAGAAGATTGAGGCTAAGGCGGGAAAGTTAGCTGAGGATGTTAAGGAGATAATGATGAAAATTCCACAGATTATTCATGAGTCTGTTCCATTGGGTAAGAATGACACTGAAAATGTTGAATTAGAGGTTATAGGAGATCCAAAGGTTCCCACTTATGAAATTTTTAATCATGCGGAATTAGCGGAGAAACTTGGAGGTCTTGATTTAGATAGTTCAAGAAAAACTTCTGGGCAAGGATTTTATTATTTGAGGGGCGATATTGCTAGATTACATGCGGCTATTTTGACCTATGCTAGAGATTTTATGATTGAGAAGGGATTTGAATATGTGGTCCCGCCATATATGATTCGTGCAGATGTGGTTACTGGAGTTATGAGTTTTGCAGAGATGGATGCGATGATGTATAAAATTGGGGGGGAGGATTTGTATATGATAGGGACTAGCGAGCATTCTATGATTGCATTATTTAAGGATAAGACTTTGAAACAAGGAGATTTGCCTCAGACATTGACGAGTTATTCTCCTTGCTTTAGAAAAGAAAGGGGGGCGCATGGGATTGAAGAAAGAGGGTTATATAGAGTTCATCAATTTGAAAAGCAAGAAATGATTGTTGTTTGTGAGCCTGAAGAAAGTTATAAATGGTATGATAAAATGTTAAATTGGACTGCCGAATTTTTTAGAAAATTGGATGTGCCTGTTAGGAAACTTGAGTGTTGCTCGGGAGATTTGGCAGATTTGAAGGCCAAATCGGCAGATATTGAAGCATGGTCTCCTAGACAGAAAAAATATTTTGAAGTCGGAAGTTGTACTAATATGGAAGATGCACAGGCACGGAGGATGGGAATTAGGATTAATGGAGGACAAGGGAATTATTTTGCGCATACATTGAATAACACGGTTGTTGCTTCTCCCCGAGCATTGATTGCAGTTATGGAAAATAATCAGTTGAAAGATGGTTCGATTAAGATCCCGAAAGTTTTGCAGGGATATATGGGCGGATTAAAGAAAATTGAGATGAAGAAGTAACTCTAGTTCTGGGAAAAATTGGTGGAAAGAAATCATGGGGAAGAAACTCGTAGATAAATTGAAACAAGTATGCCATCCTAATCGGATTACTGCGAGTTCTATTGCATTAAGTGCCGTTGGGCTGGGATTGATGCAGAGCAGTTATACTGATTTAGTTGGGATTGGAATGATTGGAGGGGGTTATCTTCTCGATGCTATTGATGGAATTGTTGCCCGTAGATGGAATATGCAAACAGTGGAGGGGGCACGATTAGATCCGTTGGTGGATAAAGTGAAGAATGGGGTTATTGGAGGATATATGGCAGTTAATGAACTTATGATGGGAAATTATTTTCTGCCGATAACTATGTTGGCAAATTTTGTTGTTGATGGTATTTCTCAAAAATCTCGAGGAGATCTTACTGATCAATTAGAAGAAGGTTATAAGGCAGTTGTTTATCCTGAGAATTGTAAGAAAGATGCTGAAAAGAAGTCTACGATTCGGGCGAATAGATATGGAAAAATTAAAACTGGAATTCAAACAGCAACGGCATTATCATATTTGGGATTGGAAGTTTATAGGAATCACGCTGGCCCTCTTCCGGAAGTTTTTGAACATAATGTCGGAAAAGTTTTGGGAACTGCATTGATTGCGAGTGCGACACTTGGGGCTGTTGGTATTGCGAAAAGAATTCGGAATCGGAGAAGATTAATATGAAAACATTTATTGCATCGGATTTTCACGGGAGAAATCCAGTTCCGCTAGTTAAGTCCCTTGTTAAAGATAAGAAAATTGGGCGGGCAGTTTTTCTTGGAGATTATGATGAGCCAAAGATTTTGAGAGACATTTTGGATTTGAAAATGGATAAAATTATTTTAATTGGTAATCATGATTATGATTTGAGTTTAGGGAATGAGGTCTATTCTCCGAATTTGGTGCGGCCATTGAAAGAGTATTGGGATGTTTGGGGAAATACTCTTGAAGGAAAATATATCCGTGATAATTTAGATAATAGAAGGGGAATCAAAAAAGGAATGAAGGTTATTCGAAGAGTTGGAAATAAGCGGGCGGTTTATGTTCATGGTTCACTTATGGGGATCCGGTCTGAAGAATCTCCCTCCGACGTTTGGGGGAGAATCCTTTATGATAATGGTTCTGGGTTTACTCGTGAACGAAGAGTCATTTGTAACTTTAGAGAAATGAAGAAAAATAATTATTGGACTATGTTTCGAGGTCATGACCATTTTCCAATTGTTTTTTCTACAAACCAAAAGAACTATACCGAAGAGATTAAACAGATTAATTCTTCTATTGATAGTATTGTTTTGAAAAAAGATGATATAAATATCGCTAGTGTTGGGGCATTTGTTGAGGGGTGTTATTCGGTCTTTGATGATAAGAGTTATTTGTTAGAATTCAAGGATGCATAATTTTACCCTCACAGATATATGAATCAATCGGTTCAGTATCTCCGAACAGGATTAATTACTTTTAAATTACTCCAAAAGATTTAAATACTTAACCTATCTATTAGATAGGTTATGAAGAGGGTAAAAATTATTAATAAATCAACATT
>JAHJSH010000007.1 GCA_018830525.1 Nanobdellota archaeon | reverse complement strand
GAACACAATTTTCCCTTCTAACACTGCAATCCAACTATCTTCAAGATCACTTGAGAATTGTTTTGGAAGGCTATTGAAATTAGAATTTAATTGTTGTAAGCTCATGTGATTTAACAGAAATCAACTTTATAAATTTACCCGCAAACTTTATAAAGCCATTTTCTAATAAATGATTAAGATAAAAAAATTGGGCATCAATGGATGTCATAAAATTATAGATTATCTAGAAAAATAATATGGTTATAGAAAAAAGACAAATCGTTATTCCGGGAGAGACATTAGTCTCTGGAAATGAATATTTACCTGGTGATGGTGCTTACCGAGATGGTGGAGATGTTGTAGCTGGACGATATGGAATTATGAATATTTTTGAAAAACATGTTAGAGTTATTCCAGTTTCTGGAGCTTACTATCCTCGAAGAGGAAATACGATTATTGGAACAATTGTAGATATTACATTTAACGGATGGTTAATTGATTTTGGCGGAGCACAGAACGCATTTTTGCCTGTGGCAGAAGTTCCAAGATATATCAATAGAAATGAAATGAGAGAATATTTAGATTTTGGAGAAGCGGTTGTTGTTAAGGTTTGGGATGTTAAATCCAGAGGCGTTGACCTTTCTATGAAGATGAGGGGATTTGGAAAAATTGAGGGGGGGATGATTATTTCAGTTAGTCCGAACAAAGTTCCTCGAATTATTGGTAAAGAAGGAAGTATGGTTAAGATGATTAAGGATGCGACTGGATGTAGCATTACAGTAGGTCAGAATGGAAAGGTTTGGATTTCTGGAAATGATTCTGATAAAGAACTTGCTACAAAGAAAATTATCGAATTTATCGTTGCCCACGCTACAATTACTGGATTGACCGAAAAGGTTGAGAAGTTTATTAAGAAACTTGGATTGAAAGTTAATTCTCCTGAGATTATTGCAGAAAATACTGATGGAGAATCTGAACAAAATGTTGGAGAAGATAATGAATAATGGCAGTTAAGAAAAATTTGTATACTAAAAGAGAAAGTGGAAGAGCCATGGACGAGGTTCGACCTATGACTGCGAAGGTGGGAGTTGTTCCGAGTGCAGATGGTTCGGCTATTTTTGAAACAGGAAAGACAAAGGCTATTGCAGTTGTTAGAGGTCCAAGAACACTTCATCCACAACATATGCAAAATCCAAAAAATGGAGTTTTAAGAGTAAATTATGGAATGATGCCATTTTCTGTTGAAGACAGGATTCGACCTGGACCAAACAGGAGAAGTGAAGAAATTTCTAAAGTTACTGAGTGGGCTTTAAGTTCTGTTGTTGATTTATCTGAATTTCCAAATACTGTTGTTGATGTTTTTATTCAAATTCCACAGGCAGATGCTGGGACTCGGGTTGCGGGTATTAATGCTGCCGCTATGGCCTTAGCTCATGCAGGAATTCCGATGAAGGAAATGGTTTCGGCTATTGGAGTCGGGAAGATTGATAAGAGTTTAGTTGTTGATTTAGATAAATATGAAGACTCGCTATTCCATGATGGGGAAGGTTCTACAGATATCCCAATGGTTTTCACTTCGAGGACAAAAAATCTTGCCCTTTTGCAATTAGATGGTAAAATTTCTATTCCAGAATTTAAGGAGACCATAGAATTAGCTAAGAAAGCATGTGAGAAAATTTTGGTAGTTCAAATGGAAGCACTTAAAAATGTAAATGGAGAGAATGGTGCACCCAAAGGTGTACCCTTGGAGGGCAACAATGGGTGATTTTATAATTCCTAATTTGCAGAAAGAAAAAATTGAAGAATTTATTGCAGAGAATAAGAGACTTGATGGTCGAAAGAGTGATGAGTATCGAAAACTTGTTGTTAAAGATGGAATTAGTGAGAATTCTGCGAGTGCAGTTAGTGTAAAGTTTGGAAAAACAGAAGTTTTAGCTGGCGTTCATTTAGCTTTGGCTGCTCCATATCCTGATTCTCAAGATCAAGGAACTTTTATGACTAACGCGGAATTGCACCCTATGGCTTCGCAGCAATTTGATATGGGCAGGCCGGGAATTGAATCAGTTGAGCTTGCTAGAGTTATTGATAGAGGGATTAGAGAATCTGGATTTATTGATTTTAAGGGATTGTGTATTAAAGAAGGTGAGAAAGTTTGGCAGGTTTTTGTAGATATCGTTACAATTAATGATGATGGTAACTTATTGGATGTTGCAGGATTAGCATCTTTGATTGCTTTAGGTAGAGCTCGAATGCCTATTTATAATGCTGAAGAGGATAAAGTTGAAGGCTATAGTGATAAAGGAATCCCGTTAAATAAAGATGTTTTATCTTTTAGTATGACTTTTCATAAAATTGGTAAAAAAATTGTGGTGGATGTTAGCAAGGAAGAAGAGGCTGTTTCTGAATTTAGATTAACAATTGCTGTTGGAGATAATGGTGGGGAACCAAGAATTACTGCAATGCAAAAAGGAAAGTCGGGGGTTATCACTTCAGAAGACATGGAAACTATTTTAAAGCTTGTTGAATCTAAATGGGCAGAGATGTTTCCTAAGATTAAGGAATTTGTCCTTGGTAAATAAAATGGCTGAAAAACAAGAATTTTCTAAGTATGAAAGAGCACGAATTATCGGGGCTCGGGGTTTGCAAATTTCTATGGATGCTCCTTTGTTAACTAAGATGAGTGAAGAAGATTTGAATGGGGTTAATTATGATCCATTAAGAATTGCTGAGAAAGAATTAGATAGTGGTGTTTTGCCGATTTCGGTTAATAGACCAATGCCTGAGCGAAAAGAAGAACCTCTTGAGAAGATTAAGATTGAAGAAAGTAAGATTTCTGATGCTGCTAAAGAGGAGGCAGAGAAGCAGGAAGAGAGGGACATTGCTGCAGGTGGGGAGATGATGGAACTTGCGGATTCCGGTGAAGAGCCAGAAATTGAAGAAGAGGATGAATCTCCAATAGCGGAAATTCCAACCGAGGATTTAGAATAAGTTTAGTATATAAATTTTTAAGTAGTATTTGTGAATAAGTTTAGTATATAAATTTTTAAGTAGTATTTGTGAATAAGTTTAGTATGATAGTAATGCCTGAGCTGAATATTGGTGGATTAATAGTCCCTGTTCCGATTATACAGGGGGGTATGGGTGTAAAGATTTCTTTGAGTGGTTTGGCCGCCGCCGTTGCGAATGAAGGGGGAGTGGGAGTTATTGCGAGTGTAGGACTTGGAGACCATAAGAATTTTAATGGAAATTATGCAGAGGCAAATGCAGCTGCTTTAATAGTGGAGATTGGGAAAGCGAGGAGTATGTCTGGGGGAGTTATTGGTGTGAATGCTATGGTGGCTCTGACAGATTATGAGAGTTTGGTTAGAGCTTCGGTTGAGGCTGGTGCGGATTTATTAATTACGGGTGCAGGATTTTGTGAGAATCTTCCAGAGATTGTAGGAGACTCTCTAATGAAGCTAGTGCCAATTACTTCTTATGGTAGATTTGCTGGAAAGATGTGTGAAGCTTGGGAAAAATATGGTCGTCTTCCGGATGCGATTGTTGTAGAGGGGCCAAAGGCTGGAGGGCATTTAGGCTTTGGAAGAAAGAAGTTAGAAAATCCAGAGTTTGTTGAAAGTGCTCTTGAAAAGGAAGTTGTAAGAACAATAAGGGAAGTAGAAAAATTTGGAAATATTCCGGTCATTGCTGCGGGGGGGATTTATACTGGAGAAGATATTTATAAGGCATTTAGTTGGGGGGCTGCCGGTGTTCAGATGGGGACTCGTTTTGTAGTGACTTATGAATGTGATGCTAACATTAAATTCAAGGAAGAATATCTTCGAGCTAGGAAGGAAGATATTGTTTTGATAGATAGCCCTGTTGGACTTGTTGGCCGCGCAATTAATAATGAGTATCTGGAGAGAATAGCCCGTGGCGAGGGGGGGAAATTCGGATGTTATTATCATTGTCTTGAAAAATGTAATCCTCAAGAATCTCCTTATTGTATTGCTAATGCCCTTACAAATTCGGGGGCGGGTAGACTTTCTAGGGGCTTTGCTTTTTCTGGGGCGAATGCTTATCGTTGTGATAAAATTATTCCAGTTAAGGAATTGATGGATATTTTGAAGAAAGGTTATTCTGAGGCTGCTGCTTCAAAGAAGTAAAGTTTATAATGTTCTCTTAGTTTTATGATGTATGTTTGTTAGAGAAGTGATGGCCAGCTTGGTGAAGAATTCTCGGAAGAAGAAAACTGTGCAGATTGAGTTGGAAACTTATGAGGGTAAGTTTGTTGTGAGCGCACCATCTGGAAAGTCGAAAGGAAAGAGCGAAGTGCAGGATTATAATTCTAAGGGGATTGAGCATAGCCTGAAAATGTTGAAAGTTTTTTGTCCTATGCTGAAACATAAGAATTTTCTTATTAAGAAAATCGAGGATTTGAAACTGTTGGTTGAATTGATGAAAAGATTTGAAGGACGATATGGGAAGTTTGGGGGGAATGTTAGCTATGCGATGGAGAGTGTTTTTTTGAAGGCAGCTGCTGCGGATAATGGGAAAGAGCTTTGGCAATTTATTAACGACGAGGTAAATGGGGGGTTGAAACCAAAGATGCCAATGCCGATTGGAAATTGTATTGGGGGGGGAGTGCATTCTGGGATGATTAAAGGTAAGAAACCGGATTTCCAAGAATTTTTATTGATTCCGAGAGAGAAAACTTTTTCGCGAGCAGTAACGGTGAACTTTAGGGCCTATGAAGATGCAAAAGAATTATTAAGAAAGAAGGAGAAAGGATGGAGGGTCCGGAGAAGTGATGAGGGCCCGTGGATGACATCGTTGACGAATGAGGAAGTTCTTGAAATTTTAAAGAGCGTTGCAAAAAAACACGGCTTGAGAATTGGGCTTGATATTGCGGCTTCTTCTTTTTATGAGCGGGGGTATTATAAATATAAAAATAAAGAATTGATTCGGGACAAGGTTGATCAGGCAGATTATATTGAGAGATTGATTAAAAAATTTGGGATTTTTTATGTTGAGGATGGAATGCAAGAAGAGGATTTTTCTGGGTTCAAGGAAATTTTGAATGCTATTGAAAAGAATAAATCTAAGACTTTAATTGTAGGTGATGATTTGACTACGACGAATATGCGATTGGTCCGTAGGGCGGTTAGTTCTGGTGCGATGAATGCGATGATTGTGAAGCCAAATCAGATTGGTTCTATGATTGAAGTGAAGAATGTTGTGCAGTTTTGTAAACAACATAATATCGTGATGATTTTTTCGCATCGTAGCGGAGAAACGATGGATGATACTTTGGCAGATTATTGCGTCGGCTTTGGTGGGCAGTTTATTAAAACGGGTATTTATGGTCGAGAGCGTTTGATTAAGTTGAGAAGAGTTATGGAAATCGAACGGGAACTAAATAAATAAGATGATTAGAAATCAATCATGAAAATTTAGATAAACTAAATCAAAAGAATGATTAGAAATCAATCATGAAAATTTAGATAAACTAAATTTAAAGGAGGTTAAAATGGTAAAGAAAACAAAAGAAATATCTTGTGGAACTGGAAGGGGTGCTTGCGGCGGATGTGCTTATTTTCTAGGATTTCTCGGTGCGGCGATTTATTACATCTCTACAGCAACTGGCTTTTGGAACGGCGTTTTGGGACTTTTGAAAGCGATCGTTTGGCCAGCAATGTTAGTATTTGAGTTGTTGAGTTTTATAGGGGCTTAGGGGGAAAATGAAATATCCGAAGAATAAAGAACATTTCAAAGAGTTAGTAATTTTTGCTAAAAAGATTATTAAAATTTGCGAAGACGCAGGAATTCCAACGATAGTTTATGGGAGTTTTGCACATTTTTATTATACTAAGAATAAGGGCATTAATGTTAATGATATTGACATAATGATTCCAGAACATAAGAAGAATTTTCCAAAGGTTGTAAGGGCGTTAAAAAAGAACAAAATAAAATATTATTACTCTCCCCGATGGGAAACGTTAATTATTAAGAAAGGAGATTTGAAAGTCGAAGTTGATAGTGTTGGCAAGGGTTACAAAACAATGAAGGAAAGTACTTTGTTTAAATCAAATCATGCCAAGATTAACTTTTATGGTCTCCAAATTAGGCTTCTCAAGCTAATTCAAATAGAAGAAATGTATGGGCGGGCCTTAATTGAATCGGATAAAACTAAATTGAATGTTATTTACAAGGTAGACCTTCTTGAGAAATTTTTAAGCAGAAAGTTAAAAGGAGACTTTGTTGTTGATGTTGTTAAAAGTAAAGACCTTAATAGAAGAGATAAAAAAGCATTAGAGGAATTGAGAGTAAAAGAATTTGGTGAGAAGAACCGAAAAGATTTCAAGAAAGATTATGAGCCTAATACTTTGTGGGTGATGGTCAAGAAAAAGGGTAGAATAGTTTCTTTTGGAGGAATTAGGCCAATCAAAGTAAAATACAAAAGCAAGACTTACAATATTGGAGGTGTTTGCAGTACAATTTCATCAGTTAAGAAAAAGGGTTATGGTAAACTAATGGTTAATGCCATGGTTAATCAATCTAAAAAAATGGACAAAACGATTATTGGTTTTACGGGCAAGACAAAATTCTTTGCAAAGTGTGGCTGGGGGACTAAAAAAGATCTCATTAGGAGATTTGTTTGGGTGAAAAAAAATGGTGAGAAAGTATATGATAATGATGGAGATGGAATTTACTATGAAGGTAAAGACAAACTTATTTCCAAGGTTCTGAAAGGCAAGTCTATGGTAGAAATTCCTGTGGAATTTTGGTAAACGCTAAACTTTAAATACCCAATTTTCTCATCAACTATACGCGTCAGGTGCGGGGCGGAGAAATCCGTAGTAGCATTAAGTAACATCAACCAAGTAGGTCTAGGGAAGATGTTTCATTGAGAAAATTTCTTCGGAAATTTTCTAAACTCCTGAGCGGAATTATATACAAATATGGTAAAAACAAAAGAAACTATTGTTAAAGAACCAGTTGTAGCGCAGCTGCAAGTACCCTCTGATGAGGGCATTGATACTCAGAAAGAGGAGATAAAACCTGATAAAAAGGAAAAAATGCCAAGCGTAAGTGATGGCGACAAGAAAGAAGATCAGACAATTTTGACCCCTCTTGAAGATTATATTAAGACGGCGTCATATCTTGGAACTAAGGTAATTACTCCGACTATGCGGAAGTATGTTTACCGAAGGAGACTTGATGGTCTTGCTATTTTAAATACCTTGCTTGTTGATAAGAAGTTGGCTGAAGGAATTGATTTTATTAAGGAGTATAAACCTGAAGACTGGACTCTTGTTTGTAAAAGGGAGGCTGGATGGAGAGCGGCTAAGATGTTTGCTGAGTTGACTGGTGTTCGAACTTTTACAAAGAAATACCCGAGCGGAGTTTTGACTAACACTGTTTTGGAGGATTTTATTGAGACAAAGATGATTTTCATTTGTGACCCTTGGATGGATAAGAACGCTTTGGCGGATGCTAAGAATATTCGAATTCCGGTTATCGGACTTTGTGATACGAACAATCACACTGCGGACATTGACGTAGTTATGATTGGGAATAATAAGTCGAATAAATCTATGGGGTTATTTTTCTGGTTATTGGCGCGGGAATATATGAAGGCTCATAAGATTGATAAACCATTGCCAACTCTTGAAGATTTTGTTGGAGAAGCACTTATCTTAGAAGAACCACGAAAGAAGAAAGCGGCTCGAGAGAAAAAGGAACGGGACTTGAAGTCGGCGGAGAGCGCAATTGAAGAGAAGATGAGGGCTTTGGCTGAACAGGCTGATGAGGAAGCGAAGAATAAAGTTTCTGATGATGATGAAGAAAGTGTGAGTGTTAGTGAAGCTGTTGAAGAAGGCGTTTAATTCTAAGGAGATATCTCCTTCAGATGTGTATCCTCTTATTTAACGAAAACAAGTTTTCGTATTTACTTCGAGAAAAATTATCATTTCTCACGAAACGACGGTGCCGTCCAACTTTGTCGGACAACCTGCGCCTCCAGGGTTACCTAGTTAATTCTAAAGATTTATAATTCTAATTTTCCTAGGTATTTTATGGATTGGCATGCGCATTCCTCCGAGAGTGTTTTGAAGGGGTTGAAAAGTTCTGAGAAAGGTCTAACTGAGGCAGAGGTTCAAAAGAGATTTGCGAAATATGGAAAGAATGTTCTTCGGAAATTTAAGACAAAGAGTAAGTTCATGATTTTTCTTGGACAGTTTAATTCTTTGTTGGTTTATATTTTGATTCTGGTTGCGATTATCTCTATGTTTATTGGGCATTGGCTTGATGCAATTGTTATTATGGTGGTAGTTATTTTAAATGCAATTATTGGATTTATTCAGGAATATAAGGCAGAAGCGATTATCGAGAAGTTGAAAAAGAGTTTACAATATAAAGTAACGGTGAGTCGTGAGGGAGTTCATAAGGAAATTGATTCTAGAAATTTAGTTCCGGGAGATATTGTTATACTTGATGCGGGTGATAAGATTCTCGCAGATTGTAGGATTATTAAGCAAGATAATTTACAGATTAACGAAGCTGTTTTAACGGGGGAGAGTTTTCCGGTTGAAAAAAATGAGAAGACCTTGAGAAAAGAAATTGTTTTGGCAGATAGAAAAAATTTACTTTATGCAGGAACTTCGGTTGTTCGTGGAAGGGCGACTGCCGTTGTTGTTGAGACTGGAAATAATACCGAGTTTGGAAAGTTGGCTGACCTTGTTCAGACTACGACTGACGAAAAGATGCCTTTAGAGGAAAAGATAGATACCTTTTCAAAAAATATTTCTATTGCAATTTTGGTTTTTGTTTCGGTTGCGTTTTTCATAGGGATTGCGGTGGGGATTGACAAGGTTGAGATGTTTTTGGTCTCTGTTAGCTTAGCTGTGGCGGCGATACCTTCTGCCCTTCCGGCGATTATTGCTATCACTCTTGCAATTGCGATTAAACATATGTATAAGGTTAATACTTTGGTTCGGAAACTCCCTGCAGTTGAGACCTTGGGGAGGGCCACAGTAATTTGCACAGATAAGACGGGGACCCTGACAGAGGAAGAATTGAAAGTGGATAAAATTTATTCGGGAAGGATAATCCTTGTGGACGGAATTAAAGAATTGAGTGTTCGGGAAAAGCAGATTTTGAAGATAGGGATTTTGTGTAATAATGCGAGAGACGAAGCGGATGAGATTCTTGGAGACCCTACAGAAATTGCATTGATTAAAGTTGCTAAAAGATTTGGAATATGTAAGGGAGAAGTTGTTGGGAAAAATGGACGTGTAAAAGAATATCCTTTTGATTCAGAGCGAAAAATGATGTCGATCATCCGAGAGAATGGAAAGATTAGAACAAGTTATGTCAAGGGAGCGCCATTGTTTGTCCTCGATAGATGCACTAAGGAATTTGTTGAAGGAAAATTGAAATTAATGACGGCTAAACGAAAAAAGGAATTAGTGAAAATTTCTAGGGTTATGGAAGGTGAAGGTCTAAGGGTCCTTGGATTTGGATTTAGGCAAGTTACAGACATTAAGCAAGACGACGCCGAGAATCATCTGGTGTTTGTGGGATTTGCGGGGATGATTGATCCGCCGAGAAAGGAAGTTAAAGATGCGATTATGGAAGCTATGGCTGCAGGGATAAAGATTAAAGTTATCACGGGAGATTCAGCTTTCACGACCAAAGCGATTGTTGAGAAGATTGGGCTTGAGGGCAAATTAATTGAGGGATGCGAGTTAGATAAATTGCCTGATGAAAAATGGGATGAGGTGGTTAGAGATAGGACGATTTTTGCGAGAGTGACTCCGCAACAGAAATTAAAAATTGTTGAAATTTTAGAAAAACAAAATGAAACTGTTGCAGTAACTGGCGATGGAGTTAATGATATTTTGGCGCTAAAAAAAGCAAACATTGGAATTGCGATGGGGATTCGTGGGAGTGATGTTGCGCGAGATTCTTCAGACATGGTTTTGCTTGATGACAATTTTGCTTCTATTATTAAGGCAGTTCGACAGGGTCGGCGAGTGTTTGATAATATGAAGAAGTCGATTAAGTTTTTATTGGCGGCTAATGCTGGAGAGGTTCTTATTGTGATTGTCGGATTATTGCTGGGATGGCCCCTGATATTTTTACCTCTTGCAATTCTTTGGATGAATCTTGTTACAGATTCTCTTCCCGCTTTAGCGTTAGCAGTCGAACCTGCGGAAAAAGATATTATGAAAAATCGTCCGAGAAAAGATGGATTACTGAAGGGAATTTGGCAATGGATTTTACTTGCAGGGGTTCTTATGGTAGTCTCTTCCTTGGTCGTATTTAACTATGGATTGAATAATTTCGGAATTGAAGCAGCTCGAACGATGGCAATTACAACAGCAATATTCTTCGAAATGTTCTTTGCGTTCTCATGTAAATCTAATAATAGTTTGTTTAAGACCGGAATTCTGAACAACAAATATTTAATTTATGCAGTGTTAATCTCGGGAGCATTGCACCTTATTGCGATCTATACGGCTCTTGGAAGTGTGTTTGGATTTGTTGCTTTGAGCGGAGCACAGTTGGGAATTTCAGTTGCAGCAGGTCTTTCAGGATTGGTCGTTTTTGAGGCTTGGAAGATTGTAAAGCATTTTTTGCGTGACCGTCGGTAAAAGTATTTCTAAGATGGCGATAAGTTTATAAATGAATTTTTGTCTGATATAACATAATGAAAACTTTGGAGATAATATCCAAAGCTTCAATTGATAATTTTGAGGCTAGAATGAGCGCACGACCACTGAGTCGAGTGTGAAGATGATCAATTCTAGTTATGTCTTAAAGCAATGGAGCGATCTTTCTAAATAATATTTATCTAATTCTGTGAAATTGAATTGGATAGGAACATCAGTGCTGATGTCGTTAGTGAAATTATTTAGATATTAATTTATTGATTTAAATATTAGTTTTAATAGCAAATTTCAAAAGGTTACCTTTAATCTTTTGGAAGCAAAAAGGATTTGAAATTTTTAATTTCATAAATAAACATTTTGTTTAATTCCAGTTTATCCTGCTGGAGGATGCAGCTATTTGGTTTGGGTTTAGACATGCAAGTTTTTTGCCGTCGTAAGATAGGTGAAAGCAAACTGCTCAGTAACACGTAGATAATCTACCCTTGAGTCAAGGATAAGCACGGGAAACTGTGTCTAATACTTGATAGGGGATTCGACCTGGAAAGGTAGATCCCTGAAACTCGTGCTCAAGGATGAGTCTGCGCATGATTAGCTTGTTGGTGGGGTAATTGCCTACCAAGGCGATGATCATTAGGGGCTCTTAGCGGAGTCGCCCCGAGAAGGAATCTGAGACACTATTCCTAGCTCTACGGAGTGCAGCAGTCGCGGATCTTTTACAATGCACGCAAGTGTGATAAAGCGAACCAAAGTGTTTTTCGTATAGAAAAACTTTTCTTTACTGTAAAAATGTAGAGGAATAAGGACTGGGAAAGACTGGTGCCAGCCGCCGCGGTAATACCAGCAGTTCAAGTTGCATCCCTTTTTATTGGGTCTAAAACATCCGTAGCTTGCCGTTTAAGTCTCTTGTGAAATCCTACGTCTCAAGCGTGGGGCTTGCAGGAGATACTGAACGGCTAGAGATCGGTAGACGTAAGCAGTACGCCGGGGGTAACGGTTAAATGTGTTAATCCTCGGTGGACTAACAATGAGCGAAGGCAGCTTACGAGGACGAATCTGACAGTGAGGGATGAAGGCCAGGGGCGCAAAACGGATTAGATACCCGTGTAGTCCTGGCAGTAAACACTGCTCACTAAACATCGGGCCCTCTTCGGGAGGATTCGGTGCTGAAGCGAAGGCGAAGAGTGAGCTACCTGGGAAGTATAGTCGCAAGATCGAAACTTAAAGGAATTGGCGGGGAGACATACAACGAGTGACGCGTGCGGTTCAATTAGATTTTACACCGTGAACCTCACCAGGAGCGACAGCAGGATGAAGGTCAGCCTAAAGGGCTTACCTGACACGCTGAGCGGAGATGCATGGCCGACGTCAGCCTGTGCTGTGAAGTGACCTGTTAAATCAGGTAACAGGCGAGACCCGTGTCGATAATTACTACAGAAATGGGTACTTTATCGAGACTGCCTTGGTAACAAGGAGGAAGGTGCGGGCTACGTTAGGTGAGTACGTCCCTAATCCCCTGGGCTACACGCGCGCGGCAATGGTATGTTCAATGAGATGCAACTCCGAAAGGAGAAGCTAATCCCTTAACGCATATCTCAGTCCAGATTGAGGGTTGCAACCCACCCTCATGACGTTGGAATTCGTAGTAATCGGGTATTAGCACTGCCCGGTGAATAAGTCCCTGTCTCTTGCACACACCGAAATAAATGTGCCAAGCAGCTTTTAGAACTAAGTGGTGAAAGTCCACTCCTCTTTTCTTGCCAAGAAAAGAGCGTAGCCAAAATAGCAGGCGTTAGAAATTTGACTGATTTCTTTCTCAGTAATGAGGACGCTGGAGGGCTTGAGGCAAAACCCAGCCTAGTATTCAGTAATGAATGGTAGCAATACTTAGATGAAACGATTCTTAATCGGGTCGGTGGTAAGAAGAAGTTTCAAGCTAAAAATTTTGCAATTGTTGATTTGGAAAATAGTCAACAGCGAAATTTTTAAATCTAACTTGGATGGGTGAAAAAGTTTTATAAGTGACCTTGGGAGATCCTAACTTAATAGTTAAAACAAAATGTTAAGAAGGAAGTCAGCTTATCTCATAGTACCGAAAGGGAAGGAGATAAACCTAATGTTAGATAATAACTATATCGTTGGACTCGTTGATGGCGAGGGCTCGTTTAATGTTCGGATTAATCCGGATAAAAATCGACGAGCAAAAGTTGAACTAAAGTTTAGTTTAAAACTTCGTTATCAAGACAAAGAAATCCTTGATGAACTCCAGAATTTTTTTGAATGTGGCAATGTTTACATTCAGAGAGATAAAAGAAAAAATCATACTCTTTGTTATCGGTTTGAGGTTCAAAATAAAAGTGAAATTGTTGAAAAAATAATTCCGTTTTTTGAAAAGAATCCTCCGAGAATTGCGAGTCGGAAACGAGATTTTGAATTGTTTAAAAAAATAGTTGAGTTGGCTTTTGCTGATTCGATTAATTTTGAAGCAATTCAGGAGTTAAAGTCTAAGATGCATTGGGGCTCGCTTAGTACGGGAAAACCGTTTGCTAAGTGGGGAACCAAATCTGTTGATACAGATGAAGGAAATGCCCGTCAAACCAACCGAGTTATGTAGGGGTAAAGCCCTTTTTGGGAAAAACCTTTTCATGACAAGGTAGGTTAAGTCGTCACAAGGTATCTGTAGGGGAACCTGCAGATGGATCACCTCCTATAAATTTATTTTAATGACTATTTCTTGACAAAAAATTTCTCGAGTACGCAAGTACACTTCGAAGTTTTTTATCTGCGAACTAGCCTATTAAAATTTTATTTTTAAATTATATTAAGCAATTAGAATTGATCATCTAGCTTCATTATTGGTCGGTGCGAGTGACTCGTGCCGATGGAAAACATGGGCCCGTAGTCTACTTACGCGATTGTAAATCGCTTCAAAGACAATAGACCCGTGTCAAACACAGGGCCCATAGTCTAGTGGTAGAATACTTCGCTTGCACCGAAGATACCCGCGTTCGATTCGCGGTGGGTCCATACACCTCACGAAGAAATATCATGGGGACAAACAAGAAACAATGGCAGAAAACGAAAGAAACAATGAAAGCAACCTTAGAAAAATAACAAATATAGTTATTACTAACGGTGGAGGTGGTGCTGAAAAGGATGTTTTTATTGCTACCTCGGATGGACATTATGGGGTATTTAATGTCACGGGAGGAATTCCACGAGAACAAACTAATAAAATCACTTTCAGAGAATTGTCCGCTGAGGAATATACGAATGAAACTCAGAAATGTTTTTCAGAAGATGAAAACGTTTATTTTGGTTCGAGGAAACCAGAATCCAACTCATAAAATCACATTCAACCCTCTTTTGGGACGAAGAAGCAGAGTTAGCTTCTAAAAAACTGACGATGAACCGAGAACAGCGACGCTGGCTTGGGGAGTTTGAGAATAGTCTGGCGACAGACTTTATATTCGATGAGAACAGTATAAGAAATTCACTAAAGACATTTCCATCTCTTTCGGGAGATGGAAGTAAATGATTTGATTAAATCAAAGTGAAGAAAGATAGATTACCTACGAAACTATTAGACGGATAGCTTGGCTTAAATTTTGATGAAGGACGTGGCAAGCTGCGATATGCTCGGGTGAGGTGCATGCGACTTTTGACCCCGAGATCTCCGAATGCGAAACGCATTTTTTATGCCTAAAGGCAAAGCAACGCCGGGAATTGAAACATCTTAGTACCGGCAGGAAAAGAAAATAATAATGATTTCCTTATTAGCAGCGAGCGAAAAGGAAACAGGGCAAGCTGAATCTGCTTTGGAAACGAAGTTAGAGATGTGGTTTGGTACTTGACTAAGTTGACGAATTGAAGTGTTCTGGAAAGAACCGCTTTAGAGGGTGATAGCCCCGTAAATAAAGTTGATATGTTGAGCCATAAAAAGAGTAGGGCGACTTGGATTAGTCGTCTGAATATGGGAGAATTAACTCCTAACCCTAAATAGTAATTTAAGTCCGATAGCGAACGAGTACCGCGAGGGAAAGCTGAAAAGTACTCTCACAAGAGAGTTAAAAGACTTGAAATCTAATAGTTACAAATTTGCTACGGCTCTACGGAGTTGTAGCGTGCGTTTTGAAGAACGAGCCAGGGAGTTTATTTGTGTGGCAAGGTTAATAAATGAAGCCGAAGCGAAAGCGAGTATGAAAGTGCGTTAGTCACACGGGTAAGACCTGAAGCCAGATGATCTATTCCTGAACAGGGCGAAGTTTTTTGAAAGAGAAATGGAAGCCCGAACCGGTGTTACGTGCATGTACTCGGATGATTTGGGAATAGGGGTGAAAAGCCATTCTAATCTGGCGATAGCTGGTTCCTGCTGAAATATGCTTAGGTATAGTTGAGCACAGTTTGTTTATGGGGTAAAGTACAGATAAGTTTTGCAGAGCATTTTTGTTACGGAAACTTTTCTAACTCAGAACCTGTAAACTGCGTAATGCTTGAGACAGCAATGGTATGTAAGATACTATTACGAAACCCAAAGAAGGGAGCCCGAAGTTAAGGTCCCAAAATATTTACTAAGTGTAACGAAGGGAGTCTTCATTCCGAGACAGTGGGGATGTAGGTCTAGAAGCCGCCATCATTTAAAGAAAGCGTAACAGCTCACCCATTGAGAATGAGGGCCCCGAAGATGGACGGGGCTAAAGTAAATTACCGATACTTCGGACACATCCAGTTGGATGTTGTAGTAAGCAGGCGTATTAGTTGTGTCGAAGTTTCTGCGTAAGCGGGAGTGGAACGACTAGTAATGCGAATCCTGGTGGGAGTAGGATCTGATCTTTCTGAGAATCGAAAGACGTCGAAAGGGTACGGTTTCCTTAGCACTACCAATTAGCTAAGGGTTAGTCTGCGCCTAAGTCATATCTTAACTGAGTATGACGACGGAGAACAGGTTAATATTCCTGTACTTATTATTTTTGTTAAGTTTTTGAATCGCTTTCGGATAAGTGGAGTGCCGAGAGGTACAAGGAATGAGAAGTTTATGGATTGTAATGAAGAGAAGTTTACGAATCTTCCTGAATCTGCTGAGTCCAAGAGTCAGTGAAAAGTTTGAGAAATAGAAAGTAATGAGCAGTACCAAGATCTGGCACTGGTACCCAAGCTGAGAAGGCTAAGACGTGAAGGGTTAATCAAGTTAAGGGAATTCGGCATAAATAGTCCCGTATCTTCGGTAGAAGGGATGTCTATATCTTTCCATGATTCATTATGGGGGGACGTAGATCTCAGTAACAAGGATGGCACGACTGTTTACCAAAAACGTAGCTAAGCGCAGCTCCGAAAGGATAAGTATGCTTGGTGAAGTCTGCCCAGTGGTGGTGTCCAAACACCGGTTTCAACCGGTCGAAGGCCCATCAAACGGCGGGCCTAACTATGAGGCTCTTAAGGTAGAACGTTGCCTTACGGCTTACATTAAATTGTAAGACGCTTCGAGCATTATAGGGTAAACATGGACTATTGAAAAATCGAATTTAAGCTATGAGAAAAAAATCGAGCTATATGCTGGAAAATCCGAGTATATCTAAATACTCGTCGATAAATTAATTTTATTGGCAGTAAAAATTTTAGATTGCGGACAATCAGCAGGAAAGGTTAGAATTAGGAATATTTAAATATCTGATAACCGAATAATAAATATGAATTTTAAATTAACTAAACTGAAAACAATAATTTCAATTATTGTTGGTTTAATTGTTGGAATTTATCTTTCAATGAAAGTTTATTATATTGGGAATTATGAAGCTCCATATGTTATTAGTATAGATTTCACAATCTATTTTAGCATAGGATTAATAGTGATTTTAACGTATATAATTTGGAGTTTAATCCAAAAGAATTAATAATTCTAGAATCCTCAGAGACTAATACGCTTGACACAGGAAACTGTGAAGATAGAGTCCGAACTTTATAGCGATATGAAGAGTTGTATGTGCTCTCAAAACATACAGAATAACACATGAGCGTAATGCCTTGTCATCTGAATGGTGACGTGCATGAACGGCTTAACGATGTTGTCACTGTCCCTAACTTGCACCCTCCGAAATCATTTACCGGTGAAAAGACCGGTGTCGTCTAGTGGGAAGCGAAGACCTTGTAGACCTTTACTGCAACCTGTTGTTGCGAATTTATTATGATTGCTTAGAGTAGGTAGGAGCGTTGAAGCCTGAATTTCGGTTCAGGTGGAGCAAAAGTGTAACACTACCCAATTTTAATAAGTCCGCTAACCTTACTGGGACAGCAATTGGCGGGCAGTTTGGCTGGGGCGGCACCCCGCAGAAAAGATATCTGTGGGGCCCAAAGATAAACTCATCCAGTTCGGAAATCTGGAGTAGAGTGTAAAGGCAAAAGTTTATCTGACTGTGTTTTGAAAAGCAAAGAACGCAGGAACGAAAGTTGGGCTTAACGAACTTACTATGGCTTTTGATGGGCCAAGTAAACGACAGAAAAGGTACCTCAAGGATAACAGGCTTGTCGCCCCCGATAGTTCACATTGACGGGGCGGTTTGGTACATCGCTGTCGGCTCTTCCTATCCTGGATGTGCACAAGCATCCAAGGGTGTCGGAGTTCACGCATTAAAAGGGATCGTTAGCTGGGTTAAGAACGTCAAAATAAAGTTAACGATTTGCTCGTGAATAATAGAGTTAGAAGTACACGGCGTTGCGTGGGAGTAATCCCACGAAAAATAGAATCCGCTCATATCGGTGAAACCTAAAACTTTTTGGGATTTTCTATATGATTAATATAGAAGATTAATTATTTAAACTAAAAAGATATGGCAATACCGAGGGAAGATGAGATTTATGGATGAAACAATACTTGCATATATCGCTGGTTTTTTAGATGGAGATGGAAGCATCTTTTTTCAGATAGTCCCAAGAAAAGATTATAAACAAAAGTTTCAGATAAGAAGTTCAATTGCTTTTTATCAAAAAACAAAATATGTTGAAATTTTGGATTGGCTAAAAGAAAAATTTGGATGTGGATATATTCGTCATAGAAAAACAGGAGTTAGCGATTATACTATTGTTGAATCAAAAGAAGTTCGGAAAATATTAGAACTTCTGAAACCGTATGTTCGTTTGAAGAAACGACAAGTCGATCTTGGATTAGAAATTCTAGACAAACTTGAAGATAAGAAAACAAATCAAGATTTTATTGAGATTTGTAAACTTGTTGATATGTTTGGCGAGATGAATTACTCTAAGAAGAGAACGATTACGAATGAAACGGTAAGTAAATTTTTATCCCCGTAGAGACTGAGATTAAGTTCGAGAGTTTTGCTATTATAAAAGCGAAGCTAAGACGCGGATCGCCATTGTGTAAGCAATGGATGAAGGTATAGTCCACTCCTTTATGAAAATAAGGAATTAAGTACGTGAGACAGTTTGTATGATATCTACTAGATGTGTTGTTGATTGAGTGGAAGGACCCTCTAGTACGAGAGGAACGTGGGTTCGGAGCCTCTGGTCTACCAGTTGTTATGAGCAGGCTGGGCAGCTACGCTCTATCCGATAAGTGCTGAAAGCATCTAAGCACGAAGCGGACCGCAAAACGAATCAACATAGGCCGCAATAGAAGATTGCGTTGATAGAGACGGAATGTAAGCATTGAGCTTTCGCGATTTGTTCAGTTCGCGTCTACTAAAAGCCACATTTTGTTTTATTGTTTGAGAGAATTTATTCTCGAGAATAATTAAACATATTATTTATCTACTTTACTTTGATTATATCTTCGGATTATGTGAGGGATTTATCCCGAACGGAGTTAGAAGATGTAGTTTGAAAGAGAAAGGTCAAATCTAGACATAGTGAATTTGCCGAGGACGTAAGTCTGAGGTTAAGGAAGCTATCCTTTAGTGAATTGTTCGAGTGAGGATTTATCCGAGCGAGAATGATGAAGCAAGCATGAGGGTAACCGAATGCTTGATGAATTTCTTATACTGTTCTTTTCAAAATATAATTTTCTAAAAGTTTATTAATGGTATTTTGGTATGTTTTTTATGAAGGTATTAGTTTTTGTTTTGATAGGATTGTTTTTTCTTAGTTTGGTTTCTGGGGTTACTGCAGTTATGGTTGGGGAAGATGAAACAGATAAAGAATTATTTTCTAAGGAAGACATTTGTAGAATAATGAAAGGATGTTGGGATAATCATGAATGTTTTCCAAATGGTTACATCAATGAAGATAAATATTGTGGTTTAGTCATAACTTATTATAATGTGGAAAGAACCAAATTTATTAATCAGTCCGATGCGGAAGAATCTTGTGACAATTCATTTGAATGTAAAAGTAACTTTTGTTTTAATGGTGAGTGTGTTGATACAATAAGAACAATTGATGAAGGGGTTGTTAGGATAAACAAATCTGATTTAGAAGAATTAAGAAGTATTATTAGCGATGCTGAATATTTTTTGGATGAAAATTATGATGAAGAAGTTTCTAAGAGTTTCTTTAGTTCGTTGAGTAATTTGTTCAAAAAGCTGTTTAGTTGGTGGTGAATTTCTTATCCTGTCCTTATTATGATATAAATATTCTAATCTTTTTTTGAGAAGATTTTGGAAGTGACGGAAGTATAATAACCCTTAAATTTAATGGTTCAGTTTATAAGTTTTTTGTACAAAAAGTTTATAAAGGGTAATTTTTTATTTTTATTTTTTTATAAATTTTATCGACGATAAAATGAAAAAGTCGTCGAAAGGTTTATAAAAGAAGAACATTTTAAAAACTTTAAATTCCTATTATAGATGTAAGAAACCGTGAGGGGTTGCTTGAGGAACCGATATGAATGCGTATCGCCGAACTCAAGGTTCGGATAAAACCCTCCCCTTCGTTCTTGCGCTAATCTATTAGTTTTAATCTTTTGAAATCTGATTCTTTGAGAGTTATTGTAGCCATTGAATTATTTTTTCTAACTTTGTTTGCCAATCTATCTGCAATATTTCTCTTACCAAAAGTATTCTTCAAGGAAGACCATATATGTATTTTAAATTTATCATATTTCATCCCCATAATTTGTTTTAGGTGATGCTCAAGGTGGCTTTTATTGCATCCATCTGCACAGATATAAACCGCTGGAATAATATCAATAAACTCCTTCAATGCATAGTATATCTTTACTGAATGCATAATTGATGGTATCTTGTTCTTATCATGCTTAGTTTCTAGCTTTTGATAAATAACTTTTTTATCTTTAGAGAGCAATAGTATTGTAACTGAGAGTGGTTTTCTGGAGGATAATGCTAAAACACTTTTTTCATTAACATTTTTTGTTCTATTACTTGTATCAATTAGTGCACACTCCCCTAACATAAGTTTCCTTCCCCTCATTCTTTCTGCTTCGGACATTTAAGTTTTAACCTAGTGGAGATTAAAAGTATTTGCATACAGATATCATCGAATAACTCTCACAAGTTACATAACACCACTCGCCAAGTTACACAAGTGGTGATGGGGGTGGGTCAGGGATTACGAGACCGAAAGCTTTTTATGTGTATGTGTTCTCTTGTGAATATGGAAGGTAAGATTGGTATGAATATTTTAGTCCGTGAGGAGGAAAGCGAGGATGGGAAGGTTTTTGTTGTGAATTCAGAGGAGCTTGGAGTTTCTGATTTTGGTGTGACATTGGATGAAGCGATTGAGAATTTTAGAAAATCTGTGGCTATGTATTTGGAGGTCTATCCTGAAAAGAAGGAGTTGCTTGTCGTGCAGGGAAAAAAGCCTTTGCTTATGTCGAGGATTTTTCTTTAGAAGAATTTTTCTAGTTCGTTTTTATTGATGTCTAACTGTCTTATGATATTGTTATAAATCCAAACTGCTAAGATGTCTCTATGAGTTGGAATGTTTGTTGATTTTTTGTTTAGTGATCTTAGAATATTCTGCAATATCTCCCTTTTTTAACTTAAGATATTGTTTGAAATCTTTTTTTGTTGCGTTTCTTATTTTCATATTAATTAATATGTCCGGGACATAATGTTTTATATTTAACTTTTTTTAGTTTTTCTATACTTTCAAATATTTGTTTTTCATTCCCTTCGGGCAGGTCTGTTCTGCCCCTCCCACCTTCATGAAAAATCGTATCTCCTGAGAATAAAATGTCTTTGTAAATTATGCAAACTGAATCTTGTGTATGACCTGGAGTTTGAATCGGCTTTAATTCTTTTGGAAGTTTGTCTAAGTTTTTGTTAGTTATAATCTTGGCATTTTTGAATAAGTCATTATTTCCGACGTGGTCCCAGTGGGAATGTGTTAAAATAAGTATGACGATATCTTCAGGAGCAATATTTAATTCTTTTAAATCTGCTAAAAGTTCTTGCTTATTTTCCTTAGAAGACGTATCAATTATAATGTTCTGATTAGCTAATTTTATTAGATAAACTGTACTGCCAAATGTTTGAAAGTTAAACTGGAAAACATTTTGTTTAATCCTAATAATCATAAATTTTGTAGAACAACCAAACTTATAAAGGTTTTTTGTATTGTTTTATTGTAATAGCTTGCTATTATAAAGTGGGGCAGCTAACTGTCGGTATCCTTGTCTAAAAGGCAAAAGAAATGTTAAATGATTTCTAGGACGCTGAGGAAGGTCCGCGCATCTCCTTACAATTTATTTTGTTTGGAACAAAGGTATATACTAAAGTATAACGTCGTGAGGCGTGGCTCTGGTATAGAGACGAGCGTATAGCAAAAAATTTTGCAATCGTGGATTATGAAAATAATCGACAGCGAAATCTTTTGAGTTACGGTGGAACGAGCATCCTACCTGATGCAATCACAGCACGTGAGCTTAGTTAGATGTTAGCACAAACTGTTTGAATAAGATCAAAGTTTGACAGAACGTGGCCTATGTCCCACTTTTATTTTATTTAGAATGTTGGTATTATTACTTTACCAGTTATAGTTTGTTGCTGGTTTTGAGAGCCTATTTTTTCCTCATCTCCTTGATCTTCTTCGGACCCGGGTTGATTCCCGCCATCATCTTTGCCCATTTTTTTCATAAAGGATTTGATTAGTGATTGTGCTTCCCCCTTGAATTCCTTTGGTTCTACTTCTACTGATTTGATTATTGCCCTTACCTTGAAATACATATTTATTCCGTTTTTAATCCCCTTGAAAAATCCTTCTTTCCCCCTTTCTTTGTCCCATGGTGGAGATTCTATACGGGTTCCTTGCATTTCTTTTTCAGACATATAAATGAGATCATAGATTTTTTCGAAATCGGCTTTAATAGTCATGTCTACTTCCGGAATTTCTTCTGTAAGCATAGGTTCCATTTTGAGGATATCTTCCTCATTTACCTGTGCATAAACATTAAATATTACTTCGCCTTCTTCCGAATTTTGATAATCAATTAATTGAAGAGCCACATTTGCATTACCTCCAAATCCGTCGGCAATTTTAGCGATGTTTTTCATGAATTTGCTGTCTTGTTTTACCATTACCTTTTCTTGTTCGGTAAGACCCTCTTGATTTCCTCGTTCCATCTTATCTTCCGGGGATCCTGGAAATTCGTGTTCTTCCATTGATTTTTTCATCTCATAAATCATAAATTCTTTTGAGGGGAAAATCCAAACCTTCATATAAGGAGAAATAATTGTAACCTTTTTATCCATGCCCGGAATTTTGACTTCTTTGATTTCTTCCCAATATTCTAGTTTCCCATATCCGGTTTCATATTTAATGTTGATTGGAGTAACCTCCATTATATCATTAATATTAGTTTTACCTAGGCATTGCATATTATTAGCTAACCTCATTTGATTCTCTACACTGTGCCAATAAAGTTCGAAGATTCCATTTTGTGCTTGTTCCCATTCCTCTGCCGAACTTGGAAGGTATTCCTCAAAAAACCAGATAGCGAATTCTTGGTTAAATCCTTTTTCGATTTCCATTCTCTGTTTTATTAAATTCTCTACCTCATATTTACACCAATCGTCATTTCCAAATTCATAATATTTACGCTTTAATGGTTCTAGTTGTGAATAAGGATCTCCCCATCCTCCGAACCAAATATATCCGTCAGTTCTTCCTTTTTCAGTCCTACAACCCCCGCCAACTTGGAAAACTCCCTTTTCTTGTTGATTCATATCCTGAAATTCATCTTGCCACCAGTTTTCGTCGCCGCTCATACAATTACTTATACAGCTATCTTCTGCACTACAACTACCTTCACAATTTTTACTCTCTTTATCAATATCACAATCCATCGAATCCCCACAGACTTCTCGGATACATTTATCTACACAAGGACGAGCACACTCAATTTCACAACGCTCTTGGTTTTCAGCATCTCTTCTTTCTCTTTCCTCTTCGTCTTTTCTTTCCCATTCTCCTGAATCATCTTTGTATTCGCCTTCTTGGAAATCTCCATTTCCTTCAGGGCCTTTGTCATAATCGCAAGGTTCACAAGGACCGCCACATGCTTTCCATTTATCCGCGCAATTGTTGTCTGGTTCTTGTGGGGGCTCGCCATCTATAATAATATTATCTCCGCCCATGGAGGGGTTGTCATCAACATAGTTATTGTCGTCATCCACAGAGGGTTCATCTTCAACTGGAGTTTCTTCAGGTTCTGGTTCGGTGGTTTCCTCTCCTTCATCAACTACTCGCCCAGTAATCCCAGAGAATAATCCTCCGAAAAATCTAAAGATAATATTTCCCGTAATGTCTGCCCCACCACTTGTTTCAGCTTCGGGTTCTGAAGTTTGTTCAGGCTCTGGTTGTTCTTGTTCAATTTGTTCCTCTGGTTGTTCTTGTTCTGGCTCGATTGGAGTGCTTTCGGTTTCTGAACCGGATTGTTCTTCTTCCCCCCCTTCAATCTCGTTTGATTCGGGTTCATCTATCATGTTTCCTTCACTTTCTTCTACAACATCTATTCTTTCGGGGAGAGCAACACATTGCCCATTAGAACAAACATCATTTCCTCCGCCACAATCTGCTAGATTGGTACATTGATCTCCAACTATTTCATCAATAACAATTTCTTCAATAACTTCCCTTTCGGTTTCTTCTTCACTAGTTCCTGTGCAGGCAAGTCCAGTACTAGTCCACAATCTATTAGAACAGATACTCGAAATAATAATCTCTCCTGATTCACAATTCATTGTCTTCTGTGTTCCATCACCACACTCTTGTTCAGAACATTCGCCCAACTCCTTAATTTGACATTTGCCTTCAACACATTCTCCCTCACCGCATAAAAATCTACAATCTTCATTTGCACTACAGATTTGTTCTTCTATACAAGTTGGTGCTAATGAGCAATTATTTTCATCAGTTCCAGAAAAGATAACTCTTCCGTTACATTCAAGAGGAGCATATTGGGGACAAGAGGCACAATCTTTTGCACAATTATCTATTGTCTCATTCCCTTCACAAACATGATTTCCACACACAATTTCTTTCACTTGAATTATTTCTTCTTTTGCCTGACAAGTTCCGGCAATGCAATAGAAGTCAACTTCCTCTGTTTCATTTCCATTTGAAAGAGTCCCTCTACCACAGACTTTCCCACCACATTGAGAGTCATCACAATCGATTTGTTCATTATTATTATCATCCACATTATTACTACAAATTTCTTCACCTTGTTCTCTAAATTCTTCTATTAGTCTTTTCTCAAAATCAGTTTGTTCAAAATAATATTCTTCTTTATCGTATCCTGCGAATAATGTTAGATAAAATGTTTTTCTAACTTCATAATTAGCTTTTCTTTGGAGATTTGCAGCTTGCCTTCGTAATTGGTCTTGTTTTATCCAATAATATGGATCTTTTTGTTCTTCAGATTGCTGATTATTTTTTTCTTCCATTACTCGTCCAAGAAGAGAAAGAAAGCTCCCTGCGATGATCTCTTCTACAACATTGGTGCCTGAATCTCCTCCGCTAGTTTCCACGACAACATTATTTTGAGTATTTTCTCCAGAAATTTCATTTTCAACTACCGTTCTTTCTTGATTATTATTTTCAACAGTTTTCCCTTTTTCAACAGTTTTCCCAGGTTTATCATTATTCATTTGTTCTTCGACATTATTCGCTTCTTGATTCCACGCTTCATTGATTGCCTGGAGTTTCATGTTTATTGTATTCAGTTCTTTCCAGTTTTGTTGTTCGGCAGCTTGTTTGTAAGATTCTAGAAGACTTATAATCTCAGATTTGTAATACTCCGCACCCTTATTTTTAAACTGGTCGGGAGAAATCATCTCTTTGTTTTCTTCCATTTTTGGCATAGGCCCTCTTGTTTCGGTCCATAAATTCAGATTTATCCAATTCCACTCACAATCATCGCACATCTCTAATCTTGCAATTACCTCAAACTTATCTCCTTCATAAAAACTAATTTCGTTAAGGAGAATTTGTTGAGTTTGTCTTTGATTTTCACTTCCAAAAACAGACTTCATAATATCTTCACATTTCCCCTGACCTTGTCGAAAGTAATTATTAAAAATCATCTCGGCACCAACACTCTCTTTAGCAAGAGTTTCCATGCTTGCACCAGATTCCGCAAGAGCTTGTATCTCGTCTATTCTACCTTGGATGTCTAACTGCTCCTCGGGTTTTTTAAATTCGACACCAAAATTTAACCTATAGATAATAGAACCTTCTTCAGGCATATTCTCTTCAAACCTTTTTTCTTCATCGCCTTTGACATCATCGAACATTTTCTTTTTGAAAATACTTGGGAATGCTTCCATTCTTATTTGAATCTTCTTTCCGTCAAAGACTATTTTTTTCCATGCTGGAACAGTCTCATCGAGTTTCATATCGTGTTCTTCGCCCTCAACCCAAATCCATTTTGTTCGTTCATTAGGTTCCCCTAAAACTTCAGTAAGTTTATCCTGTTTCACAATTCCACCCATTTCTTTCCCAGTCGCGCCCAATACTTCGTTTAAACCTCCCCTTGCAGAACTAAGATATAGCATTAATCTAATGTAATCAATGTTCCCAGTTTCATAATCTTCAGCATAATGAGTAATTTTTTGTATTTCGGAATCAACAGAATTAGCAAGAATAGTTGGTAATAAGAATAAACCTAAAAGAACTCCTAAAACCAATAACCTCTTGCCCATCTCTTTAGTTACATCCCAGATTATTTAAACTTTATGAAACTTGGGGATATCTTCGAAGTTTACATTCCTTCAATGTCGATAAGATATTTTCCTTCTTGAAGTTTGAAAACTATTGGCCTTCGGTTCATAAGGGAAACAATATCTATTTCGAATTTTCCAGGGCTCAGAATTCTTACGCTTTCTAAATCAAGGATAACGGGTTTTGAGTCGTCTTCAATTTTTAGAATGCTTCTAACATCTTCTTCGACTTGTTTTTTATCTACTGTGTTGAATTCGGGAATCGGAATTTCTCTCGCCTCTTGGATTTCTGGAAGTTGTTCATCTCGAATGTAAAAGAAAAATTTTCCCCCACAGTCATGACATCCAATTAGAATCTCTTCACTTCCTATAGGAATTATCTTTGAACAGTGTACGCATTGGTGTGCAATTTTAAGTTTCTCCGGATGATATTTGCAGGTATCTGATATTTATAAAATTTTGTGTTTAAGAGTTAAATTGCCGAATTTTTTGATAAGTTATACAGATTTGCAGGAACGTTAGTGATAGTTCCATAGGGGATTTGTATAGGATTAGTGGCTGTTGCAGTTTCTCGTTCTCGATCTTGTTCCGAAGGAAATATTGCGGCAAGGGCAACTGAAATTGGATCAGAATGTTCGGTGAGAGTTAGATTAAAAACTTAACCTCGCCACTTAAATTTTAGTTCCAACTATTTCCTTCCCTTGCTATTCCTGACAGTTGGGGTTTACCAACGCAATTTTAGGGACTTATCTTCGTATCTTTCAATAAAAGTGCCCAAAATTGCTTCGATTTCAGGT
>JAHJSH010000006.1 GCA_018830525.1 Nanobdellota archaeon | reverse complement strand
TATGAGGTTATTTTGGCTGAACATCAAGATATGGCGGGGCGGATAAAAAAAGAGTATTTGAAGAGGCAAAGTGAGAATAAGCATAGGGAACAAAGTATTGGGGATGAGAATTTGTTTTGAGAGAGGAGGTATTTTTTGTTTTCCGGAATTTGCTGTGTTTTGATTTATTAGTCGTTTTATTGTATAATTATACGATTGGTTTGCTGTTTTTGATGTTGGGATAAAATGGCAATATGAATTACTTAATTGCTAAAAAAAATATAAAAATTGAAGCATGAAACAAACATTTGAATATGAGGTATTTAAGTCTGAGACTAGGGAACTTGCAAAAAAATATGAGCAAGGTAAATTTGATGAAGAAAAAAAGAGGGCAGTTTTAAATGTGTTTTATAAAAAGCAGATAGCAAAAATTTTTAAGTATTTGTTTCCGAAATCTAAAATTGATGTTACTAAAATCGGTACTGATAGCCTTTTGAAGTTAATTGATGAGAAAAGAAGTGTTTTTAAACTTGCGACATATGAAAAAATAAAGAAGATGAAATATGGTTCTACAGGTGATCAGAGTTCTCCATTATCAATCGATGATGAGTTAGTTGATTATTTTGATCAATGTGGTTCTAAAAAGCCTTATTTTGATGTGGTTATTGCTAAGTATTACTTATTTAAATCCGGGATTATTAGTAATAAAATAAGACCTGATGAGATAATGACCATTAAGAATGGTGTTATTGAGATTAAAACACTTAAATGTGGCCAGAATGCAGCTAAAATAGGTTGCAAGGTTGGGGATATTAATGTGAGGGGATTAATTGTAGCAACCGGTAGATATAAGTTACTGAGGGATAATTCTGATATTCAACCGGATTTTGTAGATAGACGTACTGCACTTATTAGAAGAAAAAGATATGAAATTCTTAAACTGAAGGTTAAAATGCTTCCTTTAAGATTCCAATACTTATGGGCTTCCGTATCTAAATATGAGAATGATAAAAAGTTATTTGATTCTATTGATGAAGCATATTTTGTTAAAACGGAGGCTTTATCTTTAACAAAGAGGGAGTTAGAGAAAGAGCTTAATTTGATTCCTGCTGAGAAAAGAAAAAAAATTGATGTAAATATGATAATCGGTAAAATACTCTCCTCAAAAGAATATAAGGAGCTTTCGGAAAAAAAGAATGATTATGGGAAGGATATATTGAACTATTTTAAACTTCTTATGAAGTATGTCTCTTTTGGAGACAAAATATCCCCCATTTTTAAATCATCCTTTAAAACTGAAAGTGAAATTATACGAATTAAGTATGGAATGTCTTATAAAGATGCTGCTAAAAAATATGATCAGCTTGAAAGTTTAAGTCATTATGAGATTTTTAGAGATAAGGAAAAATCACTTATTCTAAAAGTTATTGTTAATAAATTAGGTTTTTTGTCTGATGCCAGTTTTGATAAGGTAAAGGAAATAGATATTGAGGCGCTTCAGCATTATTTGTTTGGTAATAATATGTATGGGATAAATTATTTTAAACTTGTTGGCTATAATAAGAAATTAAGTGAAATGGTCAAAGGTGTATTTAACTATTCAACTTATAGAGCTTTGAAGCTTTTAATGGCTACTGTAGGTAAGGAAGATGTTTTGCGTAAAATGACTCCTTCTCAACTTAAGGGGAAGAAGGAATCGTTAAAATTAGGATCTAAGGAAATTCTAATGACAAGGTTTAGACTTGCTGATAGAGATATGAATCGATTATATGTGTATCTTTATAGAGAAAAGGGTTTTGGGATTATTCGTGTGCCTGCCCTTTTTAACTATATGGATTTGGTAAAAAATCAAATGGGTAAATCTCCCTCTATGCAAAAAGAGATTAGCTATACTTTTTTTATGACTCTCAAGGCTATTAGAAATGCAAAGGGTGATAGAAAAAAGATTGCATTATATGTTGAGAATCTTGTTACCAGTTTGAAAGGGATTGATTTATCTATGTATAAGCTTAAATTTGATGATGAGAAATGGAAGAAAGATATTGTTAAGGGGTATGAGACGATTAGGCCTGGGAATGAAATTATGTCTAATGTTGATGGTAGGATTAAGGGGTTGATGGTGACAATTCCCTACAATAGGAATAGAAGAATGGTTGCTGAAATGATTTATCAGGTTCTTAGGCATAAAATGAAAGAAAAGGATTTTAAGTTAACTGTTTTGGGGCTTACGGATTATTTTAAGTATTTTTTGAAAAAAAAGGGATTTAAGCTGGATAAGAGTAAGGTGAAGTTTATTCCTGTTTTTATGGATAATTACGGAACCTATTGGTCGAATCAGTGGGTGAGGGATGGGGCTATTAGAAGATCAAATGGTACAATTCTTGAAACGCATTTTTGGCGGCAAAATGCTACTGGTCGGGATGCGGAGAGGCAGTATGATAGGGTAGCGATGGCTAACGGTGTTAGGTTACAAAAGTCGAAGTTGATGTTTGAAGGAGGGAATATTAGAGCTGATAAATTTAATGTTTTTATTGGTGTTGATTGTATTATAAGAACTGCAGGGCAGATGAAGGGGATTACCGGGGCGACTACCGGGAGTATTTTGAAGCGTATTAATAAGGGAGATATCGAAAAGGCAATTAAGGCATTTAGAAAGGAATTTGGTAAGAATGTTGTTGTTTTGGGTGGAAGCAGGGATGAAAGTGGTAAACTTATTTTGAAACAGAATCAGCAAAATTATCATATTGATTTATCAATGACACTTATTGGCAATAAAACTGTTTTATTGTCTGAGCCTGAAATTGGAATTATTAGTGTCGGAGGTAAAAGGATTAGACAATCAGATATTGAGAGATATAGAAAAGATAAATTAAGATATGCGGGAGAGATTAATGGGGGGATGAGGGATACTTTGATTTCCAATAAATATAGAATTGTTAGGTTGCCAAGTGTGAATTTTGGGGGACTTGTGATTAATTATAATAATGCACTTGTAGAGAAATATGTGGATAAAAAAACGGGAAAAATGATAAAACGGGTGTATTTACCTCAGTATTATGGTGAAAATAAAGGGGATAATAAGATAATTGTTGATGATATTATTAAGCGTAAGGTTAAGCAGGAAGATGTTCAATTGATTGGTGGTTCATGGTTTGGTATGGTTGAAGGAGAGGTTGATTCTTCTTCATCTAATGCTAAAGTTACTTTTGATTTAGCGAAACTTAATAAGCGTGCGGCTGAAGTGTATAGAAAACTTGGGTATCAAGTGATCCCAATTTCAACTGATGTTAGATCTGTTTCGGAGTATAAGGGGGCTTTAAACTGTATTGCTTTTGAGATTCGATAATAATGTAGTAGGGGAGGTGAAGGAATTTGTTTTGTATTATAAAGTTCTTTATGAAAAAATATTTTGCATATATTGTGAGATGCGGGGATGGGTCTTTGTATAGTGGATATACAAATGATATAGGGCGGCGTGAAGACGTGCATAATGAGGGGAAGGGGGCAAGGTATACCTCTGCGAGAAGGCCGGTAAAAATGGTTTACTTTGAGGAATTTGTTAATCGATCTGAGGCAATGAAACGGGAGTATGAGTTTAAAAAGCTGAGTAAATTGCAGAAAGAGGGTTTGGTTCTGGGGGGGTGATTTGTAGTAATCGGGTTTTTGGATTTGATG
>JAHJSH010000005.1 GCA_018830525.1 Nanobdellota archaeon | reverse complement strand
GAACACAGCAGAAGAATAAATGATTTCATAGACATCGGAATTTATGGAAAAAATGCATGCTATTCTTCTAGCTCTTGGTTATTTGGAATTATCTTATTTTGTGTAGTTTCGGAGATACTGGGGATAGCCGTTAACTTTATAAACCACTATTTAGTGTTACTACTATGAGAAAATCATTAATTTTCGGTTCAATGATATTATTTATGTTGGCCTTTGCTAGTGCTGCTACTTACAATTCTACTAATAATGTAATTTATGAGTGTGGGGATATCGTTGAAGTTGGAACTTATGAAATAAATCAAACAATTGAAGCGACTGCACAATGTTTGAATATTCTTGCGAATGACGTAGAAATAGTGGGAAATAATAATTTTATTTTTACAATAGATTCGGGAGTTTTGTTCGGAATAAATATAGATAGTGTTAATAACATTACTATTAAAAATATAATTTTAACTGGCTTTGGGATTTCTAGTATCAATATAAAAGATGCTAAGGATATTTTATTAATAAATAACCAAATTATGAATAATCCTATGTATGGACTTTATGCAGATAATGTTACAAATTTGCAAATAATTAATAGTACAATTGAGGGAGATATTGAAGATGTTTTGATATTGAATAGAAAATGGTATTTAGACATTTCTTCAATTCCTACAGATATCAATCTTACAGATGGTTTAAAGGAAGGAAGAAATATTTTAGATGAAGGAAATTACACAATTACTGCTTCTAATGTTGGTTATGCTAGTGAAACGCAGAATATTTCCTTATATAGTAATGGTGCAATAAATTTTACTCTAGTTGATAATGCTGCTCCTGTTATTACCCTTGTTGCTCCTATTATTGGTTATTCTACTACAAGTAATTCTGTTCTTTTTGAGTTTAATATTAGTGATGATTCTCCTGTAAGTTGTGAATTATTTTTGAATAATGTTTCTAGTTATAACTTAACTCTTGCTAATACATCAAATATTATTTCATTAACTGGATTAAGTGTTGGAAATCATGAGTGGTATGTTGATTGTGTTGATTCTGTAGGGAATTCAAACATTAGTGAAACTAGTTTATTCTCTATCACTGCACCTGTCGTTACTACTAGTTCAGGTTCTAGCGGTGGAAGTTCTTGTGGAACTTCATGGACTTGTTCTGAATGGTCTGAATGTTCAAATGAATTGCAAACGAGAACTTGTTCTTATCCAGATAATTATTGCACACCTACAAGGGCAAAGCCAGATGAAGAGCAGTCTTGTGTTGAAGAAGTTATTTTCCTTGAAGATGAAGAACCTGAAACAACTGATGAAGGTGGAGCAACAGCAACAGGAGGATTCTTCTCCTTAATAACAGGTGCAGTTATTGGTGGTGGTGCAGTGGGTTGGGGAATCGCAATAGTATTCATCCTTTTGATTGGTGGTGGATTTGTAGCTGTTAGGGTGAGAAGAAATAAGAGAAAGTTTTCTAAGAAATCTTCTAAGAAATAGGCGTAGAAGTTTAATACTATAATATAGTAATATATTTAAACTCTTTTTGTTTTGTTAGTTTATGGTTGATAGAATAGAGTTGGATATTGTGATTTGTCCTGAGGTTTTGGATGGTAAGAAGATTTATAGTATTTCTTCTGTTCAGGTGCCGGGTGTTGTTACTCAGGGAGAAACCGTTGAGAAAGCAAAGGAGCAGTTGAGGGAGGCGTTGGAGTTATATTTTGAGGATGCTCCGGAGAGTGCTGTTGCGATTGTGCGGGATATGGAAAATGCACCTATGATTTCGAGAATGGTTTTGTGATTAAAAGAGCTTTTCTAATTCTTCTCTTGGTACGCCGGCATCTTCGGCTTCTTTGATGAGATTTTGTCTGACTTTGTTACTTAGTCTTTTTACATTAACTAGAATTATTGGTCTTTTCATTGGGAGAATTTTGTTTATTTTGATATGGTCACCTTTCATTTTTATGATTTCGAAGTTATATCTCCTGAGGACGTTCATTATTTTTTGAGCTATGGGTGTTAATCTATATTTCATTGTTTCATCTCTTTTGTTTGGTATTATTAGATTAATTTATTTTATAAATATTATTGTTTGTGAAAATTGGAAATGAATTTTTGAAGATGAGGCAGTTATTGGTGGTGGAGCAGTAGGTTGGGGAATCGCAATAGTATTCATCCTTTTGATTGGTGGTGGATTTGTAGCTGTTAGGGTGAGAAGAAATAAGAGAAAGTTTTCTAAGAAATCTTCTAAGAAATAAATATTTTTTGGGAGGTAAGGGTTTAGTGGATGTAATCATTGGATTTAATAGATTATTAAAGGGTGCTGTGTTGTATGATTACCTTTTTAGGAGCAAATGTTATGGGGTAAATTTTTCAAGACACAATATTATATTATATCAAATTTTGAATCATGCAACACGGCATTAAAATAATAATTTTTATAAAGAATTTCAGAGGTATATTTTTTATAAGACAAAATCTTTTCTTTTCTTTTTCTAATTCCCAGGGGGTGTTATGAATTATCGGATAAAAGTTAAAGAATTAAATAGCTTCTATTGTAGATAGAAACTAGCTTCTATTGGCAGTAGAAAGGTTTAAAAATAAGGAAATTTAACAAGGAATATGATAACTAAGGAAGATATAATAGAAGTTATCTCTCTTCAGAGAGAATCACTTGACAAAGCAGATATAGGAACACTTAGAGAAGAACGAAAAGACCTAAATATTCTGGACTCATTTGCTGTAATAATTACTGGAGTAAGAAGATGCGGTAAAAGCACCCTATTACACCAATTAATAAAAAGGCAGAAAAAATCTTATTATCTTAATTTGGAAGATCCTCGATTAGAGGGATTTAGTTTGAGTGATTTTAATAAAATTGAGAGTATTATGAAAGAGGTATATGGAGGGGGAGGCGTATACTTTTTTGATGAAATTCAAAATATTCCTCAATGGGAGAAGTATATAAGATACTTAGTCGATAAGAAAGAAAAAGTAGTTTTAACTGGCTCCAACGCCTCTTTATTGAGTCGAGAGTTGGGAACAAGGCTTACAGGAAGACATTTAAGTTATGAGTTATTTCCATTCTCGTTTAAAGAGTTTCTTAATTTAAAAAAAATGGACCCTTCCCTAGATTCATTTAAGGAATATCTTTTCCAAGGGGGATTTCCTGAATTTGTTAAGAAGAATACTCCGACAATTCTTCACGATTTATTATCAGATATTGTTATGAAAGATATCGCGATAAGGTTTAACATAAAAAATACAGAGATATTAAGAAAGATAGCAATTTTCTTGGTTAGTAATGTTGGAAAGGAGTATTCTTATAATTCAATAAAAAAGATGTTTGAGATAAAATCCGTACAAAGCGTCATTGATTATATCTCATTTTTTGAAAATGCTTACCTAATCTTTAGTGTCCCTCGTTTTAGTTATTCATTTAAACAGCAACAAGTAAACCCTAAAAAAGCCTATTCTATAGATAATGGCTTCTCAAGTAATAATTCTGCTTCTTTTTCAAAAGATTCTGGAAAGATGCTTGAAAATTTAGTCTTTTTGGCTCTAAGAAGAAAATATAAAGAAATCTTCTATTTCCAAGAGAAGAGAGAATGCGACTTCATTATTAAAGAAAAAGAAAAAATTACTCGGGCCATTCAAGTTTGTTATAACTTTAATGAAGAAAACCAGGAAAGGGAAATAGCTGGGATGTTGGAAGCTTTAAAGGAGTTTAAGTTAGATCAGGGTTTAATATTGACTTACAAACAAGAAGATGAATTTAAACTAGATGGCAAGATAATTAAGGTTTTGCCTGTTTGGAAGTGGCTTATAAATTATAAATAAGGAATAATGATTCTTGCTTACAACACTTTTTCAACATAGACATTATCTTTATCTAATTTGTATTTAAGTTTTTTGTAATATTCTCTGACTCCGACTCCGGAGATTACTCTGATATGTTTGTTTTTGTTTTTCTTTGCTATCTTTTCTGCTTCGGCCATGAGCATCTTGCCTAATCCTTTATGTTGCCATTCTTGATCTGCTTTTTGTTTGAGTTTTAATGTAGGGCCATAAACATGGAGTTCCCTGATAGTTGCAGGAGAAGTTTTATCCTTTTCGAGTCTTAGTCTAAGAAGTCCGAAGAGGATGTTGTCTTTGTTTATTGCTTCGATGAAGTATTCGGTTCCATTTGATGCTTTGTATTTTGTTGTTTTGAGTTTTATTTTTGAGTCAATTTTTCTGTTGTCTCGGAGGGCGAATCCTATCTCTCTGAATCTTATTTCGTTTACTTTGGATCCTTTTTTCCTTATTACTTCCTCTATCTCTTTTCGCATGTCGATGTTTTTTATTCCAGCTATGAGATAGGCGGGAGGGATTTCTCGCATGATTCGCATGATCCTGCAATACCTTGGAGTTAGTTTTAACATTGGGATTATTAGCTCTGCAACTTGTTCTTTGTTGTATGGAACATATTCCCCCCCATAGTAGAGGTTTTCCAATCCTGCGCCCTTCAAGACTTGGCATGGATAGATTTTTATCTGGTCAGGTTTGAAATCACTTGATTTGAATATTTTCTTGAACATTTTTATATCTTTTTTTGGATTGGAACCCGGTATACCTGGCATTAAATGGTAACCAATTTTGAAACCGGCTTTTTTTAATCTTGTTGTTGCATCAATTACATCTTGGACTTTGTGTCCCCTATTTACTTTTTTATAGATTTTATCGTCGATAGCTTGAACTCCCAGTTCGATTCTTGTTGTTCCCCATTCTAACATTTTCCTTATGTCTTTGTTTGTGCAAACATCTGGACGAGTTTCTATGCAAAGTGCGGTACATCTATGTTTTGATTTTTCGTTGAGCTTTTTTGCGGCCTCTAATGATCTTGAAACCTTACCATTCATTGCATCATAGCATTTTTTTACGAATTGGAATTGAAATTTCTCGGGATAAGAGAGAAAAGTTCCGCCCATTATGATTAATTCTATTTTGTCTGTTGGATGGTTCATTGACTGGAGTTGTTTTAGTCTTGTCTTGACTTGTTTTGATGGGTCATAATCACATTGTTTTGCTCGGAGGACTGCCGGGCTCTCAGGGGTGTAAGATTGTGGGGCGTTTAATGATGGGCAGTAGAGGCAGGCTCCGTGAGCACAAGGTCTTGGGGGGAGCATAACTGCGAGGGGGGCTACTCCGGAAATTGTTCTCGTCGGTTTACGCATTTTGCATAACTCCCATTGCATAAATGCGTTTATGGAATATCTTTGATGTTACTTTACGTTTGATTTTCATGTTATCTTATAATAAAACAAGTTTATAAATAATGATAGAAAGTGTTTTATACTTTTAAAACGATAGTCTATAATGGAATATAATATTAATAAAAAAGAGATTAAACTCGATAGAAAAATAAATGAACTTGACAATTTTGTTATAGAATTTTGTAGTCTTTTGGACAAATATGTATTAGTCTCGGGCTATGTTTCGATATTATTTGGAAGGTCAAGGTCAACTGAAGATGTAGACTTGCTTATACCGGAAATGAATTTAGAAGAATTCAAAAAATTATGGAAAAAAATTCATGATTCTAATTTTGAATGTTTAAATACTTCTATTTCCGAAGAAGCGTTTAATATGATTAAAGAGCATAACATTAGATTTTCAAGAAAAGAAAAACCAATTCCAAATATGGAGTTTAAGCTAATTCAAAATGATATTCATAAATACTCTTTTGAAAATAAGATTAAAGTAATCCTTGGAAAGCATACTCTTTATATCTCTCCATTGGAAATGCAAATTGTCTATAAACTAATGCTTGGGAAACAAGGCAACGAAAAAGATCTTGAGGATGCTAAACATCTTTATGAACTCTTTAAAGAAAAGCTTAATAATTCTGAATTATATAAATTGCTTAAAGAACTAGACGCCGAAAAAGAGTTTGAATTAATAAAATGAAAATAAATAAGGAAGAAATAAATAAAGAAATTAAAGCTAACTTTAGAGAGAGATTAGAATTCATAAAATTTTGGGCAAATTATGTTAAAACCCATAAAGATGAAGATTGGAGTGAACAGCAAAATATGCTTATTAATTCTCAAGTTAATTAATTTAAGGTTGTATAAAAATATCGATTGCCTAAGAACCACCCAATAGGTAGCTCTGGTGAGCTAAGGTTCTTAAGGCTTCAACTCCTTTAAGATAGTATGAATGTCGGTCAAGAAAAAGTTTGGGATAATATCGCTCGATCATGGAGGGAATTTAGGCAGAAGATTCCTCCAACCGTTGAAAAATTTATCTCAGAGAAAAAGGGTAAGATTTTAGATATGGGTTGTGGGAGTGGTAGAAATTTTAGAAAGATAAATGGACTTCGATGGTATGGGGTTGATTTTTCTAAAGAGATGATCGCTTTTGCTGAGGAAGATGCTGAGAAGCGGGGGATATCGGTTAATTTGAAGAAAGCTCCTGCAGAAGATCTTCCATTTGAAGATAATTATTTCGATGCTGTTTTGATGTATGCAGTCATTCATTGTATTGATTCTGTAGCTAAAAGAAAGAAAGCATTGAAGGAGATTTATAGAGTTTTGAAACCTGGCGCAGAAGCAATTGTAAGTTCTTGGGGTCCGAAATCTCCGCGATTGAAAAATAAAGAGAAAGAGTGTTTTGTTCCATGGACTTCTCGAGACGGAAAAGATCGGACCGAAAGGTACACATATATTTATGATTTGGATGAGCTTGTTGAACTTTGTAAGAAAGTTGGATTTGAAATTGTGAACTCTTGGGAAGAACGGAATGTTAATGTTATTGTTCGGAAACCTACTTCTTAGTAAATCGTACCATATCCAAGGACTCTTTCTTTTTAGAAAAAAGAAATTCCCCCGAAGTAGAAAAACTATTATTCCTGGTTCGGTCAATTCTCTTTCTTGAACCTCACCATATCCATTAAACTTCCTTCGTCTTTCTTTTGAATCTCTCCAGTATAGGCATTGAGGTTCATTCTGCTCATGTCTAAGCCATTTAAACATGTTAGATTCCAATTTCCTTTTTGTAGGACTGCAATAATCTGTGAGAATTTCTTTCCAGTTTTTTCTTCTATAGACTTTTTTAAATCATAAATATCTACCTTAAAATTTAAATCTTTTATTTCAGTTTGGTCTTTTATTTCTTCTTGATGGTTGGTTATGGATGCGAAAGGCATGGAGAATGAAGAGATCCTATTTTGACTTGGGATGAAGAAGTTTATATCTATCTTGTCGGCGTCGCCTAGGACAAACATTGCTGAGCAGAAGAATGCTTCTGGGTTTTCTTCCTTAAAGTTTTTGTAGACTTCTGATTGTTTTAGTTCGTTTAGTAATTCTGAAACTTTCATAGAGATATTGGTTGAAGGGCCTTTAAAATCTTAAGGGTTAGGACACTATTCTAGAGATTAGTAAGATTTCAAATACGGAGATGATTAAAAGTACATAGGCTGCGATGGAATATCTTTGTTTTAAGTCCACCATCACTGGGGGTGCGTCGTCGTCCCAGATGATATATCCCTTGTCCATTTCAACTCTTAGTTCTTCGATTTTCGCGTGATCTATGGATAAAAATTGTGCGAAGAATATCATTCCGATTATTAAAGTTACGACAGCCTGAAAAAGCAAAACAATTTTTCCCCACCTCATAAGAGTTATAGAATAAGGATGTTTATAAGGTTTTTGAGGAAATCTCTTCTTTCAACTTAGAAATAAATTCGTCTAGGTCCATAGTTGTAATTTCCTTGGAGGCTCTTCCTCGGACGGCGATTTTTCCGCCTGATTTTTCCTTTTCTCCGACGGTGACGAGATAGAACACTTTATCCACAATCGCATTTCGTGCCTTTTTTCCTATGGATTCATTTGAATTGTCTAATTCAACCCGAATACCTGATTCCATTAATTTGTTCTTTATTTCTTTTCCATAATCTTTGACATCATCATTCATAGTCATTATCCTTGCTTGAATTGGGCTCAACCATAGTGGGAGATTTCCTTGGGTCTTCTCTAATAAATATGCTATAATTCTCTCGGTTGCTCCGGTGGAAGACCGATGGATAACCATTGCCTCTTTTTCTTTTCCGTCTTCTGCTAGATATGTTAGTCCGAATTTTTCAGGAAGGGCAAAATCAATTTGGATTGTTATTAAAGTATCTTCTTTTCCATAAACATCTTTGTACTGTAAATCTAATTTTGGCCCATAGAATGCAGCCTCATCATCTGCTTCGACATAGTTTATCTTTGCATTATCTAATATTTTCTTCATAGATTTCTGTGTTGCTTCCCATGCTTTGGGATTATCCACATATTTGTTATTCTTGTTATCTGGACCCCATTTGGAAAATCTGTACCAAACCTCTATTCCAAAAGTTTTGATAATATAATTAATTAAATCCATTACTTTTCCGAACTCTTCTTCCAACTGTTCGGGGGTACAAATTATATGTCCATCCGCAAGAGTGAATTGCCAAAGCCTTGTTAATCCCCTTAGTTCTCCAGACTGTTCTTTTCGGTATAATGTTGCAATTTCTGCATATTTCTTTGGAAGATCTTTGTAAGTTCTAGGTTTTCTCTTATAAAGAACAAATTGGAATGGGCATGTCATTGGTCTAAGGGCATAATCGTCTCCCTCGATATTTAACACGAACATGTCTTTCTTGTAATGTTGCCAGTGGCCTGAAATTTTAAATAAGTCGCTCTTTGCCATAATTGGAGTTGAAGTATATTCGTAACCTCGCTTCAATTCTTCGTCAGTTGTGAATCTTTCTATTTCTCTTTTTATTGTAGCTCCTTTTGGAGTTAGTAATGGAAGCCCAGGACCTACTATTTCGTTTACTATATATAAATCTAAATCTCTGCCTAATTCTACATTACTTTTCAAATCATTTTTTCCCCTAGGGGCTTGCATTTTTACCTTACTTAATTTTCTTAACATTTGTGCTCGTTCTTCCTTACTTAATTCTGCTTCTTCTACTTCATTTCCTTTAACGACAAATTCTCGAGAAAGTTCAGACAGCGGATGTCCTTTGACTTTTAGTTCGAAGGATTTGTAATAACCGAACGGCGCTTGAACGACCTTGAAGCCTTTGAGTTTTTTTGCAGTTTCGTTTAGAACTTCTACGGCAGTTCCTGGTTTTCCTAAGTTGCTAGATAAATGTGCGTAAGGATATAGGACTATGTTTTTTGTCTTGACATCTTCGGCTATTTTTTTTATCGAATCGACTAATTCTGGAATTGTTTCTTTTGAATCTCCTTTTTCTACTGCGACCATTACCACAAGACATTCTTTTGATTCACCTTCTAATTTTTGGTTCGGAGCGATTTCGTCTACGCTTTTTAGGGCCTTTTTGAGAGCCTTAAATTTTATATAATCGCAATGGAGGTTTAATGTTTTCATATAAGTGATAGAATAAGAGAATTTATAAAGATTTATGCTGTATTTTTTGTATGGTAAGGTAAGTTCGAAGAACTTTCAATGCCATTTTATTAAATGGAGGAGATAAAAAATGGTAGAGGGGATTGATAGATGTCCAACTGGAATTATTGGCTTTGATAAAATTTGTCAGGGTGGATTCGTGAGAAATTCTGATAATCTTATTGTTGGTGGACCGGGTTCTGGGAAATCGACGTTTTTATTGCAGTTCCTTTGGAATGGAGTTTCAAAATTTAATGAGAATGGTCTTTATTGTTCGTTCGAGCCAGATATTATTGATACTCTTGATGATGCTATGGCCTATGGTTGGGATTTTACAAGGATGAGTAGTGAGGGGAGAATTAAATTTATGCGATTTGCACCCCAGACTTCTATCGAAGAGTTGAAGAGCGAGTTGAGTCGTATGATTTCTAAAAATAATATACGGAGAATTTGTTTTGATCCGATTTCAGTACTTGCATTAAATAGTAATGATCAGGGAAAAATGAGGCAGACGATTTTCGAGTTGTCGTCGTTAATGAAAAGGTTTAATGTTACCACAGTTTTTGCAGATGAAAGTTTGGAGGAAGGTATTTGGGCGTCTACCGAGGGCGAATGGTCAAAGACAGATATTTTGAGGTTCTTGTCAGATTCGGTTAGTGTTTTTTATGAATCGCCTATTGCAGGGACTGGTGATCGGGCTGTAAGAATTGCTAAAATGAGAAGGACGAAGCACGAGCGGAGAGCAATAGGAATGACAATTACAGATAAGGGAATTGAGGTCATTACATCTCCTCCAGGTATAAATGTTATCGGAAATCGGGCTCCAGTGTGGGGGGCTCCAGTTGCAATAATTCCAAAAAATCAGGATATGGTCCCTGCGGCAGTTATTCTTCCAGCACCCCTCCCTGTGGAAGAAAAAACTTATGTGGCACCTACTGGCGCTAATCCTCAAGTTCCCATGACATTAGGTTTGCCTGGAACAAGTAGTCTCTTTCAGAAAAGTGGGGCGGTTCTTCCACAGAATCCTTAGAATTAATTTTTAAGAATAAACTTATCGAGATTCTTTTTTGCTTCAATTTTATTTTTTTGGTGGTCTTTCAAGAAATCATTAATTTTTTCTATTAGTATCGCTTTAAGTTCTCCGGTTAGCATTTTTCCGGATTCGTATTCTTGTTTTATTTCTTCTAATTTTTCATCGCTTGGTTCAAATAACATCTTGAGATATTGGAATGGGATGTCCACTTTGGTATTTCCTCCCTTCTTCCGATGTTCTTCGATTGTCGCTTGTCCTCCAGAGAAAGCGTATTTGTTTATCTTCTTTTTTACTGTTTTTGCATCGTCTGATAGGAAGATTAATCCTTCTCCGGAAGAGGACATCTTTGATCCTCCATGGAGCGATGGAACAAATTGTGCATGTAGTGCCGCAGGTTTTTCTAAATTGAAATCCTTGTGAGTTGCGATATCTCGTGTTAGTCTGATAAAAGGATCTTGGTCAATCGCTACGGGAACTACGGAAATATGTTTCCTTGAATGGAATTGGGGGAATAGAATATGTGCGGCCTGCATTGCAGGATAGAATGACCAGCCGATGTTTTTCCCCGGTGTTAATCCAAAAGCTGCTTTTGCCGTCGAATATGTGATTCGTTTTGCGATTCGTGCGGCGTATTTATAGATGTCTGTGTAGACAAAGTCTTGAAAAATGAAAGTTTTCTTTGGATCAAAACCCAGGGCAATTAAATCTAATATATTATCTTCAGAATATTTTAGAGCTTCTTCAAAACTTAGGTTTTTCTTGACAAAGAATTTTTCGTCGTCGGAGATTGGAATATAAACATCACATCCGAAATTATCTTGAAGAGATTTTGCAACTAAGAATGGGACTAAATGTCCTATATGCATCTTTTCTGATGGGCCTCGTCCAGTGATTACAGAGACCTTTTTACCTTCGCTGTGAGCCTTTAGCCATTTGTCGAAGTCTCTATGGGAAAAATAAATTCCTCGTCTCAAGAGGGGATGGCAGTCTTTCAGCTTATTATTTATAAAATCTGAAATTGGGGTGGTTCCAAACTGTTTGATTAGTTTTTTATAATCAATATCGCCCTCGACTTCCCATGGACTTATCACGGTCTTTGTCATAGTATAATGTTTGGAAAGTTCTTTTTATATTTATTGATATCTTATAGGTTTAACCGGAGGCAAGTAATATTTAAATAGTAATCTTGTCTCAATGTTTTATGAAAAAAGTAGCTTCAGAGAAGCTTCATGTTTTCATTTGTTTAAAGATGGTATATAAAAAATGAAAAAAGGGATTTGTTTAATGCTCGCTTTTGTCTTCATAGTTTCGTTTGTTCTTGCAGATATTACCTTACTTGAGCCTCAGGATGTTTACAACCTTGGAGACAAACTTTACGTTACTGCAGAAGGGTTAATTGGTGCTCCAACCGGAAATCTGAATGTCGATTTAGTTTGTGGAGATAAAACGATTAATTTAGAAAGAATGTCTGCTCGGAGATATGATGGAGAAGAGGCCCTCCCATATAGCCTTCCATATAAGGTTTTAGATAGAACAGATTTAGAGATTGTTAATATTACAGATATCCTCGGGGATTGCCAGGTTAAATTAACCATTGGAAGTCGGGTTGCAGTTACTAAAGTTTTTCAAATTACAAATACTATCCTCGTGACTGCAGCATTAGAAAAGGAAAGTTATAATCCGGGTGAAGGAATTACAGTGAGAATTGAAGCTGTTAAAGCCAATGGAGATTTGCTATATGGATTTATTGAGGGGATGAATTCTAGTGTATTTAGTAAAGCGATTGAGGATGGTTTTGTGACAGAAATATTTTCTATGCCTGATACTATTGAGGCGGGAACTTATGATTTAGGAATCCGGGCTTATGATAGGGACAAGAATGGAGTTTCAGTTCTTAATGAAGGATTTACTACGGTCTCATTTAAGATAAATCAGGTTGCTTCTAATATGGTAATCAGTCTATCGGGGGACGAGGCAATGCCCGGGGAAGAATTTACCGTTGGTGCAGAGATTACTGATCAATCCGGAATTGAAATGATTGGAACTGTCTCTGCTAAAATTCTTTCCCCTAAGAACGAAGAAATTGAATTAGCGATTCCTACCGGGGAATTCCGAAGTTTTAGCCTTCCTGTTAATGCTACTCCGGGAGTTTGGAAAGTAATTACTTCATTTAATCTTCTTGCAGAGCAGAGAGAGTTCACAGTTCTTGAAAATCCTAAAGTTGAATTTGAGTTTGGAGAGGATGGAGTCTTGATAGTTAAAAGCGTCGGAAATGCAAAATATAACGGAACAATTCAAGTAGATATCGGGGGAGAGATCCGTGAATTAGAATTGGTGATGGAAATGGGGGAGATTAGAAAATTTAGTCTTAGGGCTCCGCAGGGAGAGTATGATGTCGCAATCAGTGATGGGGAGAGTTCAATGAGTCAGCAAGTTTTATTGACTGGAAATGCAGTTAGTGTTAGTGATCTTAAAAGTGTTGGAATCTTTAAGGCTTATTCAATTGTTTGGATATTTTTGATTTTAATTCTTGGAGGTGCGGGAGTTGTGTTTTATATGAAATCTAAAAAAACGAAAACTCTTGGAGAAGAACATACTAGTAAGATTTTTGGAGTATTTAAAAAAGGTGCTGGGGCTGTCGGGCATTCAATAGGTTCGATAGGTTCTAAATTTCATTCAAAAGTTAGTTCAAACGTCCCTTCAAAGATGAAAGACCATGTCGCTTCAAGTATGAATTTTACTAATAAATCTCCGAAGGTTCAGGGGCTTGACTCAGATAGTTATAGTCATGAAGATAATAGTATGTTGGACTTGACTAAAAAAACTATGGGTACTGCAGAGTCTACCTTGGTCTTAAAGGGAGAGAAGCACCCTTCAGCAGTTGTGGCTTTGAGTGTTAAAAATTATTCTGAGTTGAAGGATCATGCGAAGAAAGCTTTAATTGAAACTATTAATGGGACTAAAGAGATGAAAGGATTAGTTGATTGGAAAGGTGAGTATATCTTTATTGTATTTTCTCCATTAGTGACTAAGACTTATACTAATGAGGTTCTTGCAACAAAGGCAGGGTTTATGATTCTAAAATCATTAACTGAGTATAATAAAAAGTTTAGAGAACATATTGATTTTAATTTGGGTGTTCATGCTGGAGAATTGATTGCTTCGAAGAGAGATGGGAAATTAAAATATACGAGCATTGGAAATACTATCTCCCTTGCAAAGAGAATCGCAGATTCGGATAGTGGAAAATTATTGGTCTCGGATGATATACGGAGGAAGATGATGAGAGATTTGAAGGTAGTTAAAGGTAAAGAGATTGGGAAGAGTCAGACTTATGAAGTTTCTGAAATAAAGAATCACATTGCTGATGCGGCTAAGTTGAAAGAGTTGTTGAAGAGAATGGACTAACGGGAAAACCTAGGTTTTCCTCGTTGTACCTTTCCTAATATTGCGAAACTTCGTTTCGTATATACTGCAAATTATAATTCTTTAAACGGTTCTGCCCAGGGGGCACCCGAACCTAAGAATTAAATTTGTAAAAGAAAATTGGCATAAATTTAAAAAGAAATTTTACGAATTACTCTTGTTCGTCGTCAAGAGGCTCGCCCGTAATTATTTTTTTATCTTTTACGTAAGGAGCGTAAAGGGTGTCTTCATTCATCATAAAATTAAGATGACGAAGTATTTAAGACTATGGAAAAAATAGATAAGAAGAAATTTAAGAAAGAAATTGATTTTAAGTATAACTTTAAGGAGTATTGGAGTTTTCTTATGCGTTACAAAATTAAGTTCATTATTTTGATTATTGTGGCTTTTTTGCTCGCTGGAGCCTATATTGTTGACAAGTATATCTTTAAGGAATTGATTGATAAGGGAACTATTTTTGCAGGCGGCGGAATGAGTTCTATGGACTTTGTGGCATTACTTTGGATTCTTTTCTCTGTTTTTATAGGTGCAATAATATTACGGGCAGTTTTGAAATGGGTAGATAATACTCTTTTGAATAGTATGTCAGTAAGTATGATTGCAGATGTTAAGCGGAAATATTTTAATCATATTATCGGGCTTTCGCATAATTTTCATACGACCCATAAAACCGGGAGCTTAATCTCCAGAATTGGACGAGGTTCGGGATCGGTGGATAGGATGAATGATGTTATTATATTTAATATTGTTCCGCTGATTGCCTCGATGGTGGTGGTTATTACATCACTCCTCTTCTTTAATGTAACTGCCGCAATTGTTTTGTTGATAACTATTATAGTTTTCGTAGTCTACAGTGTTTCTATCCAAAATGTTTCTAAAGCTTATGGGGCTTATGCTAATAGAAAAGAAGATAGAGAGAAGGGGAATGTTGGAGACTTCTTGACAAATATTAATTCGATTAAGTATTTCGGAAAAGAGGAGATTGTTAAGAAACGGCTATATAAATTAACCGAAGAAACGAAGATGGCGGTTAAAGATCTGGTGAGATTTTTTAAATATCTTGATGTTGGGCAGTCGGTTATTTTGGGTGTTGGGCTTCTCTTTTTAATTTATTTCCCTATGAAGAGTTTCCTTGCAGGAGAATTAACTATCGGTGCGATTGTTTTTATTTATACAATTTATGGGAATATTGTAGCTCCCCTGTTTGGATTCGTTCAGGGTATTCGAGGTTATTATAGATCTATGATCGATTTTCAAGATTTGTTCCAGTATGGAAAGATTGAGAATGAGATTAAAGATAAACCTGGTGCTAAGGATATTAATATTCGGAGAGGAGAGATTGAATTTAAGAATGTTGAATTTGGATATTCGAAAAGAAATATTTTTGATAAATTTAATTTGAAAATACTTGCAGATAAGAAATATGCTTTAGTTGGGCACTCGGGATGCGGAAAATCTACATTAGTTAATTTGCTTTATCGATTATACGATGTTGAACATGGGGCGATTTTAATTGATGGTAGTGATATTAGAGATTTTAAGCAAGAGTCTGTTCGAAGCGAGATGGCAATTGTTCCGCAAGAGGCAGTTTTATTTGATGATACTATCTGGAATAATATAAAATTCTCGAGTCCATCAGCTTCAAAGGCCGAGGTTCGGAAAGCGATTAAGTTTGCGCAGTTAGAGAATATAATTAGTGAAATGCCAAACAAGGAAAATACTATTGTTGGAGAGCGAGGAGTGAAGTTGTCTGGAGGGGAGAAGCAGAGAGTTTCGATTGCTCGGGCTATTTTAGCAGACAAGAAGATTTTGGTCCTGGATGAGGCGACCTCTTCCCTAGATAGCGAGACTGAGCATGAGATTCAGAAGGACCTTGCGAAGCTTATGGAAAGGCGTACATCGATTATTATTGCGCATAGGTTGTCAACTATCATGCACGCAGATAAGATAATTGTGATGAAAAAGGGGAAGATTGTCCAGATGGGGACGCATAGGCAGTTGATTAATCAGCAAGGCGAATACAAGAAGTTGTGGAATCTTCAGAAAGGCGGGTATATAAAATGAAAGTCCAAATTAAAAAAAGGTAAAGAACTTTCTAAAAAAGAGATTCGGAAGGGTTATTGAAATAACTTTTTATAACCCTTATGGGGGTTATAATAACCTTTATAAAGGTTATATCCCATTTACAGATATGGAAAATATATTACAGTTTTTAAAGAAAGATATGGGTAATGCTCGAAGGATATTTGGGGAGCGAGAGCTAAAAATAATTGAAAAACAAATTTCTGGTGTGAATCTTACTCAATCTGAAAAAAATAGGTTGTCTAGGAGTATAAGGGAAAAATTAAAATTTATAAAGAAAATTAGTAAATTTGAAAATGAGTTTGATTTAAAAAAGGGGGTGGGAGTTAAAAGGTTAATTAATGAAACTGTGGAAGAAATTTTAAATGATGAATTAAGAAATAAGGTTAAGGAAATTTGGTTATTTGGTTCAACTAGTGAAAATTCTAGAAATTTCAGTTCAGATATTGATATTGCTGTACATTTTAAAACGAAATTAACTCAGAAAGAAGCTTTTAAATTTAGGATAAGGATTGCTGGAAAGGTTTCGGATAAAATAGACATACAAGTGTTTGAATTTTTGCCTGAAAAGATTCAGAAGACTATTCTAGAAAATCATAGGGTTATTTATAAAAATGAATGAAAGAATAAATGATAAAATAATTGAAATAGAAAAATATCTAGAAGAATTAGAATCGGTTCTGCCCAAGAATTTTGAAGAATATAGTTCTGATTGGAAAATAAGAGACATTTGTGAAAGACGGTTTGAAAGGATAATTGAGGCAGTTGTTGATTTGGGGTTTTTGATAATTAAAGAGAGAAACCTGAACACTCCAGAAGATGATAAAAATATTTTTGATATCCTTAGTAATAGTAGTTTTATTTCTCCCGAACTTAGTGAAAAACTAAAAAATGCTAAAGGTATGAGAAATGTTATTGTCCATGAATATGGCAAGATTAATGATGAATGGGTTTTTGAGGCAATAACTAAAGAGATTGTTAAAGATGTTAGGGATTTTTTGGAGGCATTGAAATGATACGTGCAATCTTCCTCGATTTCGATGGGACGATATCAGATGCGCATAGTATTGCATTTAAGTCGATGGTACGGACGCTTGATGAGTATGGGCACAAGTTCGATCAGAATACCTTGTTGAAATTAATGGGGAATAAGATGCATGTTATCATCAAAGGTCTTGGTCTCAATGCAGGACATCTTGATGCGCTTCGAAAGAGATTCTATAAGCACTTTACAAAGGCTGCTGTTGATGGTGGGATAAAATTATGTGTTTCGGTTAAGCCATTGTGGGATTTGAAAAAGAAATATCCATTGATTATCGTTTCTAATTCGGAGACGAGTTTTTTGAGAAAGTCGATTAAGAAACTTGGTTTGAAAGGTTTGTTTAATAAGATTTATGGGGCTGAGAAGTTTGAAGATAAAGATGATATGCTGGAGAAGTTGTTTAAGAAAATGAAGATTAAACCAAGTGAAGCAATTTATGTTGGAGACAGGTTTAGTGATATCGAGTATGCTCGTGAAGCTGGATGTTGGGCTGTAGCGATTCATAATAAGTGTGCATGGTCGAATCTAAAAACAATTAAGAAAGAAAAACCAGATTATATTATTAAAGATTTTAGGGAATTGAAGAGAGTTTTGAAGGAGATTAATTCAATTGACCGATTGCCTTCACGATATTGAGTTCTAAGTCTTGGTTTTTCTTTAGAAATTTGTTGAAAAGGGCTTGTATCTTTTTATCTTGTTTTCTTTTTGTTCCTTTTGTCCCGGTGAGTTGTGCGTAGAGTTCGATTTCTTTGTCTGAAAGCTCGGCAAGAGGGGCATTCTTAGGGATTTTACCTTTGAAATTTCCTTTTAGAACTTCTTTGAAAATATCTTCGGCTAATTGTGAAAGATTGTCTGATGAGAGGTTTGGTTTTGTGCCGCTTCGGCAAGTACCCTCTGAAGAGGGCATCCAGTTTACTTCAAACTTTTTTTCTAGGATATTTTTTAGGACTGTTGTGTTTAGATTTGTTAATTTTTTTAATGTGAATATTTTATCTTTTGGAAGAAGGTCATATTTACGGATTGTTCGGAAAACTTTTCTTTCGAAGTAGTCTATGAATTGGGATTTATTGAGTTCTTTCTGATTTGTAAATGTCCAGACTATTTTATTCATAATTTTATTTCCTCAAATTTAGCTCGGTTTTCTGAACCGGTTGAATAAGCTTCTTGAAGTTCTAAAGCTTTTTGTTTTCCTTTTTTATTTGAGAAATATATTGTTGGTTTTCCTTTTCCGCCTTCGAGGATTGGATCGAATTTATCGATAATAGCGCTTTCTGTTTCGTTTCTTGCTACGACGAACCATGTGCCTTCTGTGTAAAAATGTCTTCCGATTATTGTTAAGGGCAAGGTCTTCTCGGTGATTAAATCATTTTTTAATAAAACCTTAAGTCTTTTCGCAGGTTCTTTTTCGCAAAGTAAACATCCTCCGCCAGGGCTTGGATATTTTATTTTATATTTTTCTGCAAGGGCCATTTGTTTCTTTCTTGAACGTCCTTTAAATCCTGCATCTGCTAGCGGTCTTGTTAATTTGAACCCGATTGCTTCATCTATTTTTTTTTGTGCTGGGGCGGTTTGAGACATGGGTCGTTGCCCTGGGACTTCGCCGGTTGCGATAATATTATGTCCGTGTTTGTCCGCATATTCTTTCGCTTTTTTGAACATGAAAATTTTACAGTCGATGCACGGATTAATCCCGGAACCGGTCCCGTATTTTGGATTTTTCAGAAGTGTTAGATATTCGGATAAAAGGGGTTCTTTGGTTACGTCGAAGATTGTCATTTTAACTCCTTCTTTTTGTGTGAAGTGGAAGTTGCAACTGAGATTGCAGCAGCCACATCCGAATGGGAGATTGAAATGCAATGCTTCAATTTTGTAATTTTGTTCTTGGAGCATACGCACAACTAATCGAGAATCGAGTCCTCCGGAGTACAATACTAACGCTTTTTTCATGATTAGAGAAATAGATTTGCGCTTTAAGACTTTTTGGTTAGTATCCTCCGAAGGCCTCTAGTTCTCTTGAATATCCATTGTGTTCGAAATCGAAGTTGAAGATGAAAAGGAACTCGGATAGTGCTTGAACACCTAGTCCGGCTTCTTTTGATATCTTATATAAATATTCTGTGAAGCAGTAGGGGCAAAGGTGTGTATTGTTTTTCCCACAAGACGCGCATCTCTTGGAAGTTCCATCGAAGTGTCTGTGGACCCCAAGAAATTTGTTTAATTTTTTCTTGATTTGTTCTTCGTCTTTTGGAAATCTTTTAAGCCATTGTCTAAAGCCTTTGGCTAAACATTCGGGGCAAAGAGGATCGTTAATATTGTAACCGCAAGATAAACAATCTTCGTGGGTGTAATTTTTGTTAGATGCCTGTATAGCGACATTCATTTTCTGTTTCATAGAAAAGGGGGAATGTCGCGCAATCACCAGGTCTTGATAGAGCCTAAATGAGCGCACGCTAAAAAGACATAAGAATTCATAATACACGTTCTTCTTTGCGTTTGCATACTTAGAATAGGAAGAGGAATTATTTAAATGTTTGGGGAGGGGTGTTTTACGAGATATTTCAAAAGTTAATATTTTGCAAAAGTACCTTGGGTTTTTAGTTGAGTTTAATATAGGCCTAGAAAGAATCGAACTCCCGAATTATCGATGTAAAAGATAATACTCTAAGGGATATACTCCCCAAATTCAACTCTTGAGGTAGGTTTTGGGCTACCCCCCATTTAAGAATAGGTAATTATTTAAATGAAAGTTTATTAAGATAAATATGGAAAAACAAATAACTGATTTTACAGTTTTTATAGAACAGGATGAAGATGGAATTTATATAGCAAAAGTTCCAGAAATAGAAGGATGTTATACTCAAGGAAAGACTTTGCAAGAAACTTTAGAAAGGATTAAAGAGGCAATAGAAGTTTGTTTAGAAGCTGGTAAAAATGAAATTAATCCTATGAGATTTATTGGTATTCAAAAGATTCAAATAGAAAGACCACAATTTGTTTGAAGATTTAATAAAAGAGTATAAATATGACAAAGTTAATAACTATTTCTGGGAAAAAATTTTGTGGAATATTAGAGAAATTGGGTTTTATTAAAATTTATGGAAAAGGTAGTCATGTAAGATTCAAACACCCTGATGGAAGGCTAACTGTTGTTCCTGTTCATGGAAATGAAAATTTGGGCAGGGGATTATTAAGAGAAATATTGAGGCAAATTAATGTAAGCAAAGAAGATTATGAAAAATTAAGAAGGTAAATTTATTCTAAAGATAACCTTTTCTAATAAACCCCCTATTTACATGAGTTTTTAGCTCAATTTAGTTAAATAGACATAAAGAGGACCGAACTTCTGAATTCTCTACTCCCAAAAGCATTTTCTTATTTAATGTTTCTTTACTAAAAATGTTTTTGCTCGGTGTTAACGCGTTATTTTTAATTTCTTCACAGCCTCGTAAAGTTTCTTTGCCCGCTTGTCATTTTCAAAATGTTCTCTAACAGGTTTGATTAATTTTTCTAGTTCCTCTGCGACTCCTACCTTTAAATCCATAGGATGTAATTTTTTATTTACAAAGGCTTCTCTTAATTCTTCATAATTTTTAAATTCTATATTCCCTCCAAACTTTTCTGGACGTTTAATCTTCATAGCCTTAATGTTTCTAAAAATAATATGCTTACAATATTCCAACAAGGGATTTCCTTCTTCTTGACCTTCAGGACAAAAAGCTCCATTAATTTTTTTCTTGAGTTCATCATAGGTGTCATGCATGTAAATACAACTCTTTGGATCTGACTTAGACATTTTAGAAGCCATCATAGTCTCTTCGTCGGTTCCTTTTTTTTGTAAACCTTGTAATCCAAGAAGGATATGGTGATGAACTGCTATTGGTTTTTTCCATTTCAATTTGTCTGCCACATCTCTCGCCAACATATTGGCTCTCCTTTGATCCATACCTAATTGACAAATATCAATATCCATATGAAAGATATCGGTCACTTGCATTGGAGGATAAAATAACTGTCCCATGCTTAATTTTTCTCCTTGTTTTCTCCCCATGATTGTTGTTGCCCGCATATTTCTTTCTAATGAAATTTCCTTCGCTATTCTCAAAGTTTTATCCCAATAATCAATTCCATCCATTATATCTTTCGCCCAAACTACTTCAACTTTTTTTGTATCAATTCCGCAGGCCTTCCATACTTCTATGAAATATTCTCCGGCAAGTCTAATGTTCTCTAGATCTCCGCCGAGTTTGTTATTAATGAATGCAAAATAATCTGCAAGATATAATTTGAATTTTATTCCGACTTTTAGCATATTTTTTAGATTGGCTGCTCTCAAAAGACCGAAATGTATTGGGGCGATTCCGGAAGGTTCGAATCCATCATAGGCTACTGGGTGAGGATTATTCTTGAATAATTCTCTTAGTTCTTCCTCAGTTACAATTTCTTGTGCGAATTCTTTTATTAATTTTATCTTCTCTTCTACATCCATATAATGAAGAGCTATTAGAGATATTTAAACTTTCCGAGGAATAAATATAAAAAGCACTTATGTTTGAAGATAATATGGTGAAAGGGATTTATGATTTGATGATTCTTGGAACGGGTGCTGCAGGAATGGCTGCGGCTATCTATGCGGGGCGTTATGGTCTTAAGACAGTGATAATTGGGAAAATGTTGGGTGGTGCGACTAATTATCGTGGGCCGATTGAAAATTATCCGGGGCATATTGGCACTGGGCAGGCTTTGATGGAAACATTTGAAAAGCAAGCTAAAGAATTTGGGGCGGTTTTTGTAGCTGGTAATGTTGATAAATTAGCTAAGGCGAAGAGTGGGTTTATTGCTAGTGTCGGCGATAAAAAATATGAGGGCAAGGCTTTGATTACTGCCCTGGGTTCGGAACATAGGAAGTTGGGAATTCAGGGGGAAGCGGAATTTGCAGGAAAAGGAGTTTCTTATTGTGCCACTTGTGATGGAAATTTTTTCAAGGGGAAAATTGTTTCGGTAATTGGCGGTTCGGATGCTGCGGCTAAGGCAGCGATTTATTTGTCAGATATTTGTAAAAAGGTTTACATCAGTTATCGAAAAGAGAAGATGCGGGCGGAGCCGATTAATCTTCAGAAAGTTGTGGAAAGAAAGAATATTGAAATTATTTATAACACGAAACCAGTTGAGATTATCGGTGATACAAAAGTAACTGGGTTGAAACTGGAATCGAGTGTTGGTAAAAAATTGGCTAATGATACCTTGGCTGTTGATGGGGTTTTTGTAGAGATTGGTTCTACCCCTATTATAGAAATCTTTAAGGGATTTGATTTGAAAATGGAAGGCGGATATATTATTGTTGATAAGGTCGGAAGAACTTCTGTTAAGGGGTTATATGCCGCGGGGGATGCAGCGAATAATCCATTTAAACAGACAATTACCGCAACTGCCGACGGTGTTTTGGCGGCTAAGGCTGCTTATGATTTCTTGAAGTTGGATAAGTGATTTTATAAAGCTCGACTTTTCAATTTTCAAGAATGAGGTTTGGTTTCCGGCGAAGGAGATGATATGAAAAAAAAGAAAGAGGATATAAAGGAGTTAAGGCATGGGGCTAGAAGATTATCCATAAAAGAGGGAGCTTTTTCAACAGTGCGACAATCACTTGGAGATTCTTATCTGACCCCGTTTGCAATTGCAATAAACTCAAGTAATTTTTTGATAGGTCTTATAACTTCGATCTCAGGATTATTGGGACCGTTAAGTCAGTGGTTCAGTTCCCGATTGATTGAGAAACATTCACGAAAGAGGATTGTTGTGACCTCCACCCTATATGAATCGTTAATGTGGATTCCACTAATTTTGATAGGATTTTTGTTTTATAAGGGAATTATAATTCCAATACTGCCCCTATTATTTTTGCTGTTTTTCTCATTTTACATTATCATTGCTAACATTGCAGCTCCGGCATGGTTCTCGTGGATAGGAGATCTCGTCGATGAAAACTATCGGGGTAAATGGTTTTCAAAAAGAAATTTTCGTCTAGGATTTGTAGGTTTACTCTTTACATTTATTGCAGCATTTTTTCTAGATTATTTTAAGTCAAAAGGTTGGACAATGTTTGGTTTTATGACACTGTTTTTTCTTGCGATGGTTGCCAGATTTATAGCTAGAGAGTATTTTAAAAAATCTTATGAGCCCAAATTAGTTTTGGAAGGGGGATACTATTTCTCTTTTTGGGAATTTATTAAAAAATCTCCGAGAAATAACTTTGGGAGATATACAATTTTTAGGGCCTTTATGAATTTCTCGGTTGCAATTGCAAGCCCTTTCTTCGCAGTATATATGTTAAGAGTATTGAATTTTAATTATGTTACTTTCACTACAATAATTCTCTCACAGGCATTTTTCGGGTTAGTTATCATGAGATATTGGGGGAAATTTGCCGATAGATATGGTAACTATGCGATTATGAGGATTACATTTATTTTTATTGGAATCTATCCACTTCTTTGGTTAGTTTCTCCTTCCCCGATTTATCTCGTCTTTGTTCCTGAGTTAATTGGTGGAATGGCTTGGGCAGGATTTAATCTTGCAAGTGGAAATTTTATATTTGATTGTGTAACTCCGCAGAAACGAGGAATTGTTCTTTCATATTATAATGTGTTAAACGGGGTTGGAATATTCTTGGGTGCAGGTCTCGGAGCAATTTTAATCGGAGTCATTAAGATAAATGGGATGGAAAGTATACTAGTGATATTTATCATCTCAGCAATAGCAAGATTAACCACAGGATTTGTCTTGACTCCACATATTAAAGAAGTTAGAAAAATGGAAAGTTTTGATTCTACAAAAGCATTAAAAAATTTAGTCCCAATAAAAAGAATCAATCATTTATTTGAAGGAACTTACGAGTTAGTTATTGGAAAAAGATTTAGGTGGAAAAAATAACTACTTTTTTCTCTTTCTTTCTAAATCTTTTTTATAGACAATTGTTCGATAAGGGAATGGGATTTCTACGCCATTCTTATCAAATTCTTTTTTGATTTGTTCTAAAAGTTCGTGTCTCATTTTGAATCCCTTGGGATTTTCTTTTACCCAAAAATATAGTCGGAGGTTTATCGAGAAATCTCCGAAGGAGACAACCCTTACATAGGGTTCCTTTTTTATCATTAAATTGTCTTCCCCTTTTTCTCGGAAGATTAAATTTTCTGGATGTGCTTTCGCTAAACGAATCATTATTTCTCTGGCTTTATCTATACTAGAATCATAACTTATTCCCGCTTCTAAAGTAAACAACATCTTTTCATCATTTAGACTATAATTTACAACTTCTTTTTCGGCTATGATGGAGTTTGGAATAATAATCCTCTTGTTGTCCCATGTTCGAATCACGGTTTGCCGAAGATTGATGTCTTCTACTTCCCCGTTCTCCCCAGAGACATTGATTTTATCTCCGATTCTAAACGGTGCATAGATTGCAATTGAGATTCCAGAGATTAAATTTGCAATGGTTTTTTGTGCGGCGAAACCTATGATGATTGCAAAGATTCCAGCTCCTGCAAGAAGAGAAATTGAAAATGTTTTAAATCCAGGGATTAATAAAAGGATCATTATTAAGGCAATTAAATAGACTAAACCAGAAGTCATAATTCGAACAATCTTTAGTCTTGTTTCTGTAACTCTTCTGTTTTGTGAAGTTTGATTTCTCATGAAAAATCGTGACATTTTTCTGAAGTAAATTTTTAGTGAGAGGTTCACTAAGAGGGCGAAGAAGATAATCAAAAATGCGTGGAATAGACTTCGTATCCAAGGATTCTCAAATAGCTGAATTAAGGGACTTGCCATAGGATAAAACTGAATTTTTGGTTCTTAAAGATTATTGGCTTAGAAAGTATGTTTTGGGTTACATCCTTTCAAGTCTGGCGATTCTCTTTGCTAATGGCGGGTGGGTTTGGAACCATTCTTTTTCTTTTGTTGGTTTTGCTAAGAAAAGTGGGGCGACTGCTCCAGAGACTTTCATTGGAGTATTGTCTTGGATTTTTCTTAATGCTCCGATTAATCCGGTAGGAGTTCGCATGAATTTTACTGCGGAAGAATCTGCAGCATATTCCCTTTTTCGAGAGATTGCTAATTGAACGAGTGCGACTACGATTGGTGCGAGAATTGCTAAGGCTATTCCAATAACCATCATAATCATTTGTCCTTTTCCATCTCCACCACTGTTACTTCTTCGACCACCAGTCACTGAGGACCAGAAAAGGGTTCTCAGAAAAATTTGTGAGATGATCGCGACCATACCTACGAGAACTGCGGTTAGAGTCATGAAACGAATATCGTAGTTTGCAATGTGTGAGAGTTCGTGTGCGAGGACGCCCTCGAGTTCGTGTTTGGGAAGTTTTGCTATGGCCCCGTCAGTTACACAGATTACTGCGTGTTGTGGATCTCGTCCGGAAGCGAATGCATTGATTTGTTGGTCATGCATTACGTAGAGTTTTGGTTTTGGTAATCCTGAAGCTAGACAGAGTCCTTCTACGATATTGTTATATTGCCTATATTCTGGGCCGGTTGCTTTCTTTGCGTTAACTGATGCGATTGCTAAGTCTGCGGATTTGTAGTAACCGGCGGTGACGTAAACTATTGCTATTATTGTTCCGAGGATTATGATTATGAAGAAATAATCGCCACCCATAGCAAAACCAATTGTGTAGAATAATGCTAGAAGAACTACGAGTACAATTCCGATTAGGAAGAATGAGCTGATTTTGTTTTTACGAATTTCTTCGTGAAATGATAGTCTTGCTTGTTCCATTTTAACCTATATACTCTAACATATATGTTTAATTATACTATATTCTGACGGAACTAACAGTTCCCTACAGGTAGCCTCCCTTGAGCTAGTTTTAGAATTCAACCTTTGGAACTGCTCTTTCTGCTTCTGCAATTTTCAAGTATTCTCGTTTGTTGAATCCATACATCTTAGCGAACCACATGCCGGGAACTACTGTTGTCATAACGTTGTAGGACATGATTCCGTCGTTGTAGTATTGTCTTGCGTAAGCTACTTTGTCCTCGATTGCTGAAAGTTCTTGTTGTAATTGTAAGAAATTTGTATTTGCCTTTAAGTCTGGGTAACCTTCTGCGATTGCGAAGATTGACTTTAGTGCTGATTGAAGTTGATTTCCTGCTTTCATTTTTGCTTCAACACCTGTTGCTCCAACCAATGCTTTTCTCGCGTCGGTTACTTCTTTGATTGCTGCCCTTTCATGTTTCATATAACCTTTAACCGCAGATAATAAATTAGGTATTAAGTCCGAACGTTTCTTGAGTTGTACGTCGATTTGTGCGAGAGAATTGTCGATTTGGTGCGATAATCTTACGAATCGGTTGTAATATAAAAAAAATGTCGTGCCTATTACGATGACTAAAGCGATTATAATCCAGGTTATCATAGAAGTTTTAATTTAATTAAGTTTATAAATATTGGCCTAAGACCCAAGGTTCTTGAGGCTTCAACTCCTTTAAGATAGTTTTATAAATATTACAGATTTTAGATAGGTATGGATTTGAAAAAAATAATTTGGATTGTTGTTGGAATAATTGTTATTATTGGGGCCTTGGTCGGTTTGACATTTATGTCGAATGTAACTGGAAATGTTATTACTAGCAGTTCAGTTAATACTCTGCAAATTGAACAGGACTCTTTCAAGATTAATGACGATGTAAATCTGGTTGAGGTGAATGATGGCTCACACGATAGTGGTTAATCAGGAAAAATGTATCAGTTGTGGCGCTTGTGCTGCTACATGTCCAGGTTCTTTTAAGTTGGAAAATGGTAAAGCTCATCCGATAAAGGCTGTGGTAGAAGAATTGACTTGTGAAAAAGAGGCTGAGGCTGGATGTCCGGTTCAGGCGATTTTGGTTAGTTAAGATGAATTGGATTTATATTTTATTAATCGCAGGGATTATTGAAGTAATTACTATTTTTGGAAGATTTTTATTTAAGGTTAGTTCTAAAGAAGTTTTGATAAAATTAATGCATCGTTATGGTTGGAAAAAGGTTATTCATTTTCACCATGGATTTGTCGGGTTAATCGTCGTAGGTTTAGCAATTTATCTTGGGAGTTCTTTTGGAGTTAATTTGGGTTGGGGGCTTGTGTTGTCGGATGCTATCCATCATTTTATCGTGCTTTGGTTAATAATTGGAGACCCTGAATTTCATATCATTTATAAGAATGTTAAGATATTCGAGAAAGAAGAGGAGAAAGAAGATAGGAAGATAAAACGATTTTTCAGAAATATTTTTCGTTAAGATTAGGTGGTTTTTTGGCCACCGGAGCAAAAATTTATAAATAGAAGTTAACGATAGTTAACTATGTATTTGTTACCTCAGGAAATTGAAGTTTGGTATATCATTCCGGCAGTAAGGAAAGAGCTAGCGAAGCTTTTAACTGCGAAATATGAACTTAGTTATGAGAAGGCCGGAGCTATTTTGGGGATTAGTAAGGCTGCGGTCTCTCAGTATTTGTCTAATAAGCGGGCGAATAAGATTAAGTTGACTCCGGAAGTTAAGAAAGAAGTTGCGAAGTCGGCGAAAATTATTGCGGAAAATCCTAAGATGGCGCTTGGCGAGATACAGAGAATTTTAAAATACATGAAAGATAAGAAATGTTCTTGCGAGGTTTGTAAGAAATTTAATCGAGATGTAGTAAATTTTTGTGGCTGTGAGCCGAGGTATTGAGGTGGGGGGAATATATTTGGATAATGCAGCTACGACGAGGGTTGATGAAGGTGTCGTGAAGAAAGTTAGTGAGTTTTTTACAAAAAATTATGGGAATGCTTCGTCGCAACATTCGATTGGTCGAGAAGCTAAAGAAGAATTGGAGAAAGCTAGGTCTGAGATTGCTAAGTTTATCGGAGCTGAAGCTTCGGAGATTGTTTTTACTTCGGGGGGAACTGAATCTAATAATCTGGCTTTGAAAGGTTTAGCTTTGGCTAATCCGGAGAAAAAACATATAATTACCTCGGTGATTGAGCATCCTTGCATTTTGGAAACTTGTAAGGTTCTTGAGAAGCAAGGTTACAAAGTTAATTATGTTGGAGTTGGAAAAGATGGGATTGTTGACGCTAAGGATGTTGAAAGGAAAATTAGGAAAGATACTTTGGTTGTTTCGGTAATGCACGTTAATAATGAGATTGGAACGATCCAGCCAGTTGAGGAAATTGCGGAGATTTGTAAGAAGAAAGGAGTTTATTTTCATACCGATGCTGTTCAAGGATTTACAAAGATTAATTTGGACCTGAAGAATATTGATTTAATGTCGGTCTCGGGACATAAAATTCATGCACCGAAGGGGGTTGGCTTTTTGTATGTTAAGAAAGGGACGAAGATTTCTGCGATTATTAATGGGGGGGGACAGGAGAGCGGTCTTCGAAGTGGAACTGAAAATATTCCTGGAATAATTGGGCTTGCTGAAGTGTTGAAAAAGAAAATTGATAAAAAGAAAATTGAGAAAATAAGGGACAGGATTGTTAGGGGGCTCTTGGAGATTCCGGGGACTAAAATAAATGGATCTAGGGATAATCGGATTTACAATAATATTCATGTTTCGTTTTATGGGATTGAAGGGGAGAGTTTGATGTTAATGTTAGACAGTGAGGGTATTTGTGTTTCTACGGGTTCGGCATGTGCTTCTACGAAATTGAAAGAGAGTTATGTTTTGAAGGCTCTTGGTATTGAAGAGTTGTATATTCATGGCAGTTTGAGATTAACTCTGGACGAAATAACCGTGGAGGAAGCTGACTTTGTCGTGGAGAAAATTGCAGAAAAAGTTATGAAGCTTCGGGAGATTAGTCCGTTTAAATTTGAGAAGGGGGAAATGAAATGAAGAAAAAAATAACTAAGAATATGACTTTTGCTGAATTGATTAAGATGGATAATAGCGCTGCTGAGAAGTTGGCCGAGCGAGGATTGTTTTGTGGCGGTTGCCCGATGGCGCAATTTGAGACGATTGAAAATGGAGCTGCGGCTCACGGAATCGACATTGATAAATTATTGAAGGAATTGAATAATGAAAAATAGATACGGAAGTTTATCTGAATTATCTTTACACGGGATAGGCAGAATTGAAAATTTATCTGTTGATTCTCTAATGAAGCAAAAATTGATAGCTATGGGTTTTGTTTATGGGAGTAATATTGAAAAGCTTATCGATTCTGGAAGTATTCTTGTCCGAATAGGTAATCTTCGTTTAGCCGTCTCAAGGGAAATTGCAGATAAAATAAATCTAGAGTATATAGGCTAATGGCAGGTAACGTAGATTATAATAAAAAAGTATTGGAACATTTCAAGAATCCGCGGAATATGGGTGAACTGAAAAATCCCGATGCTGAGGCGACTGTGGGGAATCCTTCTTGTGGAGATGTTTTGAAGATTATGTTGAAGATTTCCCCAAGGGATGACTCTAGTAGGCCCGATAATGAAAATATTATTTCTGATATAAAATTCCAGACGATGGGATGTGCGGCAGCGATAGCTTCGTCGAGTATGTTAACAGAGTTGGCTAAGGGGAAGAGTTTGAATGAGGCGAAGAAGATTACTAATAATGATGTTGCAAAGGCCTTGGGTGAATTGCCTCCGATAAAAATACATTGTTCTAACTTGGCGGCGGATGCGTTGAGGAAGGCTATTGAGAATTTTGAGAAGAGTAACGCTAATATTTGATCTTGAGGTATAGTTGATAAGTTACTATTAATAAAAAGATATAGTTCATGATTGCTACGGGCATGCTCCAAATAATTATCCCATAAGCGACCCAGAATATGCTCCCGATTAGGGTGGCAAAAATCATCCAAAAGGAAATGTCTTTTACACTCCTTGTCTTTTGAGATTTGATTACTTGGGGGATAAAACTAATCATTATCAAGAGTCCTCCAAGGTATCTAATTAATTCTTCTAACTTAAATAAGAAATCGTTAAAGTTAACTTATAAGAATTTGTATGCTGAATAAAAATAATAATGAATCTCCCAAGCTCCCTAACGAGGGAGATTCATTGAATATGATAAATTAAAAAATTAATAATAATTGTGAAGATTTACCTCTTCTTTTTCTTTTTTGCTGGCTTCTTCTTAGTGGCTTTTTTCTTAGCAGCTTTCTTTTTCTTCTTACCGCCTCGAGCCATCTTAGCCTCGCAAACGTTTCCCTTTCCGTCTACATAATATAGAAATCCAGATTTTCGTGCGACAATGTTTTTTGCAATAACTTTTCCCATTTTTTTTAACCTCCTTTTCACCTCTTAGTTAGTAGGATAAGATTTGTTAATCAATTTTCTATTTAAATGTTTCTATTCTAAATCCCAGATTCCCCGTCGAGAATTCGTCCTTTTGTGGTAGTTCTTGGGATCTCTAATAAGTATCTTCCCTTACCGACGATATTTGTTCTCCAATCATTAATTTCAAGAACTTGGGTCGCATGCATTTTGTTGTCGAGCCAAATCGCTGTGAAAGGTTTACAGAATATGGAGTGGATGGAAAGTTTTTTCTCCTTGTTAAAGACGAATAAAAGTGGGGGAGAATTTTTTCGGAACATTAGTCCCTGGAATTTTTTTAAAAGAGTATCACAGATTTTTACTTCAATCTTTTTCTCTTTCCCCTTGACAAGATAAGTTATCTTTTTTATAGCCATTCGATCTTGCCGTCTTCTTCCTTCTTTTTTAAGTTGCAGTAGTGATTATAAACCTGTTCGACAGAAGCATCGTGCACCATATTGTGATGGATAAATCCTCCCCCAAATGATTTGGGGATATGCATTAGTTCGTGGATGATGACTTTTAATTGTTCTCCTGCTGAAAGTCTGTCAAATTTTTCGGAGATTACTTCTATGAGATAAAAACCTTTTTTTCTTCCCATTCCAATTTGCATTGCTTTACCGAGAGCGTGGCATCTTGCGATAGTTCTCTTTGCTGCAGAACCTCGGCTCCGGATAAATGCAACATGTTCTAATGGGATGTGATTCCACTGAAGTCTCTCTACGATTTCTTCTGCGATAATTTGTATGTCCTCTGCAGGATAATATTTAATTGCCATTTTTATTTTTTCGTTTCCATGAATACCTAATTTGTCGAGTTATTTCCTTAACAAGCGCCTCTTTTTTTTGAGAGTCCTTTTCAAAGCAGGCTTTTTCTAACTCTCCAATGACTTCTCTATTTACTGTAAATATTTTTGCGGTAGGATTTTTTGAAATGTCTTGCATCTCTTTTTTTGCTCTTTCTTTTAATATGCTCGGCCGTGTATCTATGTCTAATTTTCCGTCAGGGTGCAAGGTTACTAGAAAATTATCTGGGAGATTTATAACATATTTATCTCCGACCTCGTAACAAACTCCAACTATTGGCCGCGATTCTTTTCTTTCGAAATTATTTAGATTTAATTCCCCAATTTCTCCTAGAAAATAAAGATTATCATCTATGTAATCTCTCAGGCAAGTTAAACAGTATCCCCACACCTTATCTCCGGCTTTTTCTATCTGTCCCCTATCAAGATACTTTTTTATTTTTCTTACAGTTTTTTTAGAAACATAATCTTTATGAATTGACTCAAAAGTTACTGCTCCCCTAAATGAAATATTGTTCTGGATAATCATTTTGGACATCTCTTCTAGGACTCCCATATCGGTGATAGTTCTTACTTGAAATTTTCCATTATAGTTACAATATCCCTCTGCAGCAAATAAATTTGGAACAATCATCCTAACTGCTCCGGTCCAAACATCTGTTCCAAAATAGCAATCTTCTCCCCTACGACTCATATTTCCACCACCTTATTTTTTGAAATAAATCCTTTAATTATTTTTGCTTCTTTATTGAATTCTTTCTTTAGAAGTTTTGTTAATTCTTCATTTGCTTTATTGTCTTCAGGAGATTTCTTTAGGAAGATTTTGTATTCGCTGTCTGAAATCTTCTTTATTTCTTGTCTCCCAGAATTTGGTTGGACATTTATGTTTAACCTCATAGGAGATTAAGATTTTTAAAGATTATAAGGTTTTAGTTAACCTAGTATCATCTCTTCTAGAAGAGCCATCCGAATATAAAGTCCATTTTCTGCCTGGCGAAAATAGGCGACGCGAGAATCATTATTTTCAATTTCTACTGATAGTTTTATCTCTTCAATATGGGGAAGAGGATGCATTATTCTTGAATCTTTTTGAAGAAGGGGGATATTTAGGGAATTAATTACAAATTTTCCTTTAGCTTTTTCATAATTTTCTAAGCTTATTCTTTCTTTTTGTATCCGAGTCATGTAAATAATATCTACTTCCGGGAGCACTTCTTCTAGGTTGTCTTTTTCCTGAAATTGAATATTATGTCTTCCAAGATATTCTTTTATGTCTTCACCAATTTTCAAATTTTCTGGGGAGACAAAAATTATTTCTATTCCGGAGAATTTCCCTAAGAGATAACATAAAGACCTAACCGTTCTCCCCGATGCCAAGTCCCCAACCATTGCAATTTTTAAATTGTCTAACCTCCCGAATTCTCGGTAAATGGTATATATATCTAGAAGTGCTTGTGTTGGATGTTGTCCCTTTCCGTCTCCCCCATTGATAATTGGTACTGGGCTGACTTTGGCCGCCCTTGTTGCAGAACCAGTTTCGTTATGTCTCATCACAATAGCATCCGAATAACTTGCAATTACCCTAATACTATCTTCGAGAGATTCACCCTTTGCTGCAGAAGAAAATTCTTTTGCATTCTCCGTCCCCATAACCTGCCCGCCCATTTTTAACATTGCTGATTCAAAACTTAATCTAGTTCTCGTACTTGGTTCATAAAATAAGGTTGTCAATATTTTCCCCTTGAGAGAATTACTTGGAAATGCTCTTAATTCATTCGCTCTTTTGAATAATTTCATTATATGTTCTTTGTTAAGTTGTTGAGATTCGATTAAGTGGTTAGTCATTTTATTTTTAAAATCTATTTTGTTTAAAAGAAATTGGGTGGTGGGAAATAATCAATATAAAACAATAGAGATATAAAGGCTGGCTCACTTTTTATTTTATATTCTTCTTAGTTAGTCATAATCTCGATGCCATCCCTATGCTTTAGGGCATGATCTTTTCCTACCGGTTGTTTCGTTCTGACGTCGATTGCTTTTACAAATTTGTCTCCGATGTCCGTATGAAGATGATATGCAAAGTCTAGTGCTGTTGAACCTTGAGGGAGTAAGAAACAATCGGGAAGAATATTTCCCTTACTATCTGAAAGTTTTGAGCCTGCGGGAAAAATTGCAATATATTTTAATAAATCAAATACAGCCTTGTCTAGAACTTCCTGAACTCCAGTTGAACCATAGACGTCTAAGACATTTTTCTGGATAGATTCTAATGCCCTTTTTTGTTCGTCGTTTGCTTTGTCTTCATTGATTTTGAAATTTGAAGAACCTTGAATATATTCAATTAATCCATGTTCGGATGCTTGTCTTAGCGAGAGTTCTCCATCTGAAGAGCAGGGAATAATTAATATTTCTGGAAATTCTTTATGGAGTTTTTCTAAATTTTCTTTTGCTCCCGACTTATCTATTTTATTCGCGGCAATTAACATTGGTTTTGTAAGGTGTCTTAATGTGCTTGTAAAATTAGTCAAATCATTTTCTGACCATGAGGTTGGCTGTTCAGGATTAAGTTTTAATTTTATTAGAACTTCCTTCACATCGTCTTCTGAAACTCTTAATCCTGAGAATTGTTTTGCAACAGCCACGGGAAAGTTTTGTTTTGTTGATTGAATCGTCCTTGAGAGTTTATCCCAGACTTTTTTGAAAATTCCACCATACCATTTGTTGAGTTCGTTTTCCAACATTTTTACATCTTCAATAGGGTCTCCAGTTCCTTCTCTCCCTTCGATGTCTGTTGTTCCAGAAATATCTACAATTTGGATGAACATGTCAGCTTGTCTTAGGTCATCTAGGAATTTGTTTCCTAATCCTTTTCCTTCGGAGGCTCCGGCGACTAGACCGGCTACATCCATTAGTTCTACTGGGACGAATCGTATTTCTCCGGTGCAGAATCCGGTTCGAGGGTTACATTTTGTGTTTAGTTCTTTGCAAAGTGAATCAACTCTTACGTAGCCCATCCCGTGATTTGGTTTTATTGTTGCGAATGGGTAGGCAGCGATTAGGACGTCTGCAAGCGTTGCTGCCTTGAAGAATGTCGATTTTCCGCAGGATGGCTTTCCTACTAATCCGAGTAACATACTTTTATGAGAAGATAGGAGATTAAAAAGATTGTTGTAAGGAAGAAACTTTATTGAGATCCTTGTTGATAAGTTTATAAGAAAATCGTCCCATTTCATATAAGTTGAATTCTCCAGATGATTGAACTACGAAATAGTCATCATTAGCAAAAACGAGCCATTGCCGAGCTATGTGTCCAAACCTACTAGCTAGTTGATATACTTCGATTTCTGCATCAGGGAATAATATCTTTCTCCCATGAACTACTTCAGCAAGACTAATCCCCTTCTGATTCCTTCGCATATGAGCCTACTGAGATTTGAACTCAGGGCCTCCGGCTTTCTTCGAGTGAAGAAACGATAAGATTCAATTGAATCTCACTCATATAAGACCGGCGCTCTAAACCTGGCTGAGCTATAGGCTCTCATTTAAAATTAAGAGAAAGAAGTATTTAAAAGATTACTTGTGATTACTTTTTACAAAGTGCTAGAATATAAGAACCATCTTCAGATATCTTGGCCATGACATCATCAAAATATAGATCTAAAAAACTTAAGAAATCTTCCCGATTATATTTATAGGAAACTGCCACAATAATTTGGTCTCCCTTATTGAAATTAACAGATCTTCCCAGAAATGAAATTTTACAATCTTCCTTGATAGTATAATACATCTCAACTCGAGAGTTTTTGAATCGTGCTCCGTATTCTAAATTCTCTTTTTTTAATCCTATTTGAGTCAATGTTTTTACAAGCATCTTATCTAAAAAATCATTACCATATGCTTTCAAAATATCTTCAGGTTTTCGATTATCAAGACCATTTCCGATTAATAGGAAATCTCCCCCCTTCATTGAACTTCGTATTTCATATAATAATTCATTGATTTCAAAATTTCCTAAAGTGTTTCCTAAAAGAAGTGTTAAATTCTTCTTAAACTCTCCATGTCGAAGAAGCAAGGAGATATTTTCTATATTTTCGAAATCAGATATATTCCATTGAAATTCTACTACTTCCCCAACATCAGCATCCTTTACCTTCTCTATGGCTTTTTTTACCATATAGCTACTAATATCTACTGGACAATATCTCAACTTTAGTTTCCCCTTAAAATGTTCAGTAAAGATTACTGCCTTTTTCCCATCTCCACAACCAAGATCAATAATATTTAGATTCTCTTTTCCAATTTTTTCTACAACTTCATCGACATTTCCATTAATTAAATCGATTTCTTTTTGAATAACTTCTCTTTGATAATCTGCAGAAGATTCTAAATCTAAAAAAGCTTGGGCCTGTTCAGAGGTTAAGTACCATAGCTTAGAGTCGGCGATGTTCCAAATTCGCGTATTTCCCTCTAAGGAGTATCCTCTTTTTATCAACTCCTTGAAAATAAGGTCGTTGATTTGCGGGTTTTCTGTTTCCGCTACCATGATTCTAAGGGGAAAAAGTGGTTTTTATGTCTTTGTATTGCTTGTTAGGAAGTAACGAGGACGATACAACGGAAGCTTTAAAAATCAAAATCCATGTTTAAACATATGCTCCTATAGTCTAGTGGCCAAGGATACTGCCCTTTCACGGCAGCGACCCGGGTTCAAATCCCGGTGGGAGCGTAATACTTTTTTGGCATTTCTCAGGGCGTTCTTGGGTGCCAAATTTATGCCCATCATATTTAACTAACAAAATGCTAAGGATAAAGAACAAAAATGCTAATAGCCAATTTACTCAATAATTGGCTATTGCCAATAGCAACATTTAAATAGTTAAAAAGTACACATTTTTATGAAAGAATTGATGTTTGAGATGAATCCTTGGTGGGAAGAATCTCCAAAATCAGAAGGAATTTTCAGAGAAAAATATTTAGAATTTTTTGAAAAAAACTTAAACAATAAAGACATAATTTTTATTACCGGACTAAGGAGGGTTGGAAAAAGTACCCTATTAAAACATTTTATATTTAGATTAATAAAAGAAAAAGATATTAATCCTAAAAGAATAATGTACCTCTCACTTGACGCTTATCTGTTTAAAGAAAATTCCATCCATGAATTAGTAAAAGAATTTAGGAAAATCCATAACATAAAAATTAATGAAAAAATATATCTGTTTTTAGATGAAGTAGTTTATAAAAAAGACTTTAACCAGGAACTAAAAAACTTATATGATTCTGGAAACATAAAAATCTATGCAACATCATCTTCAGCATCCTTGCTAAGGGACAAAAAAGCATTTTTAACTGGAAGAACAAGAACTCTGGGGGTAGACCCTCTTGATTTTCAAGAATTTTTATTATTCAAGAACTATTCTGCAAAAAAATCTGAAAAATATATGTTAGAAAAATATTTTGAAGAATATATGGAATATGGGGGAATGCCCGAATATGTTTTAACTAAAGATCCCAATTATATAACTAATTTAGTTGAGAGTATAATCTATAAGGATATAATCGCCTTGCATAATCTAAAAAATAGTTCTATTATAAAAGATTTATTTAAACTATTGTGTGAAAGAGTAGGAAAACAAGTTTCTTACAATAAAATAGCAAATGTTTTAGGAATTCATAAAGATAGTGTTAAAGATTACATAAATTATTTTGTTGAATCTTATTTATTTTATTTAATTGAAAAAGATGCTAAAAGCTTAAATGAAAGAATCAAAGATAACAAAAAGATTTATTGCTCAGATGTAGGAATTAAAAATGTAACTGCAGGATTTAAAGATTTAGGAGCAATTTATGAAAATTTAGTTTTTTTAAAGATAAAAGGAAAAAATCCGAGGTATTTAAAAAAAGATGGTATTGAGATTGATTTTAAAATAAAAGACACTATAATCGAAGCAAAATATAAAAGAGTAATAGATGAAAAACAAAAAAAACTTTTTGATTCAATTAATATCAAAAATAAAATTATTGCACAAGGGATTGATTTTTTTGAAAAATAATTGACATTGAAGGCAAACTAGCTTATGCCGAAGGCTTTCAATCATGGAATATGTTGAGATTAAAAAAGAAATTGTTGAGGAATTCCCTGCATTGAAAGAAAAAAGGTCTTCTTTTGGTTACAGGCTTATGTTTTGCAGAACGCATGAGGAACTTATGAATATAGTCAAAAAATTAAAGAACGGGTCAGTTATGCCTTTGTTGTTGTGGATGTATAAAGAGGAAAATCATTAACTCTACCACTAAAATCCTTAAAAATACTAACTGACTTAATAAAAAATGATAAAACAACGAGATATCATTGGCTTATATAAAAAGCTTGTAACAGAAGTTCCGCCATATATAGAATCAGCAATTAATGAATCAATTCAAAAAGAACAAAGAGGATCACTAGCTTGGGACACTCAAAGAAAATATTTATTAAATCTTGCAATTGCAAAGGATGAAAAAATTCCAATTTGCCAAGATACTGGAATACCAAAATTCCTGATTAAACTTCCAAGAAGATATTCTACAAGGGATGTAAAAAATACAATTTTAGATGCTATGCCCATTGCAACAGAAGAAGCATATGCTCGTCAAAGCGGAATAGATCCATTATCAAAAAAAGAAACAGGGAATGAGGGAATAACTACTTTTTATTTTGATGAATGGGATAATAAGTATCCTCAAGTCTCTTTACTTTTAAAAAATTCTATTTGTCGGAATCTCTTCATGACTTTTTCGTAAGTGTCTTTTTCTACTAAGACTTTTGATTTGTCTTTGTCCAGTAATCTGAAATCATAATCGTGAATGTCTCCTTCTACTTTATCTTTCCCAGGATATTTTTTCCAGCGGTTCGCCGACTTCTTTTTGTACTGCAAAACCATATAATAGGATATAATTAATTTTAAATAAAGCTTTTGGTTTTATTAGTTATGAAAAAATCAGTTGTTCTCGTGATATTGGCACTTATTTGTGTTAGCCTAGTTTCAGCGCACTATGTTTATAGTTCTGAAGAGTATTCATATAAAGAAAAAATTGTCGAGTCGAAATATTATCCGGAGGACAACCTGTTTTATTCTAGGACAACTTACATAGATTATGATAATGACAAGAGATATTCGACCTATGATTATCGGCATGGATATAGTTATCGGACGACAACAGATTATCGAGATAGACATTATCAGGTGAAAAATTATTATGAAGACGATGATAAGGGCTATAACAAATATCAGAAGGGCTATAATGATTACTATGAAAAAGATTATCGAAGAGATTCGAAAGATTATTACTATGAATACATTCCTTACCTTCGGGAATATCAGAAAAAGGAATGTTACCATGAAGCTCCGAAGGGAAAACTTTTTTACATCAAATGTCCATAGAGGTTATCATTCATGAGTGTACCTAAATGTTTATAAAGAAATTTTTTGTTGCTAAAGTATGGAAAAAGAAACAGTAACTCCAACTGAAGAGACTGTTGAGACTGCTCCAGAAGCAGAAACAACAGAAGCTCCAGTAGAAGAAGAAGCTGAAGCTCCAGCTGAAGAAGCTCCTGTGGAAAAAGCAGAAGAAGCTCCAGCTGAAGAAGCGGCTTAGATCTTTTACAAAACTTTTTATTATTAACAAGCTGCTAGGCATTAATTTGCCGGCTTTATTTTTTTATTTTTTAGAGTTATTCTTTTTCCAATTTGATAGTCCCATCATCTTCGACAATTGCGGTAAGTTTGCTTGAGTGGTCAATTAATTGCTTTCCATTTTTTCTTATAATATAGTAAAGATAACCCCTCTCCGATTCATCATCTTTTTCAAAAAATTCTTCAACAGTCAATAGTTTATTTTGCAACATTTCATATTGAATCGCGGCACCCTGACTAGAAAGAAAAACGGTCTTGGGAATCTTCTTATTATTATGATACCAACCATCTTCACGACGTTCATATATCTTGCCAGATTCAGAACGATATTTTGTATTAGTCATATATTTTGAGGGAATTCAGGTTATAAAAAAACTATTGTCCTATATCTTTCATATTATTTAAGTTAAATTTTCCAAATTTCCCTCAAGGATTATCGGTTTCATATCAACTATTTCATCAACATAATGAATTCTTTCACTTCTTTCAGGAACCTTATTGAATAAAAATATCTTCTTGCCATGTCCATAAGCAAAACCCATCCCTATTAGGGTGCTTCCTCCGATATAATTTTTTATGCCTTCCTTTTCTAGATTTAAAACAAGAATAACATCAGAGGATTTTATAAAATTCCAATATCTTTGAACCAAGTCGATTTCTTCTGCATTTCTTAAAAAAATATCCCCCCCATCTTTTTTTTCTTATCTATGTAGTCTTTATAAGTAATCTTCCCATCTATTATTTTTTGAGTAAAGTAAGGGATATTTACCTTATGTCCCTTTTCTTCCAATATTTTTTTGATTTCAATTATCTTGGGTGAGAAATCCACACTTGAACAAATTGTAATTATCATTGGTTATCTTCTACATCCTCGCCTTCATTGAACCCAAGTTCTTCTTCTAATTCTTTTAACTCTTCGTTATGGATTTTGAGGCTCATATGAATTTCATCAAAATGGACTGGCTGTCTAAGAAAGACTTTTCCTTCGTTAGATAAATGGAGAATTGGAACGAAGGAGGCTAATTTTTCTTCTTTTGCGGGCGCGAGATGAGAGAATTTCATGTGATTGTTTCCGGCCTTGATATACCCATTAACAATTCCAAAAATATTTTTTACTCTGACTTTTAAGGGGATATGAGTTCCTCTAGGCATTACTTCAAGCATGGATTTTTCTGCTTGCTTTCCTTTGATCTCTCGTTTAATTCTTCGGTTCTCAGTATCTATTGCTTTGTTCAGAGCACCCATTAGCTCTTTCAAGGTTACTTTTCTGTGTCGCGCCATCGGCGTTCTTGGAACAAGGGTCGGGAGTTCTCCTTCATCAATTTCGAGCCTTTCTAATTCGTATTTTCGTTCATCTTTTAATCCCCCATAAAGTGCAGCATTCAAATCCTGAATGTAACTGTTAATCAGGATTTCTGATTTGAGTCTTAGGAGTAACGAACATGCCAGGAGAACCTTGGAAGAAATGAAAAAATCAGCGTCTTCTAATTGTTGAATGATTTGAACATAACGCTCAGCTAAGATTCCGATGTCAATATCCCATGGGTCGAGCTGTTCAGTCTTGATTAAATCGTAGATAATTGATTGCCAGCTTAGGTCTTCGCCAGTAATTAGGTCGAAGAATTGATTCTGGTTAATACGGTCATCACCTTCCATTATTGGAAGATGAATTGCTAGTTAATAAAATTTCCTGTGGTGGAATAACTTTTCGTTGCCTTAACCTTTTGGTTATCGTAGGTCTTATACGAGTTAAGTTACAGGAATATAACCCTAGGAGATGCGATAAAGCGTTCAAAAAGATGCCCTATCGCTCTCTCCTGGGGAAAAAGAGGTGATACTATAGCTAGTCAGTTATACTTTTTAAAGCTTTCGGTTTTGTTGTAATTGGTGAGTGACACCAGAATTAGTCTTGGTGTTGAAGAATTATTGAATCCCTTTCTTTTTAAGTTCTTTTGATTTCTTTTTTGAACATCTCTCACATCGGAACTTTGGAATTTTACCCTTAGTCTTATCATAGTTTTTTGCTCTAACTAATCGATAACCTCTAGAAATTTTCCCGCAATCCGTGCATCTTACGTCTTCCTTTATCTCCCATTGAGAATCTAAAACTTTTGAAGTAAAAATAAATCTATCAACCCAAAAGAAGAGTAACCCTCCAACCAAATTTGCAATTATTGTCGCTACCCATTTATTCATAGTTGAAAGCCAAATAAGGGCAACGGCGAGAATAGGCGTACTCAATTGTCATCTGAACAAATATAAAATATATCTCTTTAAATTAACTTCCATAAAATAATATGACTTTGATTCTTTAAAAATTATTCCTTAACTTCTAATTTTGGCTCGACTTCTCTTTTTTCGAATTCAGTGAAGTGGCACTTTCCGCAGTATGCTCGGCCTTTTCCAACACTTAAGAATATTCCTGGACCGCATCTTGGGCAACTTCGTGCCTTCTTTACGATCTTGTCGCCTTCAATTGTGTACTTCTTGTATTTCACAGATGTAGGTTTGTTAGTATGTTTCTTCTTTCCTTTGATTTTCGATTTGATTGCCATGATTATTCAGTTTTAGGCTCCCCAGAGTCACCCTTTGAGGGTTCCTCAGCGACTGGTTCTTCAACCAGAGTTTCTTCTACTTTGGCTTTAGTTTCTGCAGCTTCTTTAGTTGCTTTTTCTGTAGCTTCTGCTTTCTTAGCCGCGTCTGCTACAGCCTTAGATTCTTCTGCCATTTTCTTTCGAATTTTCTTGGGAATAGTTTCTATTTTTGATTTTGCCTCTTCATTATCATAAACAAAAATTTCTGCAGTAAAAGTTTGTTTTCCAAAATTTCCATCAATTCTCTTTACAACAGTTAAATTAGCATCTTTTCCCAAGACCGTTTTAACATCTTCAAAACTCGGAGCCGTTTCACTCGAAATTTCCATGACAATCTCTTCTCTTTCTAAAAAAGGATTTTTTTCTTGTTTGATAATCTTTGTTTCCATTTTGTTATTTTTGATTATTTATCTTAAAGGGGTTCTCGTGCCAGGAGGTACCATCTTATTTTGATTTGATTGCGAATTCGCCTTCTTTGTTTATTTTCATGTTTTCAGCCATCTCGGATTTTTGGGAATCAAAGACGTGAATTCTTCCCTTGAAAGATTCGCTCGCGGGTGTTTCTCCGCATTGAGGGCATTTATCTCCGAAGTAGATTGATCTGCAGTTCAAACATGATTTTTCTTTAGCTACCATTTTATTTCTTGCCCCCCTTAGGCGCCTTAGTTGCTTTTGCTTTAATTGCTGCAGCCTGTTTTGCTTCCTTGTCTGACTTTTCTTTTTCAGCCTTAACCCATTCGAGTTTACCAAGTCCTGGTTGTCTCATTGTTAGACCAATTTTAGGATCTTCTCCCTTGTAAGAAATTGCGACAATTCGTGCGATACAATTATCTTTCTGAACTAAATTTTTCTTTCCGTCTTTCCCAGTTAGAACTCCGCTGTCCGAAAATGAGACGAAATCATCCATTGTCTGGGATATGTGGATCATTCCCCGGATAACTCCCATATTCATGAAAGCTCCGAAATTTGTGATTTCTTCGATTGTACCATAAACTAATTCTTGTAATTCGGGTCGGAAAACGATTAATTTGAAAGTAGATTCGTAATAAGCTGCTCCATCGCCGGGGATGATGATTCCCTCCTTAACTTCCTTAACATCTAAAACTGCGACGACAGTTCCGATATCTTTATCTTGGAAACCTGCGTAAGATTCTTCGAGTTGTACTCGTACGGCCTCGTCAGTATCCATACCGAATTTATTCGGCTCTACTCTTACATGGTCAGTTACTAATACTTCATAGAACATATCTTACTGAGAAAATTTTGGTTTAAAAACCTTGCTGTGCAAGTGGCATTGCGTGAGTTTTACTTTGCCTTCGCAAAGTAAGATAATCTCCTAAAATTATGTAAAATTATTCTTGCAGTTATCTGAACAAAACGGCTGGTGTAATTAATCTTCCTGACCTCTCCATAAACTCTCTTAAAGGCAG
>JAHJSH010000004.1 GCA_018830525.1 Nanobdellota archaeon | reverse complement strand
ACAAAAATGAATCTCCCAACGGAGCAGAGCTCCGGGGTATCAAATAAACGAGCTTAACATTAATTGACTCAAATCCCTCCCCTGATTTTTTATGTATTCTTTCATTTTCTCTTCCCCATAACCATCCCCAACAGTATCAATGTGCCCACCTTCAGTCCAAAAATGTCCGCCCCAAAGCTCTTCCTTAATCTCGGGAAACTTTTTGAAAATCTGTTTTGCAGTTATACTCTTACAAATCTGCATAATCTCCGACGGGGAATACCTCGGTCTTGCTTCAATCAACAAATGCATATGATCATTTTCATAACCTATTGCATGAAATTTCAAATAATATCTCTCTTCAATTCCATTCAGGATTTCCTTGAAAGACTCAAAAACTTTCTTGGTGATTAAGGATTTTCTGTACTTAACAACAAAAACCATATGATATCTAATACGAAAACTGCAGTGCGGAGCATAACTTACTTTCATAAAAAATTCAGTTTACTATTCTATAAAAATCATCCGATGCAAAGCATCGGGGTATAGACCCATGTAGGAATTAATGCAAGAATTTTTTATATATTCTTTATCATAAATAATTTTAAATATGTTCACTACCTTTTTTTAGTATGGCTGAAGTTCTTGAAGAGGTTGCGTAGAAGATTTCCTTTAGTGATGGGGCTGCGGATAAGATTTCTTCCCTTAAAGCTAAATTCGGAGGGTATCTTATTGAGGAGTCTGCGAAGATTGCTTGGTCTGATGAGAGGAATACTGTTCTACCTTCGGATGTTTTGAATGCTTACCTTCATGTTAAGGAATATGATTTGAGTTAATTTTTATTGATGTGGTAAAATAAGAAATTGAATTTAGAATAATTTTTTCTGGCTTAATTTCTTGTTTGCTTCTTTCCATGTTGCCCAGCTTTTTCTGAAAATTCCTTTTTCGTTGTGGGTTTCTATATTTTTTTCTAGAAATTTTCTTGTTAATGGGTCAGAACTATAACCCGAGCCCATTTCTTCTCCGTATTTTTTTCTGAGCTCGTCCATTTGTCTTTCCCGTTCTTGTTTTGCTAGTATTGACCCTGCAGAAACCGATATGTGATTTCTGTCTGCTTTGTGTTCACAGACGACCTCGAGATTGGATAAATTTTCTATGTGTGTTTTAAGATAATCCCCCCATTTTGCAAGAGAGACTGAGGGGCAATCGAGAACGACTTTTATTTTTTCGGAGCCTTTGTTTAGAGTGTTTATTATCTTTGCAGCAGCCATTGCTTCCACTTCGTTTAATTTGATTCCTGCTGCGTTTGTTTCGTCTATCTCTTTGGGAGGTATCACAACCAAATCATATGCCTTAGATTTTTCTTTTATTATGTTCTCAAAGAATCCGCGTCTTTTGTTTGTTAGCTGTTTGCTATCTTTTATTCCTATTTCCTTGAATTCTGTCTCTGTTTCTTTATCGATTAAGACTCCTGCAAGGACCATTGGACCTATTACTGGGCCTCGTCCTGCGTCATCAATTCCTAAAAGAAGTGTTTCCATTCATAAGAGAAAAAGGTTTTGTTTTTATGCTTTTTGATTGTTGGAAAGTTTTATAAGGGATTTTGAGGATATTTGTATATAGAGCGGGGTAGAGGAGTCTGGAGTCCTCGTCGGGCCCATAACCCGGAGATCGTGTGGTTCAAATCCCACCCCCGCTATTTGAGTATCTCCGATGACTTTTTGTAACCTAATAATTAATCATTGATTTCACGCCTAATTTTATTTTTTTGTCATCAAAATCATCTAAAAAATGAGGGCTGTTTATAAGTATCGGAGATACTCTATTTACAAAAAACCTTTTAAGGAGGAGAGTTTCTATAATCTGGAAGCCTCAATCGCATAAGGGTATTGCACCGGATTGCTAATTTAGAAAGTAAACATCCGGGCCGTTCGCGGCATCCAGGTTCGAGTCCTGGTTGGGGCGTACAGAACTTTTGTCTATCTAAAGGGATGTTAAATTGGGTCCCCCGACTTATAAAAGGGACCTGATTCCACATACTATGAAGATAGATCCTTACAAACACAAAGAGAGATTCCTTAAGTGGAAAGAGAAAGTTGGTGAAAATGGAATTTCTGGAATTAGCAAAACAAACTCTGATTTAATTCTAAGATACATTCACGACATGGAACACGGGCTTAATATTTCTTTCAAAAGCACAAAAGGTTGTCGGAGTTACACTCGTTTGAATACTCTAAAGGAGAAAATGATATTCTTTGCAAAGAAATTCAGGGAAATTTATGATTTAGATGACATAACAGCAATCAGTGAAGAAAATCTAGTTCTTTTCTTCTCTAGAATGAGAAAGGGCGAAATAACTAGGAGAGACGGAAAGAATTATTTATCAACTAATTATTTCGTGAGAATCTTCAAGGCCTTTTGGCATTGGCATCAAAAAGTCAATAAGAAAAACGGAGACGAGATCCTTGATATTACAGAAGATTTGGACGCAAGATCCGAAAAGCCAGATTGGGTTTACCTAACTGAAGAGCAAGTGAGGGAACTTTGCAGAAAGGCAAAATACGAATACGAAGTTCTGATAATGTTCTTGTTCGACACAGGAATTCGAAGTCCTGGAGAGTTGGTTAATATTCGTGTTGCTGATTTATATTCAGATTTCAAAGAATTACACATCAGAGATGAAATAAGCAAAACTTTCGGAAGAAGGATTAAGCTTATGATTTGTCCCGAACTATTAAAAGAATATGTCAAATCCAAGGATCTCTCAAATGAAGATTACCTTTTCCCAATAAATCCCCCAACTGTGAACAAATATCTTCAGAGACTTGCCTTAAGAGTCTTAGGAGATAAAAAAAGCTTGGCCGGACAGAAATATTCTGAACTAACAATGTATGATTTTAGGCATTGTTCTTGTTGTTATTGGCTCCCAAGATATAAATCTGAATCAGCACTCAAGTACAGATTCGGTTGGAAGAAAAGCGACAAAATCCACTACTACTCCGAACTTTTAGGAATGAAAGACACAATTTCAGAGGATGACATGTTTATAGACACAACCAAAACAGAGATGGAGCAAAAGATTGAGAAATCTCACAGAGAGAACGAGATGTTAAAAGAAAGGATAAATTCTATGGAAGAACAGATGAAGGAGATTTTAGGGCTTGTTCGGGGTTTAGGTGAGAAGGTTAGACAATGACTCCTTTTTTGATCAAAAAATCTCTGAATTCAGATTGTCTCTTACAGAAGATATCGGCGTATGATTCTTCATATTTCTTGTTTAAAATTTCTTTGAAAACTTGTTTGAGGTCCTGTTTATTAATCTCCTGAAAAAAATGTTCAATTCTCAAGAAAGACTTAATCTTATTTTGCTCCTCGCCCAGATTCTCTTTTATATCTTTTGGAATACTTCTTGTAAAAAATAAAGATATGTCAAAGAATCTAAAATTTTCTCTCAAAGACTCTAAAGATTTCTTATTCTCTACGATATTCTCTAGTTTTAAGAAATTGGAGATAAAAGAACTATTTTCATCTTGAGCAAAAATATTGTCCTTCCCGAAGTTAATAAAATCCAAATAAAATGAGATATTATATAACTCGGCAAACCCCTTTTCTTCAATCCTTTCGACGTATTTCATAATTTTTTTGTTTTTACTTTCATTCAAGATTTTAATTGCAAAGTCCCACTCTTTCTTCTGTTGAATGAGTAGATTCTCTTCTAAGTGTTTCTTTAAAGAATTAATTTTTCTCAATTCTCGTGGAAGATCTTCTATCTTCTTGAAGAAACTAGTTGAGCTTGGGTAACCCAATTTACTAAATTTAAGTTTCTCTGTGAGAAAAAGTGTGTAGAATCTTTTGTTAGAGTGACCTTTCTTTTTTAATCTTTTTGCTAGAAAATTGGCAATAGTCTCCTTATCTTCGTTAAATTTAAGTTCAGGTAATTTTGGAAATGCGAACACGATTAACAAAAAATATTTCCCCCTTATTGTCTCAAGTAATCTTCTCTTATCTAAAATTTTCTTATCCAGAATTTGCTTTAACAAAGCCGTTTCTTTATTGAATTCCTTAGAACGGTCTAGTTCCTCTTTTAAATATTGGAAGTTTTTATCTACCTTTCGATTTCTTAGGGTCTCCCGATAATCTTTTACACCAGGGATTTTATTCAATAATAAACTAACTAAATCTTTAATGAATCTCCAAATTTTATTTTCTTCTTTATCCATGACTTTTATTAGGGGGATAATTACAAAAACTTTTCTATCTCCTTATTCAAACCTATTTCGACAATATTTGATAGTTTTTTTGATATTTTTAAACAATTCTCTTTCCCACCACAACATCCTGGCTCAAGAGCTAGAGTTATTGCAAGACAATTGGGGTTGTCCATTATTTTTCTAATTAGATTGAGGTATTTTTTCATCTTCTTCTGAGGCATAAGCGTGCAATTCTTAAGAGCGGGGTTTTCAACAAAGAAGTCTAAATCAATATCTAAGATAAATCTTCTTTTTGGGATCTTAAATTCTTTTATAGGAAGGGGATGATATTTGTGAATTTTACCATTAATATCCTCACAGCCCCCCTCCGAGCTATCATTCTCTGTATCGGAGTAATACCAAAAAACATCTCCGACCAAATCTTTCATAAACGCTACATCAATAAAATTATCGTTTAGTAGTCCAACAAATTTCTTTCCCTCTTTTATAAACAATCTGTTTTGTTCATTGTCTGATAGATCCCAATTAATAAATTCCTCACAGAGGGTAAAGTGGGGATGGTTGCCCTTGTGATGTTTGGAACTAAAAGTCTCATCTGGATCAAGTTTAAAAATGAAACCATTTCGAAAATCCCTATGACTATCAAGAGTCACCACATCGCATTTACCTAAAATTTCTCTTATTTTATTCCAACAAACTATAGAAACCCTATGGTTGATAAAGATAAATAGTGGTTTTTTATCAACGCTGATTTCCTTATAAGCTATATTGTACTTACTGCAATCCATCTCTTTTTGAAGGAAAAACCTTATTAAGAATTTTCTATTCTCCTTTCAATCTCTGATTCTCTTCCCTGAGTCGTTTATTCTCTTCTTCCAACCCTCTAGGATAAGAGAGTCTTTTCTCAGCCTCGCTTATAAATTCATTAAATTCCCTTTCTGACATCTCCCTAACCGATTTACCCATATTTTCTAATCATCATTTTAGTCCTTCATACTACTTCCAAATAGCTCTTTTTAGAGGCGTTTCTTTATTGAATTTCACACCAAGAGCATCCCTCAGATTGTAAATATCTTCTTCTTTGGTATAAATGAAAAAGCAATTTGCGTTTTCCTTACAAAACTTACTATAAAGAGGAACCTTCCATTCTTCTTTAGATTTTTCTGAGCCAAAGTGTTCAAGAATAATAGTATTTCCTTTATCATCATCTATTACAAAATCCGGTCTTAAATTTTGGTCTCCAATTTGCATGGACATTTCATAATTCACTTTAATCCCATTTAAGTGTAAGAAGTAGGCGATCAGTAACTCACTCTTAGATTTAACTTTACCAAACGGAGAGTAATATTTCCCTTCAAATTTTTCTCTGAAATCCGTTTCTTTCTTTCCCTTAACATAATCAATTTGTTTGAGTTTCTTCTTATCTTCTTGTTTCTCTTTCCAGTGGGGTTTACAAAGATTATGACCTTCTGGAACATCTATTCCACAAATCTCGCATGTTGGTCTCCTTTTCTCCTCTTCGTTACAATCAAAACAAAGTTCAAACCAAGGCTTTTTTTGATTCCCACATTTCGGGCAAATCATAGTGTTATTCTTTGGCATTTTCTATCTCCCCGTAATTACACAGACTTGCTATAAAAAATTATCTGTGCTATTACACATATGTCCCGAAGGAGTATTTTAGACGTCATTGAAGACATAAAGAAAGTTCTTTCCAAAGGAGATGAAATGTCAGTCAAGAGGATATCTGAAAAAGTTAATTCTCAATGGGAAACAACAATCAAGGCTTTAGAATTCATGAAAAAACAAGGCATGGTTAAGGAAAGAATGAACGATCAAACTGAACGGGTTGAAAGGTTATTTAGCCTAAAGGCTTAATTCTTCTGATAGCTCTTTCTCAAATTCATTCTCTTTCTGTTGGTTATAAAATGGCAAACCAATTATCCTATAATTCTTAGTTTCTACAAATTTATTTAATCCTTGTTTCTCGTATTTTTCTTTAATCTTAACTAAGAAATCTTGTTTCCATTTATCTCCTGCCTCAATATGGGTCCCTTTTGGTTCTATGAATATCTGATAAGTTACACTTTTACCTTTTTTACTTTTCATAAATAATACGAAGTCTGGAGCAAACGCTTGCCCATCATCAAAGTCATAAATTTTGAAATGCAACTCATTTCTTAGAAGATAAATTTCTTCAAAAGCATCAACATTACTTGAATTTACAAATTTATTAATATATTTGACTAAAAATTTTTCTTGATCTGTTCCATAATTTGCATTGAAAACATACCATCCCTTATCCCTGACAAAATCTTCCATTCCATCGCATCTTTCATCTTTTTTATTTAACTTTAATATCTTGTTTCCAAATATCTTAGATATTTTCTCTTGTTTAACAAATTCTGAGCCCACATAATTAACTCTTGTTCTTTCTAAGCTTTCTTTGATTTTGTTTAATAACTTCAAAACTGCCTCTAATTTATGCTTGTTTGAGATATTTTCTAAATCTTCCCTAGTTCCCTTGAAGTCTATGTTAATACCAGCCAAGAATTCTTTTTTATCTATTAAGTCATTCATAGAATTTAGAGCATTTGGGAATATTTGTTTTAAATTCTCGAAATTGAAGAAGTCGATTTTAGATAAAGCATTTTTTATAATGTGTTTATTAGTATCTTTTAAGGAAATTGTTTTTATTGATTTTGCAAGATTTAAATTATCATACTTTTCATCTTTAAATTCTAAAGCGTCTGAAACCTTACCCTTTCCAGAGTAAATCTCATATTCTTCATTTTTCTGAGTAAAATCCATGTCAGCGAAGGATTTAATCTTAGAATAATCTTTTTTTATCTTCTTATTTAAGTAGATTATCCCTATTTTGTAAAAAGAAGTTTTCTTAAAATCTTCTTTCAGGTTTAATTCTTTTTCTTCTACATCATCTAGATCAATTCCTAATTCTTCTCTTATAGCGTTCTTAATATCTGCGATATAACTAGAATCGTTCCAACTATGGAAATATAACTCTTCTAAGATTCTTAATTCTTTTTGAGCATCTTCGTCAAATTTTCTTTTGTGTTTATCCTGTGTTTCATCTAAAACAAAGGGATAATATCTTGCACCTCTACCAATTAATTGTGCTTCTGAAATAGTGGATTGAGAGACTTTTCCCTTATACCCTCCTCCTCCGGCTTGTTTATCTGAAACCCTAACTATGTCAAATAAATTTAATACATCCCATCCCTCGTTTAATTTTTGAACTGCAAAAATTGCCCTTATGTTATTGTTTGCAGATTCTAAAGAATTTAAAATTTTTTCTTGAGATATTACTTCTTCTTTGTCTTTTTGATTAATATTCTTATTATCTAAATTGGTCTCATTTACATTTAAGCAATTTTTTTCAGAAAACCCTCTCTGTATCTTTTTGACTAAATCTGAAATCGATATTTTTTCTTTATCATAAAATTCAAATACTTTTTTCATAATCTTCTCGTTACTCTTTCTTTTTATTTCTTCAATATCCTTATTGGAAAGATTATCGATTAATCTTCTAAAATCCAATTCATTTTGTTTAGATTCTTCAATTTCTTTTTGTGCCTTAAACATAATTACTGGCTTAAAATTCTTTAACCCTTGAGATTCAGAAAATTCTTTTGCATATTTTGATGCAACATCTTGCCTATATTGATTCACTAAAACTGCTGTAAGCATCCTATATCTTTTGTCTCCATCTACTCTAAATAATTCAATATCTTTAGAAAATCCTGCCTGATGAAAGCTTGGTAAGTCATATTTATACAATAATCTCTTTAGGTATTTTTCCTTTACTCCAGGATTAGTTTCAAAACCCATTGTTGCAGTAAATTCCAAAAGTAAGCTTTGCTTGTCTTTTTTTAGGATTTCTTCAATAGTATTTTCCCAGTTTGGCTTATTAGTTAATGTTTTTTGTTTAGTTTGAATCTGGCCATGGTGAGCTTCATCTGCTATCAAAACTATTCTTTTATCCTTGAAACTATCAAATGTAACTGCGTTTTCTTTTTCGTTATGCATATCTGAATGAAGTTTTTGTATTGTTGTAAAACAAATATTTATTTCATCTTTATTAGAAGAATCAAAATTATCTACTCTTCTTATCTGAATGGGTTTTCCATCAATTACAATTTTTTCATTAAAGAGATATTTTATAGAAGATTGATCTAAGAAGTTTTCTTTAGTTTTTCCAATAATATTATTTGAATTGACAAAAAATAAGAAGTTATTATAACCTTTTTTGTAAAGATAGTTTATCAATCCCGCCATAATCAAAGTTTTTCCCGAACCAGTTGCCATATTAAATAAAACTGCCTTTGGAATTGGTTTTTCTTGATATTTCTCAAAATAAGAAATAAACATCTGAAAAGCTTTTTCTTGATATTCTCTTAATGGAAAGTTTGGGTTTAGATTATCCTTTATTTCTTTAGGGATTGGTTCAGAAAAAATGCTGTCCGTTCCAATCTTTTTTTCTATATCTTCATTTAACCAATCTTTATTTCCTGAAAGGGTTGTTTGTATCATTTTAATTGAATATGTCGAAAATTTTCTTGAAAATAACAAAGATTAAACCAATAAAACCAATAAATATCAGCACCCTAATCAAACCACTAATTTCTGAAGCTATTGAAATGTCTTTAATCATTATTGATGCCAACATTCCAAATACAAACAAAGAGAATATTGCATAGGTTATTTCCTGAAATTCATTCCTTCTTACTGCCATTTTTGATCTCCTTTTTAGATTTTATTTTAAAGATAATTATATATGCTACCCAAGAAATTGCTAAAAAAAGTAATATGCAATAAAAAAATTTAATGTGATTCATCAGATTATCTTGAGTAAAATCACTTCTTACAATTGCCCAAACTCCTGCAACCAATAAAACTCCTAGACCTACCAGCCATTTCATATCTTCCTTCATAACCTTATCTTCCATTTACTTCCCCCTATAGAATTTTTTATTAAGTTCCTTATCTTCTTTAGAAATCTTAAACTGAGAATCTTCTACTTCTGAAAGATTTACATAAAGCTGGTTTTTGTTAAGCATTTCCACAAGAACTTCTTTTTGTTGTTTTAATGTCATCTTTTCAAAGTCTTTCTTATTGTCATTAAACTTTTTAATCTCCACATCATAATTTAAGAAATACTTCTCACACATTTCATCCCAGATTTTAAGAAGTGTCTTTGTATCTTTTGCGTCTTGGATTTTATCAATAGCTTCTTCATTATATTTTAGAAGTTCACAATAGGTGAAGGATTCTTTTGATTTATCATTTTCTAAAACCTTTTTTATTCTCTTTTTTATTACGTCTGCGTGGGTGTCTAATTGTTCAATTAGAATAAATTGTCTCTTTTCTCCATCTTCTTTATTTAATTCTAATGTCGCATGACCTGTTGTCCCACTTCCTGCAAAGAAATCCATAACTACATCATTGTTAGAAGTCATTATTTTTAATGTATCTAAGACTGCATAAAGAGATTTTGGATAAGAGAATAGTTTTTCATCAAATAAACTTTGTAAAAGATTTGTTCCGCTTTTTTTTGCATTGTACTTTTTATTAATCCAACAAGTTGTTATTGGGCTACCTTTATCTATTCTGTATTTCTCACATATTCTTATCTTTCCATTTTTCTTTGTTGCATAAATATCTCCATCTTTAAATTTATCTTCAAAACTTTTCTTAATTATTTTCCATGTCCTTTCTTGCCCACTATCAGTTATAGGATAAATTTCTTTATATCCTTGTTTTTTATTACCCGATATGTCTCTTAAATCTTCACTAACATAAAGAGGATACCAACCAGCAAGTTTATTTTTTCTTAAACAAGCATCTCCACCCCCTAATCTAATAAAATTTTCTTCTTTGTAAATTCCTTTTTCATCTCTTTTATCATAAACATCATTTATTTCCTTGCTATCTTTTGAATTTTCTTGGAGATAGACTGGATTAAATTCAGAAGAAATTGATTTGCGATAAACAATTAGATATTCATGAGTGGCAGTAAAATATTTTGCATTTTGTCTCCCTTCTGGATTATGTAAAATCGAGACTATTCCTACCCTATTTTCCCTACCAAAAACTTCATCAGCTAAGACCCCTAAATACAATAATTCTTCGTGGTCAATAGCAATTGAAATAAAACCATCATCTCTCAAAAAGTCTTTAGCTACTTCTAATCTATTTTTCATAAAAGTTAGCCATGTAGAATGATTAAATGAATTATTATAAGTAAATGTTTCAGCACTTCCTCCAGTATTATACGGGGGGTCAATATAAATCAATTTAACTTTCCCTGCAAACTCTTTCTTTAAAGAATGTAACGCTAAAAGATTATTTCCTTTGATTATCAGATTATCTTTAATTGTTCCTTTTCCATCCCTGTTAAAATCTTTAACTTGTTCTTCTCCTTTTGCAGTATATTTCTTAAAATTAGTCAAAACTTTTGAATCAAATAATCTGTCAATTTCATCTTTTGCTAAAATTTCATTAAAGAAAATTTCATTTCTCTTTTGATCCTCTTTTGTCATTCCGCCTTCTAGAACACAATCTTTAAATGGCCAGACAAGAGAAACCTCTCCCCTTTCATTAAGAGATTTTCCATTGACATTTAATCCAACACTATTTTTGAATTTAGTATAAGAATTGCTCAAAACTTTGATATTCTCAATGTAATCAACAAACTTATTGACATTGAAAACCCAGTATTCCTTAATCTTATCAAAAAATGTTTCCCTTATTTCTTTATCATCAATAAGTATTCCAATTAAATCTTTATCTACCTTGTAAGCCCTATCAATAATCTCATTCCTATTAATATCGTTTATTTCTTCATCCCAAAACTCCATATTTTGTTTTAGTTTTTCCTTAAGTTTTTGATCAAAGTTCATTCCCATACCCCCTTATTAGATTAATCCCATAAAAAACCTTTCTATCCTAAAAAACCTCTTGAACTTTCTCCGAAAGTCCATCAAATATTTTTCTCCGAAAAAAACTTGAACGAGATGATATGAAAATTTTTAAATCGAATGTCCTCGGCATACAAGAAGTAAGAACACTTCTGCGGATTCCATTTTAAAATTTTCCAACTAAACAATCCTTACAATTTCAATATCCAAAACCTCATCTGGGGGCGTCGGTAGGAGGTTTGGTGGCTTGGCGACGCCCGAATCTTCAAAGATCACCTCCACAACAACATCTTTCGAAGTTAGAGAGCCATGAACAGGACACTCAGAAGGGATACTATCCGTAAGTATGGAACCATGGGGGCGGGGCAAACCGCCAATCGTAACCCAATGAGGCCTATTATAATAATCTGCCAAAAATTGTTCTTTTGTCAAAAAATCACTAAATAGAAAATATTTCTTGTTCTTTATATCCTGAAGCAATTTCCCTTTTCCTGTAGGAACATACTCTACTTTTTTAGACTGGTCATAGGAATACAATCCAACCGATCTTTTGGCTAAGTAAGAAAGAACTCCCTCCTTATTCTTTGTCCCAAAAGATTGAAAGTGAAAAGGCGTTTTAATCCTCATTCTTGAAATCATCCTTATCCGAACCTTCTGGATCTTCAAAAGTGTCTCTCTGCGATTCTGAGCGCCAATGGGAATGGCTCCGAAGTGATAATGGGGGTAAACCATGTTTCCTTCAAAAGCAAAATCCATCACCCTTATTGATTGGATATTAACGCATTCTTTTCTTAATTCTTCAAAGAACTTATTCATCACATAATATTGTCGCTTTCTCCATGAATTTCCATAAAATTCTTTTCTTGGAATCTTTTCAAAACCAATAGCAAAATGCCAAAGATTCCCAAGGCCATCAAATCTCTTAATCTCCTTGAAGGTGTTTATCGTCTCGGCAAACCTGTGAACGATACAGCCTGGATTTGAACAATAACGAATCTCACAAAAAAACTTCGTCAAGGTGGTCTTCAATAAATGGACTTCATTCGAGTTTTTATAACAATGAAAATTCTTCCGTGCCATGCAACCGCAACGAGAGAGTTTAAGGTCAAGATTTTCTAACTTAGGATTCCTTCTTGGAAATTCAGAAAGGGAACTCTGGATATTAAAACGAGCCGACGGCCTAAAGGCCTCGTCGGCTCGCAAACGATTCGTACAGATTTGGGGCATTAATAGAAATGCTTAAAACCTATTATAAGCCGGGGGACAGAAATAGGCATACAATTAGGATCTCTTAAGAATCTGATCCAACTTTTGGAGAATGTCTTTAAGGTATAACTCCAGAATATTCTCTAGTTTTACTTTTTGACTAAGAATCACCCTCAAATGTTCTGCCAAGGAAATACCCTCTTTTTTCGCTTGAGCTCTCAGCTCTTCCAACTGCTCCGTTCTTAGCTTCAATTTATAATGAGCATTAAGTTGCCTATGAATCGGATCTTTCTTCTCCTTCCTTTTCATCCTTAAGCCTCCTAAAAGCCCTTTTTAATTCATCAAGCTGTTTTTCTAGCTCTTTCAAGCCAGAAATTATTTCCTCTCCGATGTCTTTTTCCATGCAAAGAATAGAAAATTATATTATCTAAGCATTGTAGCCATGTTTATGAGTAAAACAGAAAGTAGAGATAAGATCATTCAACTATTCAAGAATAGTTTTAATAAAAATAAACCACGAGGGGATGCCATTTCATTCAAGGAAATGGTCAATTCTCTAGGTGGTGAATCTGAATACAGATATCAGTCTGTGGCCAAGATTTTGAAAAGGCTAGAAAGAGATGGCATAATTGCCTATTCTGGATCCTCAACAACAAAGGTGAACATGAAGGATCTTCTCAGAAGAACTTTCCAAAGAGACTGGCCAGATTATGCCGGAAGAATATATCTCTACACACCAAAAAGTGCCGATTTCTATAGAAGATTATTAAAGAAGTTTGGAAGGAAGGATCAAAAACTTATTTCGGAGATTCTTTTCCACTATAGACATTTGGAAATGGCCTCCTGGTTCGCTGAAGATTATTTTTACAACCCAGAATCCATAAAGAAGGAATTTAAGGCAAAGGGCAAAGATTTGACTGAAAGAGAAATAAAACATAAGATTTCTTTTCAGAGGAAACAAGTTGAGGTATTCTACAAAAACAGAAATAAAAATAAGGAGATTTTAAGATTCCTAAGATTGGATCCTGTTATGTATTGGTGTGCGTTCAGAACAGCAAAGGACACACCTCCAGAGAAAAACATCGTGAAAAAGACCACAATACCAATGATTGATAAAATGAGGAAGTTATTCCTAGAACACAATAATCTTTAATAATTCTAAAGATAATGTTTTGAAATGGAGAAAGAAGAAATTCTAAGAAGATTCCAAGATTTTATTAAGGGATATGACGAAGCAAAAAGTAGAGAAACATGGGAGAAACAAAGTTCTTCTTTTAGAGAATTCTGGAAAAACAGGATTATGCTTGGAAATGCCTCTCCCTTGACGGACTCGGAGATAGATGAGATAGTATTGATTCTGGACTCAAAAGCAAGAGGCAAAGCAGACCACCCTGAAATAGTTCCTATAGCAATGTCGATGAATCCACAGGGAGCGTGGATAAAGCTATTTAAGGAACTCCAGAAATCCGAAAAATTAAAGACACTTCTCGATGATATATTTTTTGGAGAGGGAGAGGAAATAATCCCTTCAATTAACGAGTTATATTCTGTTAACGAGAATAAGAATCGACTCACTGGAAGAAGTGCCAACACAATCAACACACTTCTTTTCGCATTTAATCCAAAGTATTATATCTCTGCAATTTCCTTAAACGACAGAGAAAAAATAATAAATTATTTTAATTTTGATGGCCCTAACCTTGAGAGGGATTCCCCTGGAACAAAAGTGGTTAAATCTAATGAGTGTATAATTGAAGGGTTTAGATCTTTGGAAATAACTTCTGATCCCAGAACAATATCTGATTTTCTTTATAGTATTAAGGAATTATGGAAAGGAACATTAAATGAAATTCTTGAGGAAAGAGCTTACGAACAAGATTTACCTGAAGAGAAGATAGAGGAAGATATCAAGGTTTTAGAGGAAGAGATTTATCAGAAATTAATTCATAGAAATTTTGGAAGGTTATTCCCAGGATTAGAATATTCTGATCCCGACCACCAAAATAAACACAATGGCCATCTTACAACTTACGGCAGAGATGAAGCAGATTTTGTAGCAAAAGATGAAAAAGGAGATTTTGTAGTGATAGAACTAAAAGTCTCTACCTCGGACAAAGCACTAGGTCAGATTCAAAGATATATGGGATGGGTAAAAAGGCACTTGTGTAAGAATGGAGAAGAGGTTAAGGGGATAATTGTTGGAGAAAATGATGACCCTCGATTAGAATATGCTCTTTTAGTTGCAAAAGATATTGAATTTAAGAAAATAAAACTTGATATTCATATAAATGAATCTGAGACCAAAAATATATAAACTTCAAGACTTTGATTTCTAAGAGACAGCATCGTGCGAGGGCTGATACTCTGGTGCGCCTTAAACTTAAGGCAAGGTATGGCTCGCACACAAATAATAAATATCCATCCCTTGGATAAGACATAAAGTAATTCTGTTTGGTTGGGGCGTTTCGCAACCCTTAAAAACCAGTTAGTTTTTATCAAATTATTAGGTCCGTTAGTCTAATGGTAGAACACCTCGTTTACACCGAGGAAGCGGAGGTCCGATTCCTCCACGGACCATGTAAATGAAACCAATAAACTGGAAAGTTCTAATCGCATCGATAGTTCTAGTCTACGCTATAGCTT
>JAHJSH010000003.1 GCA_018830525.1 Nanobdellota archaeon | reverse complement strand
TTATGGAGATTATGTTTGGTTAGGTGGTCAAACATATAGTGGCAATCATTCATTCGGAAAACGACACGGGCAAGGGACGCTTACATTACCTGATGGGACAGTATATGTTGGTCAATTTGCAAATGGTAAATATAATGGGCAAGGAACTTACACCTGGACAGATGGCAAAAAATATGTGGGCCAATGGAAAGATGGTAAACAAGAAGGGCAAGGAACATTTACATTACCTGATGGCACTAAATATGTTGGTCAATTTGCAAATGGTTTCCCTGAAGGACAAGTAACCCACTATATGGCTAATGGAATTTTTGTTGGAGAATTCAAGAAAGGCCTTGAATACAAAGGCACCTTTACAGGTAAAGATGGAACTATCCTAACTGGGATTTTCAGTGGCGAAACAAAATCTGGAACAATTAATTATCCAGATGGCCACAGATATGAAGGCGAATGGAATGGTGATGCGAAAATCCTTGGTATAACTGAACCACCACCCCCAGGCACTTGGACATACGAACGACCACATGGTTTCGGAAAAATGACGCACCCCGATGGAACCGTCCAAGAAGGTCTCTGGGAAAAAGGACAATTCGTAGGAAAACCAATTACAGAATAAATATTAACCTAAAGCCCTTTCTCAAAACATCGAGTTAGGGCTTTTCTTTTAACCTCGTGAAAGGATGTGAATAAATGATTGCAAGAAAAGGTTTTACCGGAGGAGAAATCATTCTCCCAGTAAGTCGTCAAAAAAGATATTATGATGCAGTAACCAAAAAGCGAATTAGTAAAGAAAAAGCAAATGAGCTAGTAAAAGAAGGTAAAAGAAAAGCAGGCAAGAAGGTTGAAACAACGACAACCTGGTTTGTATCGCCCATATGGATCCTAATAACTCTATTTTCTGCTCTACTCTACTTCGCAGCCAACTAACACAAAAAGCACCCCCACTATTAACCTGGTACGTGCTTTTTTATTTCTTAAAAAAATTTCTTAAAATCCTCAACAAAAAAATTTCACATTTTTTATTTCTTAAAACCTATATGATACAATATACCATATTACAACCTATATATCACACTACAAGAGTTAAATGGGGCAACCCTACTCACTATAAACTTTACCATAAGCATCAAAACATGAAATCCCCTGAACATTATCATTTCTCTGCATATATTTCAAGGCTTCTTTAAAATCTGAATCTTTCTCCATTATCATAGACCTCTTACCTTTCGCTTCGTAATCCATCGTAACCGCCAAAACCGCCACATCAGCATCACTAACAGGCCAATGTTTTTTCGCCTTTTTACGTATACTCTCTTCATTAACACTTTTTCCATCTTTGATAATAAATGTCTTAAGATCATTAATCGCCAAGGCATATTCTTTACGAATCTCAGATCCTTCTGGAGGCATATCCTCTTCCCCAATCAAAATATCATAAAAAGTCGCTTTTTTCCCAGTATTAAGAACTTCCCAAGCATGATCAATATACTTTTTATAACTCTCATCAGGTCGCTTAGTTTCTTTTCTCAAATAATCCTTGATAAACTTCTGGTCCGTATCATTAAATTCATTAATAACTTCTTCGGGAACAATAACATCGGTATGAGATTTCAAATAATCAACCATTTCTCTCCGATTATTAGAATAAGAAATTAAAAAAGAAGTATCTAAAACAACTGCAGGAGCAGCATAAGGGAAATTTTTCTCAAAAGTTCTGAATATCTTCTCTTTCGAAACAACCTTAGAATCACTAACCCGAAATCCACCAACAATCGTTTCCAACCTAGATCCACTAACTAATAAAAAGACCCCCACAACAAAAGAAACTATAGCAACAAGACTCCAATATCCAACAGAATGACCCGAACCAACAACAGCCCCAGTAAAAGTAAGGTTCGCCAAAGAAAGAAAAATACTTCCCAAAATAAAAACAACACCAATTTTTTTCATATCCATGTAAAAATAATCACAATAACATTTATATAATCTTTGGAATCGCAGCAAGCGAAGCGCGACCGATTTCCTCGCACGGCTTTGCCGTAAGACTATTTAGCTAAACAGCCACAATAACATTTATATAATCTTTGCCCCATCAACAATCATGGGTGATATTAAATCTTGGAGACAATTGATTAAGATTATCTAATGGCAGAGCCATTAGTTCTCAAAAATCTAAAGATTTTTTCGTATGGGTGATAGATATATTGCATGGCTCTCAGACCTTTCTTCTAAGGACATCAAACTCGTAGGAGGAAAAGGCGCAAATCTCGGAGAGATGTACAACCTAAAATTCCCCGTCCCACAAGCTTTCGTCATAACAACCGACGCATTTTATTATTTCTTAAAAGAAACCAAGATACAAGACAAAATCAGAGAACTCCTAAACAGAATAGACGTGGATAATACAGATGATTTAACAAAAAAATCCGAAGAAATCAGAAATGTAATCATCAATTCAGAAATGCCGAAGAAATTAGAAGATGAAATCCTGGAAGCATACGATCATTTCAACGTAGACCTTGACGGGTTAAAAAGTTCACCAGGAGCATTAGCAATCTTAAGATCCTCGCGAGAACCAGTTTTCGTTTCAGTTCGAAGCTCAGCAACCGCAGAAGACCTCGGAGACGCAAGTTTCGCAGGACAACAAGAATCATTTATCAATATAAAAGGAAATAAAGAATTAATCGAAACAGTCAAAAAATGCATGGCTTCAATTTTCACCGCACGTTCACTCTACTACCGGAAGAAAAAAGGCTTCGATGATTTAGTAGGACTCGCATCAGTAGTCCAAAAAATGATTAACTCTGATAAGTCAGGAGTAATGTTCTCCCGAAACCCCATAAAAAATAATGAAGAAATTATGATTGAGGCAGTTTTTGGTCAGGGGGAAGGAATCGTCTCTGGAAGAATAAAACCCGATCAACACACCCTAACAAGAAACCTAGAATTAATCAATGAAAGTATAGCAGATAAAAAATTAGCAATTATCCGAACTTCGGGAGGACAAACAAAAACTATTCAGTTAACTCCAGAAAAATCAAAACAAAGAGTTCTAAAAACTTATGAATTAAAACAACTAGCCGAGTTCGCAATAAAGCTAGAAAACCATTACAAGAAACCTCAAGACATTGAATTCGCAATTGAAGGCGAAGAAATTTACATCTTACAAACAAGACCAATAACAACATTAATCAAGAAAACCGGAAACGAAAAAGAAGTTGAGCTTGAAGGACAGATTTTAACCGAAGGTATGGCTGCTTCCCCTGGTGTTGCTTCGGGAATTGTAAAAATAATCCATTCAATGGCAGACCTCGGAAAAATTAAAGATGGAGATATTTTAGTTACGACAATGACCAACCCAGACATGGTAGTCTCCATGCAAAAAGCTGCGGCGATAGTAACTTCAGAAGGCGGAGCAACCGCACACGCTGCAATCGTATCACGAGAAATGGGTATACCAGCAGTAGTCGGAGCACAAACCGCGCTAGAAGTATTACACGAAGGTGATGAAATTACGGTAGACGGTTCAAATGGAAAAGTATACGCCGGAAAAGCAAAAGACGTAAAAGTAGAAATCCTCCCAGTCGTTGATACCAAAATTAAAATAAAAGTTCTTGTAGACCTCCCACAATTCGCGGAACGAGCAGCAAAAACACAAGCGGATGGGGTTGGGTTGGTAAGACTTGAAGGACTCATTGCAATGGGGGGGAAACATCCAATAGCCTATGAAAAAGAAAATAAGCTAGATGAATACAAGGAAATGTTAAAGAAAGGACTTGGAAAAATAGCAGATACGTTTATTGGGAAACCAATCTGGGTAAGATCATCAGATATACGAAGTGATGAATATTCCAATCTTGAAGGAGCATCAAAAGAAATAGAAAAAAATCCAATGCTCGGAGACCATGGAATACGATTCTCATTAAAACATCCCGGAATATTCAAAGCAGAACTCGGAGCCATTAAAGAACTTGCTGACAAGGGCCACAAATTCGGAGTAATGTTTCCACAAGTAATCTCTGTCGATGAAGTAAAAAAAGCACGAGCAATATTTAATGAATTAAAAATGGATAATGTCCAATTCGGAGTAATGATTGAAACACCTGCCGCATCAATTCTAATCAAAGATATTTGCGAAGAAAAAATCGATTTCATCTCATTTGGAACAAACGACTTAACACAGTTCACCTTAGCAGTCGACAGGGGAAACGAAGAAGTCCAAAATATTTATGATGAGACAAACTGGGCAGTTCTAAAACAACTTTCGAGAGTAATCAGAGAATGTAAAAAACAAAAAGTGGAAACATCAATTTGCGGACAAGCCGGCTCAAACAAAGAAATGGTAAAGTTCCTAGTCAAACAAGGAATTGATTCAATCTCCGTAAATGCCGATGTCGCAAAAGAAATCTCTGAATTAGTACAAAAACTAGAAAAGGGAGAATCCGTAGATGAAGTTGAAGATAACTCTGAAGCAGTAAAAGATGAGACTTCAATACCAAATACTCCCGAAGACAATCCCAAAATAGAGCCTTTAGACAATAAAGAATCTATTGAAGAAGAAATTGAAGAAAGGAAAACTATCGAGCAAGAAAAATTAGAAGAAATAAAAGAAGATATTTTAGAAAATACTAAAGATATGAATGAAGGAGAAACTGAAGAAGAGCCCATAGAAGAACCTGAAAGTGACGTTGAAGTTATAGAAGAACTTGAAGGGGAGGAAGAAACAACACCTATAGAAAAGCCCCGAAAAGAAAACAGTTTCAATTAATTGTTACCCCTTGATAGATACAACAGACAGAAAGCTTTATAAACTATTTTAACATATATAAATTATGGCATTAGAACAAATAATCGGCGGATTAAAAGACAAGGGGGATGGATTCACAACTGTTAACCCTAGTTACAATACTACAACATTAACCGAAACATCAGATTTCTTTGAAGCATATTCTAAAGCAAACACTACAACAGTGGATGGAATAAAACAATACGAAGCTGTTACTGGACTAAAAACTGCTGGAAGATCAAAAAATCAAATAGCATTAGAATACAAACAAATTAGTTCAGCAGTTAACGGGGGAATAGAAGGCTATATTTCTAGACACACTGAAGCTACTGCAAAAGAAATTGAAGAACCAATGAGGGCAGAAATAGCTTATAAATTCAGTCCAGAAGAAGGTTCAAAAATACAAGGATCAAAAAAATATTTAACAGTAGCAAAGGTAGTTAGTAGAGAAAAGAAAGTAATCGAAACAATCAAATCAGACCCTGAAGCTTACATAAATTCAGTAATTGCTGCAGCACCAGATTTCATGAAAAGAATCGTCGGAAGATATGGTAATGAAGTATGCCAAGTAGATATGGAAACTGCACAGAAAAATGCATTCAGAGCAATTGCAACTATGAGGACAGAAAAATACATCGCAGAAACACACAACGGTCAAACAAAGTTAATGGATGCTTACACAATAGAATTAGAAAAGATCAGAAAAGATGAAACAGATCTAACTAATAAGATGCCTGCACATTACAACGCAGAAGAAGAAGCAAAATACTTCGAAGGAATAAGAAAGAGAGAAGAAACTCTTGAGACGACAAAAGAAGACTTCAAAACACTACCTCAATTGACAAATGCTCTTTTCGGTGAAGCAGTAGCAGCAATCAAAGCAAGAAAAACACCAACAACTCCTTAGAAATCTAATCTCTCAAACTTCCAGCTTTCGCATCAATCAACTTATCAACAAGTCGAGCCATCTCACCAAGAAAATCATCAGCCTTTTCAAACCATTCATCAAGATCCTTTCCTCTAATCGATGACTTTGAACCATGAACAATATTCTTTGCAATCTCATGAATATCTGAATAATAACCAACATATTTTTTATTTAACATTTTATTTTTAACAAAAGTTTCAGTTAAAACTTCCGGAATAGTCTCCGGAGATGAAGGCATAACTTTCGCCGCAATCAAAGCCGCATGAGCCGAATCAACCATCGTCCAATAAAGCCCATCGACAACTCCCAACATAGATTGTCGAGCACGAGTCATATGTCCTGGAGCCCTCTGCAACAAAGTATAAATCGATTCGGGAGTCGAACGGATTTTTCCCTCTTTCAACAAAACCTTCAGAGGATTAAAGAAACCGCCAAAATCAATCAACGCATCACCATAACGAAGAATATTAATCACAACCGGATCACCACGCATCATATCCTCCCACCACGTCGACAATTTCACCGAATTAATATGCAATGACTTTCTATACGGATTATCTTTAATCAACTTTCCAAGTTCCTCACGATACCACGCAATCAACTCTTGATCCCAACGCACAGAAACATCATCAATAATAATGATAACATCAATATCCGATTCAGGCGTAGAAGCCTTCTTCGCTGACGAACCAAAAAGAATAACAGACTTTATCATCTGGTCAAAATTCTCATAAACCTTCATAGCAAAATCTGCCGCAATCTCACGCTCTCCAGCAATCAAAAGAGTCTTCGATTTCTCCAACTTCCTAGTAGGAATCTTCTTCACCTTCTTATTGCCCTTCAAGGGTACACTCGGTGCCACCATCTTCTTACCAATTTATAGTAATTATATTTTATAAAGGTTCTCAATCAAGCCTGCAAATTAAAATAGGAATACTAAACTAAAAAACCGAAGAAAAGACATATTTAAAAACTTTAGATAATTATAAAAGATATTCAAATTATTTATCAAAATGAAAAATAAAAGTTCAATATATGGATTAACGTTTCTAGGATTATTTTTAATGCTCGGGGGATTATGTACCGCAGAAACGCTAGAACCATATAGATTACAAGAAGGAATACTCTACCCAAATGATTGTAGTTACGACGGAATATACCCAAATAATGATACGAGTTGGAATGGTAATCTACTTTACGCCTACATACACTTTATAGCGTTAAGTAAAAACCCTACATCCCCTGCAGCCTGGCTCCAAACCGGCGTAAAACAACCTTACTTTCGTAACTTAAATAACAATGGAAACAACGAATCGTTAAAAGTTGCTTGGACTTCGATAGGAGGAACACTCACAATCGAACCCCCTGCCACAATCACAGTCAATTTTGATAATAATCCAATAACAATATATTTTCCAATAAATCAGACCTGGAAAAAATCAGTAAGGTTAACTTATAATCCAACCACCTATGATGCATATTATTTATACGTATCAAGCGACGGCTCAACATACTGGAATCCAGAACTAACAGAACTAGCGGCCAAAGCCCCCGACTCTGATGGCGATGGAGTTTCAGATTCAGAAGACTTATGTCCAGATACAATTGAAAACCAAATAATATATGGATGTTCATGCTCCCAAATCCTCGAACTAAAACCTGGTAAAGATAAAGGAGAACTAAAGAATGGTTGTAGTAAAGGAACCATTAAAATTTTCACAGAACAGCTAAGTTGGGCAAAAATATAATAATTTCTAGGCCATCGGCGTCCCGCCAAACCTACTTTGTCCGCCAGGCATCTGTCCACCCAATTCAACAGGCATATTAGTAAAACCCGCACCATACATAGTATGATGTTGCGAAGGATTCAAAGTCCCATAGCCCCCAAAATAAGCTCCTTGCATATCTGCAACCTGATTCCAATAAGGCGCACTTTTCATCCCATAAATCGGAGAACCAAATGCCGCTAAAGTCAGACCATGAGGAGACTTCTTAAAATGTTGGACAAAACCACCAGCCTCAACAATTTTATTCATTTCATCAAGTCGCCCAGTTCTCTCAAGTTGTTCCATAACTTTCTTGAACGGAACATTTCCCATCCCGGGAGCCAAATGCGAATCCGCAAAACCAAAATTATCAGTTAAATGAACATGTTTAACCATCGTTTTATCTTTAGTGATAAGCTCCGTTTCCGCCATAACATCCTTGTCAGTAAAACCTTTTTTCTTAATCATATTCAAATGACCAACATCCCAAGTGACACCCAACTGCTTCTCAGCAATTTCCTTCGCCTCACTCTTACTCAACCCTTTTTCTTCCACCAATTGTTTAACAAAATTCTTTCGGGAAATTTCAACAAGCTCTTTTAATTTCTTTGCAGAAGAAAAAGCCGAACCCGGCTGAAAATTCTCAATTGCAATAATCGGAGCGTTATCGCCAAATTTCTCATAAGATTGCATCGCCAAGTTACCAAAAGTCTTAGCCGATTTATCCATAGCAAAACTCTCAACCTCCTGATAAATTTTTGGAGCGCCATAATTTTCATCATCAACATAATGACCATCTTTAACAACATACGACCCATTTTCAACAAGTTTTCTTTGAGAAGTAATCTTCTGCAAAGCTCCAATCGCGTTCTCAAAAATTTCCTTCTTGTGAATTGGATTGAAAACGGCGTTCTCTGGAAGTTTCTTAATCTCTTCATTATAACCTTGAGAAAGTTTTTTTAATTCCTCCTTCTGTTCGTCAGAACCATATTTGAAAGCTTTATGAAAAGCCCCTGCAAAATTCATTTGAATATTATCAAGAAAGATATCTGCCTTTTTCATCTGATAATATTTTTCACGTTGATGATCATCAAGAAAGGGCAACATTTCTCCAGTAACTGAATCTTTAATACCTTCGGAAGTAACTACTCCATTTTCATAACCTTTCTTCCTAAGATATAATGCCGAACTACCAATTATCTCATCAGAATGCTTAGCAAAAGTCGCCAACTCAGTCATCTTATTCTCCCACTCAGTCGCATTAATAGAATCTAATTCCTTTTCGGGAGTATATTCCTTTCCCTTACCTTCCAAAAGTTCGGGATGCTCTGGCCGATATTTATATTCCAATTCCAACGGAGCCATCTGCTTCGTCTCTTGATTAATCGCAAACTGTTTTTCTACAATAACACCATCCTTTCCGGGCTTAATCTCAGAACCTGGAACCCCTGAAGAACCATGAAAAACAATCGGAACATTTCCATTAGGATCCAACATATGTGCCTTCTCAATCGCATCAAACATTCTTCGCTCACTGTCCTCTCGACCATAATCCCCATTCCAACCTTTTTCACCCCAACCCGCAGCATCAACCATCGGACCATGCATCGAAGGCTTCACTCCAGAAAGTTTCATCAAAGCTCGCATCTCATTAAAATGTTGCTTAGGAATAGCCTCTGCAGTATCCGGGATAAGCAAAGAAACCTCAAAAGCCTTAACACCTTGCTTTAACGCATTAACAGTTTCACCAAGCTGATTCGCAGTCTGAGGAGAACCCGGAAAACCTAACTGCGCCGCATTCATTCTAAAACCCATAAAACCGCCATAATCAGGGCTAAGTGATGTTTCCGCCCCATCATAAAAAGATTCCGTTACCGTATAATCTACCATACTATTATCACCCAATAATACTAAATAAAATGATTATTTAAAATCTGCTATAGGTCTAATTAGATACGACAAGTCGACTAATTTAAAAGAGTTGAAGTCGAGCGATTCGCTTCGAGACTATCTCAAAAATCTCGAGATGCAAATTGCGAGTAAAGAACCTTAGATCCCCAGATCACCTACGGGGTGGTTCTTAGGCTAATTATTATATTTCTTATCATCTCGTTTACCACGAATATCCTTTTCCGTCCCACGACCAAAACCACCCTGCAATCCAGTTACCTCAAGTTTAGAATCTCCAACAGGCCTAACTCCTTCAACATCAGCTCGCTTACCAATCCGAGGGTCATAAAACTCTCCAGACTCATCTTTCGCATTATAATTTCCAGAATCGGAAGCATACAAATCAGTACCTCGTCCACCACCAGTATAAAAATCACTACCCCGTTCAACCTGTTCTCCAATAGACTTTTCCCGTTCATCAACCCCCCCCTGATAAAAATTATTCTCCTCACGCTCTTCCTTATGTTCAACCCATTTATTTGAAGGCTCATCAGCCAATGAACTTTCAAGACTCCCTTTCCAAGAAGTTTCCGCTTTCGCAGTTGCCAATCCAATATCTCCAATAGAAAAATCACTCACTTCAAAATCTTCTTCCGAAATCTCCCTTAAATCTTCTTCAAAAAAATCTGACTCACTAGAATCATCTATGGACTCTTCTTCAGCCTCAGCTAATTCTTCATCATCTTCAGTCTCAATTTCCTCTTCTGCCTTAATCTTTTTCCTGCCCATGATATTCATCGAGATTCATTGAATCTCTTATAACGGATACACCTGTGCGTGTAGAGCCATAATTAATTAACAAGAAATATCTTTATCTATTTTACTACTCAAGAGCCTCTACCCTTAAACGCCCCCCAGAATCCAACCTTCCCACCAACCTTAGCTTCCTCAACATTTCCTTCATCCAACTCAAGCCGATTGAAACCTTCACCTGGAGCAGAAGCCATTCCGTGAGCCTTCTTATAAATATCATAAACCGTATGTAAATTTCCAGCAGCAGCAGCAGCAGCCTCGGCACGAACAACTCTTTCAACATAATTATCAGACTTAATATCCTTGACGCTCTCAATCTCTTTCTTCTCGCCCTTTACCTTTTCAGCTCCGCCCTTAAACAAACCAAACAATGCAGAAAACGGATTGATATCCTGACCCTCACCAGTTTTCTTTTTCTCCGCAGCTTCAATTTTAGCTTTCTCTTCATCACTCTTCAAAAAATAATCCAAATCTTCCTTCAAATCCGCAAGTGCCTCTCCCGCCACATCTGCAGAAAAAACCATACTATCATCGACATCCGCCTTATCAAGTTCTTTCCTTACTAAATTATATTCTTCATCATTCAAAGCGTAAGCATCAAACGTCATATCAACTCGACCACCCATCCCAAATCCCATATCTCCTTTTTGAGTAACTCTCTGAGAAACATGCCCACGATATTTCAAACCGATAACAATACACTGATTATAATCCCTTTTCAATTTATAACCATGGAACTTTTCTGGAACTTTCATTGGCTGTTTGCCAAAAATCTGCAACTCAAACATCGAAGTACTAAATGCATTAACCAATGCCACATTCTTATCAAAACCTCTCTGCCTCAAATCCTCGGCTGCCTTCAAATAAGGTTTCATCCAGGCCGAATACAACTTAATCGTCTCAACCTGCGACTTCAAATAATTTTTCTCTATACTAAATCTCTTTCGCAATTCCTTCTCAGAATAATCAGCCCATTTCAAAAATTCACTAAGCCTCGGAATTAAAACTCGATAAACCGAATCGTTAACTAAACCACCCTCGCCATCCTTACCCTTATTCATCTCCTTTAATTCTTCCTGCGAATTCGCAATCATAAACGCCTCACGCAAGGTAGTAAAACCAAGCTCCGCAGCCATCTGATGAATCGAACCACGTCCCCTCTTCAAATCAACATTATCTAACCAAATCTGTTTCAACGCAAGCAATCCCTCTTCCTTTTTCTTATCATCATTAGAATTCGCATCGTCATAATGCGCCAACCTCAACTCGAACTCCTTCAAATCATAAACCAAATTCAAAACCGATTTAACAACCTGATTCAATCCTCCAAGAATTTTCATCCCTTCCTCCTGCATCTTCGTTGCCTTCATACTCATTTCAGAAAATTGCCCCGACCCCGGACTCGCCGTAAAATTATCCGTCAACTTTTCCATATCCCAACCCATATCCTGAACAAAATCCAACAGCCAATAATAAATCGGTTCCAACTGTGCCTGTTGCGAATCAAAAGTCATCTTAAACGAAGAAACCGGTTTCGCCCATTTTTTAGTCTCCTTACTTTTACTCTCACTTAAAACCTTCTTAATCACATCCCTAATGTCACCCATGCTAATCTATATCTTTTATTCTTTTTAATATTAACTATCAATCAAATATTTTATATACTCCAATCACATAGGTCAATTATGATATTCGGAAGAAAAAAGAGGATGATTGACGTAAGAGAACTTCAAAGACGTGGCGTCGTGCGAATTCCAAAACGAGACATAGTAGTTCCAACAGATAACAATGGATTCGTAGAACTAGAAGCAAGCACAAGGCCATCAAATGCCATGGATTTCTTAGGAAGTTCTTCAGCGGCGGCAGTTCCCTCATCTTCAAACCGAATGGATTCCGAAAGAATGACGGAGTTAGATAACAAGATCTACAAACTAGAACAAAGGATAGAATTACTAGAAAGAAAATTAGATATAAATCAATCGCCAGAACCGAGCGTAGGAATAATGGGATGGTAAAATTCGCAGCAAGCGTGGGGCGAACGAACAATTCGCTCCGAGAGATATCATATATCGAGACTATCTCTCGAGGTGCAAATTGTAAACAGAATTTCCCGCGTGGCTTTGCCACAAGACTAAATCTTGAAATAATAAGATGGTAAAAGGAGTAAAATGGTAAAAGGAGTAGAAGAAGTAGTAATTAAAAGGAAGAAGGTAGTGGTAAAAGAAAAAGATGAGATGAGTAAGGTAATCCACTGGGCACCGAGGATTCTGATGATAATTTACATTTCAATGATAAATTCTTTTGCATTAGCTGATGGAATTCGGGGAAGCATAAAATTAATCCCAGTAATTTTCCTTTTGATTTTTCTAGGAATCGCATGGCATCGAGAAATCATAGGAGGACTAATAATTCTAGCATTCGGATTCATCTTCGGAGTATTCTTTGGAGCATTCAACAGCATGGAGGGATTCATAGTATCAATTCTACCTCTTTGGTTTATTGGAATTCTTTTCATGGTAGATTACAAGATTAACTCTTAATCCCAACAGAACTTAGAAGTAATGAACTGGTAAGATTATTATTCTAAATTAGTCTAACAATATATATAAGAACAATTAAGATTCCAATTATTAACAAAATTATCCACAACCAAAACAAATTCCAAGACCCTTCAACTTCATCATTACCAAGACTAATCAAATTCAAAGAACTAGAATTAATCAAACTTTTTGTCCCAGTATTCTGATTAAGATAACTTCGATTATAATCAGTATCATCACTTGTACATCTTCCTTTAGTACAATCATCCACACACGTCTTCACAAACTCTTCAGTCACATTTTCAACACAAGTTCCATTCACACAACTAAAATCATGGAAATTTTCGTAAATATCATCGCCCTTACAATACCTATTACCATAATAATCATCACTACAATTTGCATCAACTGAACAAACCCCAAGCTGTTTAACACTAAATAAAACTTCCCCACTATTTCCGTCATTTCCAAAAACATCACTACAGAAAACCTGAACACTATAATTTCCCTCACTCAAATTCGCCCCAATAGTATTATCCAAAACTTTGTCAATTGAACTAACATTAGGATACGAAACACCAGAAACATTCGCATAACAACTTGAAACCTCTGATTGATCACTAACACTAAACACAAAATCGACAATATATGAGAACCCATAAAAAGTTTGTCCACCCGGGGGCGCAAGCAAGTTAACTATAGGACCAAAAACATCTCCCCCACATCCCTCATCAACAGTTCCATCACAATCGTTGTCCAAACCATCACAGATTTCAACACCTGAAAGCCCAGCACTACATGAATCTACCTCGACGCCACCAACACATTGTAACAATCCCCCTGTAGCGCAAACACCAACACCACACGAAGTTGCAATCTCAACATAACCCTCGTCAACGGCACCATCACAATCATTATCAAACCCATCACATAATTCAATTGCAGGTCCAACACCCCCAACACAACTTCCCCAAATTCCAGAAGAACAAGTTTGTGTTCCAAAGCTACATTCCCCAACATCAATTCCACAAGATTGTGTGTTTCCATTCGTACAAGAACATCCCTCATCGGTTACTCCATCACAATCGTTGTCTAGTCCATCACAAATCTCAAAACTCGAAGTACCAACAACACAGGAATTTGTCTCGCTTCCCAAAATGCATTGCAAAAATCCAGTAGAAGCACAAAGTCCTAATCCACACGAAGTAGAGGTAGAAACATAACCATCATCAATCAAAAAATTACAATCATCATCTATACCATTACAATTTGCATCATTAGTCGCCGGAGTTCCTGCGACAGCATTACATTCTACATCCGTCCCAGCAGAATTACAAACATAAACTCCAACATTATTACAGGCTCCAACACCAATGGAACAAGACTGTCCAAGATTAGGATTACTAAGACAAGGGTCAGGACTCGGAGCGATAGTTATACTCTTAGTTTTCTCAACAAGAACTTCCCCAACACATTTATCATCTCCCTTCGAAGTAATAATTTTCACTTCATAAACTCCCACCCCAGCCACAAAAGAAAAATCAACATCTTCATCATCCGAAAAAGGAATATTCACAGTCTTTGTCTGAGTCTTTGTATTATCCAAAACACCATCTTTCTTAACTTCCATCTTAACATCAACATCAACAGCATAATGCGAACTAATCGGGGCGGGCATATAATTTAAAGGCCCACCATGATTAATTGGAGAATCAACATTCGCTTCAACATCAATGTTTCCCCCATTCTGAGTCAAAGTTAAACTATCAATATTAGACTTACAAGATTGCAACCTCGACAAATAATTTGTATAATTTGAAGCCTGTCCAGTTCCGGCATAATCCGACTCGGCCTCATAAGGAATATACCCCGTCTTGTAAACATAAATTCCATAACCGAACGAAGAAAGAAGAGTTGTAGGATAAGACAACGTAATAAAATTCGCAGGAACATTCAAAGGCCCAAATAAAACGCTTGAAACACTTGCACAATTCGCAGAACTACAAACATAACCCAACACACTCGCACCATTAACTGCTGTACTCGTAGTTATCAAATTCCCAGAACTATCAATTTCCCCATAATTAACATAATTATCTTCAGTTACAACCGCCGAAACAAGTCCAACGAAAAGCAAACACATAAACAAACTTAATAATATTTTTTTCATTTTAAATTTTAAGGTGCTCCTCCAGCTCCGCCAGATTTTCCTCCACCAACTCCTCCAGCTCCGCCAGATTTTCCTCCAGTTACTCCTGAAACTGGGTCATCTCCGCCTCCACCACCCCCATGAGGAATCATATAATATACAGTCGCACCTTGAATCGCCCATCCAAGAGGTCCGTCATCGCAAGTATACTGGTCTCTCTCATTAGTAAAATTAAGGTTACCCAAGGTTACAAGTTCTGCAGTTTCCGAAAGAGTCTTTTGAAAATTGGCTCCACCAAGAGTATTTCTCCAAAAAACATCATTGAACCAATTCGCATCCTTAGCACCAACTTCCCAAGTATCTTCCTTCGCTAGCCTTCCTTTAGTAAGCAAAGTACATACATTCGAAGTTATCGTTCTAGAAGCCGCCCCAATCTTTTCAGCAAAAGGCTTAACAATATTCCTACAAAGATTATTTAAATTACCCAAAACCGAACCACCCTTTGTTAAAGCGGATTGAATCTTTTGTCCCTCCTGATTTTGCCATTCACCTTTTTCCCACATGTAATCCGCATAACCATTAGAATCAACACAATTACAATCAGTATCTCCCGGATAAACTTTCGTATCTTCTATCGTCAACAATTCATCAACAAAATCCAAAACCTTTTCCCCAGAATCAACAACATATTCTCCGGCATTCACAACAGAACCCACAGCCCTTCCCAAAACTCCGGGCTTACTTTCAACAGAAAGAGCAACATTAACATCTGCAACAACATCTTCAAGACCTGAAACCTCATTCACATCCCTCACCGAGTTAGTGACCTTAATTTCTGGCACAGGCAAATCAGTCTTAGAAATAAGATTCGCCGCAACAGGAGAATAATTTCGTTGAACATTACTCACAACCGCAACCTTTTCCCCAATCGGAACGACTTCCACTTTTTCTTCGACAACAATAGGTTTCACATCATTATAAACAATTTTCGGAGCTTCCCCCTTCACAACAGCAGGCTTCACTTCATTATAAACAACCTTCGGCATTTCAGCAGGAACAGAACTCTCAACCGCTACAACTTTCTTCTCAGAGATAAGTCTCTCCAAGGCAACTTGATCAGGATTATAATTATTATCCGAACTTCTTCCTAAAATAAATCCAAGGACAACTCCGCCAGCAACATATGCTGCGCCCTTAACAACTTCCATAGTAGCACCCGCAGCCCTATTCAACTTTCCACCAATCCGCGTCATAAGACGACTAGAACGAGAATCTGAAGCTCCAACCTTATTTTCTAAGTTTTCAACCGGAGCAACTTCAGAAGACTCTGCCTTCAAAGAACCGAGTTCATATCTCAAACCTTCCTTCAATTCACCAATCATTTGACTAACATAATCCGAATTCACTATCTTATCACTTCTTTCACCAACATACTTACTTTCGGTATGAGTTAAACCATAAAGAGAAACCAAATCCTCCCTACTAAACTCTCCACCCGCCTCATAAAAATTGTTAATGGACACCATAGCGTCGGTCATCCTATCCACATGACTCCGATATCTGTTCCCAATAGTCTCAGAAAAGCTTTTCAAAAAATCAGCATTCTTTCCGCCCCCCACTTCACCAGAGGCATTATCAAACCTCCTCTTCAACTTTCCTTGCAGTACTGTTGTTTTTCTCATACTAATTTTATCACAGAACTCTTCTTCCCGGGTAAAAAATCAAGAAGATTTGACTTATAAAGAATTGTTGTCCTACAAAGTATATATCACAGAATATAGCCCAACAATTTACTAACGAGCTCAAGGCAGTAAAAAGCAATCCCAACAGATTTAAAACTCCTAAATCCTTCTATATACTATGGGTGAAATAAGCAAAGAAGATACGAGCGAAGCTCGATTAACTCAAGGGAAGGTGAAGCCAGAGGGAACTGTTAGTTCCATAGGCAAAGAAACGATTAAAGCATATACACTAGAAAATGCTATTAAATATAATGGTAAGGCAAATTCGAGTGCAGTCCTAGCAGGGCTATTCGCAGAAGGTTTAGAAAAATCTAAAATAAAGGATATAATGCCAAAAATCCAGGAAGTTCTGAAAGAAGTAAACGGATTAACCTTAGAAAAACAAAAAGAGCAATTCAATAAATTAGAATATAAAACTTCAAAACGAGAAATCCGGGAAGGTCTCCCAGAATTACCCAACGCTGAAAAAGGAAAAGTTGTAATGAGAATGGCACCCTACCCGTCAGGACCCCTACACATCGGAAACGCGAAAACCGCAGTCCTCAATGATGAATATGTAAAAATGTACGAGGGGAAACTTCTCTTAGTAATGGATGATACAATCGGATCCGAGGGAAAACCCATTGAACCCGAAGCCTACAAATTAATAGATGAAGGGCTACAATGGCTCGGAGTAAATTACGACAAAAAGATAATCTACAAATCTGACCGAATAGAAAAATACTATGCATATGCAGAAGAACTAATCAAAAAGGGGTACATGTATGTCTGCGATTGTACCCAAAACGAAATGCATGATTTGAAAGTCAAAGGAGTTGCATGTGGTTGCCGAGAATATCCTGCAGAGATTCAATTTAAACGATGGAAAAAAATGTTCGAAGCAAAAGTAGGCTCGATGACAGTCAGATTAAAAACGGATATGCAAGATTCAGACCCGGCCTTTAGGGATAGAGTTATGTTTAAGATATCTGATAGACCCCATCCAAAAACTGGAACAAAATACAGAGTTTATCCATCGATGGATTTCTCTTGGGCAATCGACGACCATCTACTTGGAGTAACCCATGTGCTTAGAGGTATAGATCATTATATGTCTACAAGAACTCAAGATTTCATCAGAAATATTTTCAAATGGAAAAATCCTGAACCAATTTATAATGGACACTTTGCAGTTGAAGGAGTAAAAATTTCTAAAACGAAAGGAACACAAGAAGTAAAGGCTGGAACATATATTGGATGGAACGATCCACGAACCTGGTCACTCCAATCGCTCAAAGACAGAGGAATAACAAAAGAAGCAATAAGACAATTCATCCTTAACATGGGATTAAAGAAAACAAACACGACAGTCCCAGTAAATGTTCTCTACACATTAAATAAAAAATATTTAGAAGAAGTACCAAGATATTTCTTCATACAAGATCCCCTAAAAATAACAATCGGGGGTTGCCCGGAATTAACTGCAAAAATCCCGCTTCATCCAAATGGAAAACTTGGACACAGAACTTATCAAACAACACAAAATTTTCTAATCTCTCAACAAGATGCCGAAAACATGCAAGACAAAAATTACAGACTCATGCACCTCCTAAATTTCAAGTCAGATAAAATAGGGTTAAAACCGAGAACATATTCATTCATCTCAGAAGATCCAAACAATGACTTGGAAACAAAATTCATCCACTGGCTCCCACATAGTCCTTACAACATCCCAACAAAAATAATGATGCCTGATGGAACAGTTACAAAAGGCCTCGGAGAACCTGAACTCGCAAAGCTAAAAGTCGGAACAACAATTCAGTTCGAAAGATTCGGCTTCGTCAAATTACATAAAAGAACAAAAGACAAATTAGAATTTTGGTTTGCACATAATTAGAGATTATCCAACGGACTTTTAACATTTTGGATTGAAGCTTGAGAAATATGTGTATAGATTTGAGTTGTCTTAATATCTGAATGCCCAAGTAATTTCTGAATCACTCGCAAGTCTGTCCCCTGCTCAAGTAGGTGCGTCGCAAAAGAATGTCTAAGCAAATGAGGATAAACTCGTTTTTTAATCCCCGCCTTCTTAGCAGAATTTTTCATAATAGCCTGGATAGTCGAATCAGTCAATTTTCCCCCACGATTAGAACCAAATAGATAGACACCTCCAGAAATTTTCATAAAGTTTTCCAAATCTTCAATTACCGAATTAGGAATCTTAACAAATCTATCCTTACGGCCTTTAGCCATCTTGACATGAATAAGACCTTCTTCAAAATTAACGTCTTCTTTCTTCAAATTTATAATTTCGGAAACCCGAAGCCCGCACCCATAAAGAATCTTTATTATCAAAATATGTTTAATGTTCAAAGTATTATCAATTAGTTGCTTGATCTCCCCAATAGTTAATATATCTGGTAAAGGTTTGTTTCTTTTGATTGTGGGCAATACTAAATCTTGATTTAGAACATTTTCAAAAAAGAATTTAATGGCGAAAAGGTCTTTTGCAACACTCGAAGGATTTTGCCCTTCTAATCGCTTAAGGGTGTATTCTTTCACAACTTCCAAATTTATTCCCTTAGACTCTGAATAGTCCAAGAATTTAGAAACAGAATAAAGATAACTTTTAATCGTTTTTCGAGCATAATTCCTAATCTTTAATTCTTCTTTCAGTTTCTCCAATAAACCATGCATAAAATGGATAACCTCAAGATATTTATAAATTTGGCTTTTAACCCCAAAATGACATATACAACCAACTTTACTCAGCAGTACATCTTGTTAGTTTCAATTTTTGGATTACTTCCTTTCTTTTAGAAAAAGAAACAAAAGAGAGAGGGGCGTCGTCCTACGGACATATTCACTCCCTGCAGTCGATATTTATTAGAAGGGGCGTCAAGATAGTCTTTTTCTGCGGAAAAAGAAATATTATTCGGGGGCGTCTTAAACACAAAAACAGAAGAACATTTATATATCAAAGTTTATCTTTATTTAAATATGGCACTTACGAATGAGTTAAAACTGGAAATCAAACAAGATTTGATTGATAGAATCAAAAAGAAAATAAATAACTATGATTTTTCAAAAAAATCTGGAAATCCTTTTATTGATATAGTCTTTGGAAAATTTTCCAATATCAAATCATTTATTCATGGAACTGCTACTATGCTTGGAAGTTACTATGAAATTTTAGCAAGAAAAATAGCCGAAGGGAATAATAATTTTGTTGAAGTAAAGAAATTCGTTTTTACGGGAAAAATATCTAATTCTGAAAGTGCAGTTATAAGAAATTTGGTTAAAGATTTAGAAGAGAAGAAGATAAATTCAGATTATGATGAAGAAATAAAGATGATTTATAATGCTGAAACTAAAAATATAAGAGAGATTAGAATTACTATTGATTTATTCTTAAAAGACAAATCCGGAAAAGAATATTTTGTAGAAATGAAGGGACCAGATCCTAATAAAAAAGAAGTCCGAGCCGCAAAAGAGGATTTATTGAATATTGTTGCTATGAAAAAAAGAGAAATAAAACTTGAAGATTTTGATAAAAATGCAATTATTATATTTGGGGTATATTATAACAATGAAAACGGAAAATACAATAATTGGAAAGTATCCCCTATGTTTGAACAAGGAACAGGTCTTTTAGTTCAAGAAGAATTCTGGGATTTATTAGGTGGAGAAGGTACTTATGAAGATTTATTAGAAGTTCTTGAAGAAGTCAAAACAGAAATTACTCCTTTAATCGAAGATGTAATGAATAATAGATTTTAATTTTTTATGTTCTGTTTAGATAATATTTCTTCAATAGTTTTTTTAAAATCAATTATCTCAATTGATTTTATATAATAACCTAAATTTATCATTAAGGGTGTTGTTGAAATTACTTTTTGTTGTGTAGGTATATTTTCTATAATTAACTCCCCCTTTGCATTAAATTGAGGGCCTTGAAAAAGTGTTCCCAGAAAAACTACTCTTTTGGCTCCAAGATATGTAGTTCCTTTTTTGTCACTAAATCCATTTTCATTAAGAATAAATATCGGAGATCCTGATGAACCGGGAAAACAAGCCATATCAACTACACCTATGTTTTTATCATTAAAATCAATTGCTGGATGAGAAGCAGTAATTCCTTTTCTAAATAGAGGCAAATTATTTTTTTCATCCCATAATCCAATAGGATAACCAACCATTATAATCTCTTCAATAGCACTTAAACCTTCAAGTTTTTCATTATCCCAAATGAAATCTTCAGTAATTGGTATAAAAAATACATCTTGATTTTGTTTTTCTTTTATCTGATGAAGTAAAGGTGCAAAGAAACAAAAACATAAATCTTTATCTTTATGAAAATACCATTTTGGTTTAAATCTTATATTTATTTTTTCTTCACCTAATACTTGTTCTTTTTTAGAATGTAAAAAGAAGTTTACTTCCTCATTTTCGTTACCATTTACGACATGCTTGTTTGTGATTATTACGGGAATATTTTGTTCATTAATTTTGAATTGAAAAAAGAATCCTGTCCCCTTTGAATCAGAATTCGTCACTAAACGAACCGTGCTATACTGCATTTGCTCAGAGATTGTTTGCGGTTGCATTTCTTATTTTCTCTCCTTTTTCATATGGAATATTATTTCTGCATAAGGTTGTCTATCTCTTTCAGTTCTGTTTAAAACAGGTCTCTTAAATTTATCAATAATTTTCAAACCGCTTTTTTCAGCAATTAAAGGATATAAGTTAAATTGATCATTTGCAACAATAAAATAATCTCCATCATCCTTAACAAATTTATTTATATTAATTAATACTTTACTTATGCCTTCTACATACTCGTCTTTTGCTTGTTTCCCTTTTCCCTTGTATAAGGGTCCGATTTCCTTATCATCTTTTCTTGGAATATTAAACAACTCATATGAATATGCGTGTTGTTCGTGATAATCAATTTGTCCAACATAAGGGGGAGATGTAAAAATTCCTGCGATTTTCTTATTTGCCAACAACTTATAAAACTCGTGGTTTTGTTCTTTTACTTCATCAAATATATTTACATCTCTTGAATCTCCATGAATTACAAAAGAACTAACATCTTTTTTAAGATTTGAAAACTCTTTTAATCTTTCTATTGTGTCGTAAGTATATCTTATCAAATGTTTAACAATGCTATTTATTGGAGTACATAATTTTTTATGTTTTCTACAATAATAAGGTCCAATTTGTGGTTCTGTTAATGTTGCCAAATCTGAATGCTTTGTTGCTCTACAAGAACGAGCAGTTCTACTCAAAATGACTCTCAAAATATTTTTTAGATTTTCATCTTCAATTTTTTCTAATAATTTTATATAATAAAAAAGTTCTTGCTTTACTCTCTTTGAAAACCATTTATTCAAAAAACTATTCATATCTTCTTCATTTAATAGACCTGTCTTGTCTTTTGTTCCGTTTTTCTCAAAAAATTCTCTATTTTCATCTAAGAATTGTTTAAGCTTTTCTTCTCCGTATTCTTTTTCATCTTTAATTAATCCCTTTCTAATTTTTGTCTTAAATTCGGGGTTAGGAAAATGTTTATTATTAAATTCGGATAATTTTTCTTTTAATTGTTCATCAAAAGAGTCATCAAATACTCTTTGACTAAATTCTCTTGTTTTGAAACAAACATCTCTTGAGGTTTTGTCTAATTTAACTACATCGTGTTTTCCTATTTTAACTTTAGAAATTAAACAATTAAAATCTGAAACATCAATGCCTATGGAGTGCAAACCTAATTCCGATGATTGAACAAGAGTTGTCCCACTGCCCATAAAAGGATCAAGAATGATGTCTCCTTCTTTAAAATAAATCTTTTTTTTGTGGGTATTAATATGTTTATCTAAAAAATATTCAACAAGATGAGGGATAAATTTTCCTTTATATGGGTGCAATCTGTGAACATGTTTTGTAGTATCAGATTCCCTCAAGTGTGAAAAAGACAAACCCCAATCTAAATCTTTACCTAATTTACTTTTCCATTCTTGTTGTTTTTGAACAACTTCTTCATCATAGTATTTTTTTAGTTCTTCTTGATTAATCTTTATTTTTTTCTGCTCATCATGATATTTTTTTATTTTAGCATACTGAATTAAATAACTTATATTAGATTGAGATACAGGTCTATCTAAATAATCAGATGCCCATTTTGATGCTTCGGTTATTGATAAAAGTGCTTGACTCATTTTTCTCCCTTTTTTGTTTTTTCTTCCATAAAAACTTCAATACTTCTTGATAAAGCTATTGCATTCTTTTTACAAAATTCTTTATAATTATCGTAAATATTTTCATCAAGACTTAATGTTACATTTTTCTGTGCCATATTTAACCTCTCATTTGGATACAAATGTAAATAAATGTACTACTATTTAAATCTTTTGGCCCATTGTCCAGTGATATAACGACGCCCCTAAATGTTCTTTTCAGAAAAGAACCAAAACAAGACGCCCCTTCTATCTTCTTTTTTTAGAAAAAAGAAGCAAAAAATCTGACGCCCCTCTCTCGTCCTTCGGACATATTCACTCCATGCGGTCGAATTTATCAGTAATCCAAAAACTCTAAAATTTTGCCTTCGGCATCGTTGCACTAAATTTTAGGTCTTCCCTTTGGTCAGACGAATATAACAGCGATTAAGAGATTACGAAGTCTGCAGACTTCTCCATCCAAATTCGGTTTTGTGGGTTGCCTCAAAACCGAACTTCTCTTAAGCCCGATGTTAAATGAAATTTCAAACCCTATCTCAATTTAGATAAATTTATATAGATTTATATAATTATTAAATAAAGGAATAAAATATGGAAAACAATAAAGAAAAAATAAATACAAATAAAAAGACCGCAAGAATTTTTGAGGATATAAAAATTAATGTAAAGCTTAAGATTTCAGCATTATGGATAGCTATGCTGTTTTTATTTGCATATGTAGATATATTTGGATTTTACCGACCGGGAATTATTGATGAAATACGGTCAGGAATTGTAGCAGGTATGCAGATTACTCAAGGATTCTTGATATTTGGAACAGTATATATATTGATTCCAAGTCTAATGGTTTTTCTGTCCTTGACGTTAAAACCTACAATTAATCGTTGGACAAACATAATATTAGCTTTACTCTATGCAAGTAGTATCGTATTTTTCTGTATTGGAGAAACATGGGTATTCTATATTTTTGGTAGTATTGTAGAGGTCTTACTACTATTATCAATAGTTTGGTATGCATGGAAATGGCCTTATGTTAAAAATAGTGGGGTTTAAAACTCAAGGGGGACGGGGCTGCGCTTTCGTCGCTATCACTCCTCACCCTCGTATAACAAGGGATATACGGTTCGGGGCTCGGCTCGCCCCTCACCCAAATTTTTCTTCCACTTCGTTCCAGAAAAACTTCGTATATCCCTGACGTTATACGCAATTCTGACCCCCGCCTAAAAATGAATATATTTAAATAAATTGGAGGAATTATTATGAATATGAAATTTGAAATAGAACAAATTGGGATAATCCACAGTCCATATAAAACAAAAGAAGAATGCCCTATTCAAGGCAATGTAAATCCTGAAGGGAAAGGACAAATAGAATTATTTCCAGAATATGAAGAAGGATTAGAAACAATTGAGACATTTTCACATATTATACTGTTTTATATTTTTGATAAAGCTGGCGAAATAAAATTATCCCGTCCAACATTTTTAGATGATTCTCCACATGGCGTTTTTGCTTCTAGGCATCCCTGTAGACCAAACGGTATTGGTATCTCAATTGTAAAACTAGAAAAAAGAAATAAAAATATTCTAGAAGTATCTGGAATAGACATTCTTGATAATACACCTCTAATTGATATTAAACCATATATCCCCAGATTTGATCATTTTGATAACGCAAATAACGGATGGACAGAGACAAAAAAAATCCGTCCAAAACCAAAGGCAAGAGAATAAAACGGTGGGGGTCAGAACTCAAGGGGACGCTGCGCTTTCGTCGCTACGCTCCTCACCCTCGTATAACAGGGCTTATGAGGAAATTTGCTCGGCTCGCAAATTTCCCAAATTCCTCACTACGTTCAGAACTTCTCTTAATCGCGATGTTAAGTGAAATTTAGAATTACCGCAAGATTTATATTCATTTCAATTTTAATGTATTTAATATGGAAACCATCTTAACAATTATTGCATTTCTTTATGCAAGCACGGGAATTATTGCCACAATAGGATATATCCCAACAATCAGAGATTTAACAAAAAAAATTGCAAGCGCAAATATTCAATCTTATGTCATTTGGACTTTTTGTAGTTGTATTACTTTTTTGTATGCGCTTTTAGTAATCTCTGATTTGTTGCTAGAAATTGTTACAGGATTAAATTTTGCTTCCTGTGCAATAATTCTAATTCTAGCATTAAAATTGAAATATAAAAAACATTAGTGTGGTAATTCTAAACTGTCCCTTCGGTCGGTCGACTTGCAGTCTCCCCACATAACAGCGATTAAGAGGAAATTTCCTGCTGAAATTTCCCAAATTCGCTTCGCGAACTCCTCTTAATCCCTAATTAGCAGCAATACAACTTCTCTAAATCTTTCTTATCCCCCTTTCCAAAAGGAGTTCCATATTTTCGAATGTTCTCCATCATCTCCTCATTCGACTTCAAACCCTTCCCCCGTAAAACCATCGCTTCACGAGCCTTCTTAACACCATCACAAATCTTGATATCCAACGGACAATTCCGTTCACAACCCTTACAAAATGTACACTCAAACAAAATCTTATCCATGATCTTATCTGAAAGAATAATCGCTTTTCCCCGAGGAGAAACTTGTTCTTCCTTCAAAACCTTAAAAACCGGACAAAGAGACTTACACATCCCGCATTTGATACACGAATCAAAAACCTCACTTGCTTCTTCCATTAAGTTATCTGCTTCAATCTTGGCTCCAGCCACCTGCCTGGAATCTGCCGGCCGGCCAGCTTCAGTTATTTTATTTTTTACCATTATAACCCTTAAAACATTTAACAAGATCATTCTTTTTCAAAATCCAAAATCGAAACTCTCCTTGTAACAACTCTCGAGCATAACTCCTTAAAACAGACGCCGTCAAAACTTCTTTACCAGCTTTTTTTATCAACCGCATAACCGGAACAAAATCACAATCTCCCGAAATCAAAATACAACAATCACATTCATCATCAATCAACGCCTTACTAATCATATCAACAGTAATCATAACATCAATACCCTTCTCCACACGGACCACCTTTCCATTTACTCTTATCTTTTTCAATTTATTTGTATTCACCTCAAATCCTCTCTTCTTCAATCCTGCCAAAAAAACCATATGCTTGTAATAATTATCTTCCCCAGATTCAATATCTGGCGTCGAATTATAATACCTAATTCCAGATATCTCTAAATCAAATTTATCAGCAATCATCGAAGAAAGATTACCAATATCAACCGACTTCGGTTTATTAATCAGACCCTTAACGCCATGGTACCAATTATTACCATCAACAAAAACAATCGCACGCTTCTTAACCATATTAGAAAATAAAGACTCCCGGCATTCCTTTCGTCATACCGGGGAAGTAATACTTATCTTAACCCTCCAAGATATTTAAACCTTTCCATTATAATTCTCCCCCCACCTCTTTATTTATCCTATCAAAAAATTCAACCATAAAATCGTGCCTCTCCTCAGCAAGTTCTCTCCCCCGTTCAGTCAACATTTTATCCTTAACCTTCAAAAGTTTTGTTAAAAACTCTCTATAAGCGCAATCCTTTTCACCATATTCCTCATCATCAGTTAAATCTAAATCTAAAAAATGTACATGAGAACCTAAATAACCCGAAAACGAAAATGCCCTTCCGATTCCAATCGCACCAATACTATCTAACTTATCCGAATCATACAAAACTTTCGCTTCAACACTTTCAGGAACATTTCCTTTCCTAAACCTATGAGTCTCTATACAATGAACAACTTTCTCAATCTTATCCAAAGGATAACCTAATTCATCCAATATTTCCTTAGCCATCTCTCCACCACGCCCAGCATGACAAACGGTCCCCCTTGACTCATCTTGTTCTTTCCGAGCAACATCATGTAATAAGACAGCAACTTCCAAAATCTCCAAGTTTGCACCTTCTTCTTCTCCAATCGCCAAAGCCAAATTCAAAACTCTTTCCGTATGACTAATATCATGACAAGGATTAACCCCTTCAAAATATGGCAAAATCTTCTCTCTCAATTTCCCAAAAAATTCTTCTTCCATTAAATTACCTTTCCAACATTAAATTTATTTTCCGGATCAGTCCTTTTCTTAACATTTCTCAAAATCTTCTGATCATTAATCTCCACAAACTTTCTCTTCAAAATACCAATCCCATGCTCTCCAGAAATCTGCCCATTAAGTTTCTTAACAAGTTTAATCATCTCCGGAATATATTTCTCTTGATCATGATCAAATCTCGGATGAAAAATACCGACGCCAATATGTCCAAAAAAAGGAATTCCATGTTCTTCAAACCAAGAAACAAGTTTATCTGACTTATCAAGCAAAATCTTAGGATCTTCAAGACGCGAATAACCTCCTCCAGAAAGCATCGGACCAATTTTATCTCTCATCTCGAATAGCTCAGCATATTCTTTTCCATTCAACATTCCGGAATCATCTTCATATTCGATAATCAAGTGATATGCAGATTTCACCTCACCAGATTCATCAGGTTCAAACAACCCCAGCATCTCCGAAACTTGCTTACCCAATAACTCTACCATCGAAACTGAAGAATCTCTTTTCAATTTATGAACAATCGCAACTACTTCATCAAAATTCTCAACCTTAACAAGCGACGCACTTCTTTTACGAATCGGAGCAAGTTTCAAACAAGCCTTAACAATCACTCCAGTAATTCCTTCCATCCCGGAATAATCACTCAACTCAGTAACTCCTTTTCGATGCAAATTTCCATAACCATCAACAATCTCAACCCATTTAACCCAATTAGAAGTTTTCCCATATTTAACCGCCCGGCTACCAACCGCATCAGTCGCAATCATTCCCCCAATTGTAGCAATCGCATGACTCGCGGGCTTCACCGGGAATTCCAATCTATATAGCATAAGATAAGCTTGCAATTCATCCAAGATAACTCCAGCCCCCACCTCAATAGTTCTCCTTTCCTTATCATAACTCCCAATTATATCTAACTTAGACAAATCTAAAACCAGGTCAACACCATTTTGAGGAACACAACCACCAGCCAATCCAGTCCCACCTCCCCGCGGAACAATCCTCCGAGACTTGGCAACAATATTTCTAACTTCCAAAATAGTTTTAGGAATCACAACATCTAATGCTTTTCCCTTGAGCTGTGACGCATCAGTCTCATAAATTTTTAATAAATTTTTATTCATCGTCCTTAACCATAGTCTTAATTGATTTAATTAAAGTTTTATTAAAAAGATTCTTATTCGGAGCAAAAATTATTTTATCAATCATATGTTTTCTGACAGTAATAATATCCGAAGATAACAAAAATGCACCAAACAGAACATTTTTCTTTAAACCCTTAGCAATCGAATAAACTTCCTTGTCTACATGGTCTGCTTCCTTTGATAATTCTTTTCCAATTTTTATCAATAATTCTGAAGAATTTCCCTCAATACATACAGGACTTAGTGTAACATTTGAGGTTATGGCATGAGATGTCTTCCCTAATTTTTTGAGAAAGTTTTTTCTTGAGAAAGTTTTTGTTAATTTAATCTTGGAAGTTTTTTTTATAAAAATTGAATCAAAAAGTATTTCACTAAATTTTTCGGGGATAAAAATCTGATTCTTTTTCCCCTTAAATACACCACATAATCCTGCAAAAATAACGGCTTCCGAATTTATTTTCTTCACTAAATCCTCCGCTGAATCTGGAACTAATTCTTTTCCTAATCCTTCCTCCTGATATTTTTTGTTGACCTTATAATTTTCATCCCTAATTGGATGAAAACAAAATCGAAATTCAATAAGAATTTTTCCTAATTTCCCCGAGAATAAATAAGGAGACTTTCTCCTAATCTTTATACCAAATTCTTTCTCAACTTCATTAAATACATTAAAATAAGACCTATATAAATCTACAAAACCTCCAAAAATGATTGTTAATTTATTCATCGTCCAAGCCCCCTCAATTTACCCAAAACAAAAGTAGAAAATTCTACACTTCTTTCAGTCGCAGATTTAATATTAGCATAACAAAGACCACAAGGAGAAATTATTTTCCCAACCTGTTCAGGAATATATCCAGTCTTCTTTTTTGCTATCGCTTTAGCAATTTCTGGAAAATTCGCACGAACTCCACCACCACCGCCACAACAATAAGCGTTCTCTCGATTAAAATAGGCTTCAATAATCTTCCCACCAAGCAATTCAATCACTTCCCTCGGTTCTTCATAAATCCCCGAATATCTCCCAAGATGACACGGGTCATGATAATTAACAAGTTCTCTTTCACCCCCCTCGCCACAAAACTGAATCCTTCTTTTCTTCAATGCATTCAAAATAGTAACCGTTGCATGCTCCACTTCAATATCCCACTCCGAAATCAACTTGGGATAAATCTCACTAAACGTATGATAACACGAAGGACAATTAGTAATTATCTTAGAAATCCCTTGTTTTTTAAATAAATCATAGTTTTTCTTAGCTAACTTCTTCACATCTTTCCGATATCCCGCATTCAAAACCGGCAAACCACAACAAACCTCATTGTCAGACAATAAAACAAAGTCAATACCAAGACGATTAAAAATCCCTTTATAGTTCTCAAACTGTTCTTTCAAAACTCCCTTCGTCAAACATCCCGGATAATATAATGTCTTTCCATTCCCAAATCCAAATATTCCCATTAGCAAAAATCCTCCGATTTTTTGATCACCGGATCACCTACTGGGTGATCCGCAAGGGCTTCGCCATTGCATAATCTTTCTCTAATTTCTCCCGTATATACCATATTTAATTCTATTATAGTCGATATTTAAAATCTATGGTGTTACATTAACAAGATATAAACTCCCAAAGAAACCAAAACTAACCCTGCCCCAAGTTTCATCCATTTACGTTCCTTAGAAGTCCAATTCTGTAAAATCTTTGGAGACATTCCCTTGTAAATCAAAAAAGTGAGAATAAGCAAAGGTAACACAAAGATAATATTATACAATATCAAATAAGAAAACGCGAATGTCTTATTTATTGACATCAAGGTAAGAATTCCAAGATATATTCCACCAGTACATGGAAGTTCAAAGAGAGAAACCACAATTCCTAGAAAAATCATTGCAGGAATAGTTCCTTTATGTATAATTTTTTCAATCAAAGGTTTCACCTTGGGAGAAATTTGTAAAGTCGGGCCAACCTTGGGAAGAAAAACATCTTTAAATTGCCACAATCCCAAACCAAGAACAAGAATTCCCGCCGCAATATAAATATAATAAGTAGCGGCAGTAAATGATTGAATTACCCTAAAAATTCCAAGTCCTGAGAAAAAATAAACAACAAAAACAACAAAGGTATAAACAAGCCCTGCTCGAAGTGCCCTTTTTGAAGAACCCATATTTAACAAACTCAACATAAGAAAAATCAAAACTCCAAACGCACAAGGATTAACTGAATCTATAAGGGCTGCCACAATAACTGCAATGAGAGTTAATTGTTTTCCAGACCCACTATTTTCATTAAAAGGTATTGACTCAAAATTAATAACATTATCTTCCAAACGATCAACAATCGGAGTATCTCCCATCAAATAAAATTTCTCTTCACCCTGTTCAATAACCAAGAAAGGATAACCTCTCCGATCTAATCCAAAACCATTTCCATAATATTCAAATAAATCTCTACCCTTTTGACTAAGAGTTACCTCATATTTTGTAACAGTAACATTTTCCCACTCATTAATTTCTTCAAGAATCCCCGATTCTGCAACAACAGCACAATGAACACAATTAGGGGAATAAAAATAAATTATATTAGTCTCGGGAACATCTGCAGCACTGACAAATGACGCTAACAAAAGCAATGCGAAAATAAACATTATTTTTTTCATAATTTATTATATAAATCACTCTTTAAAAACGTTAAGATGAAACCAGTTTCATTCAATTTTTATTGCTTTACCATAAACAATAGCATCAGCAATTTTTTTACGTCCAGATTTTAAAATACGAGAAAGAGTTGATTGAGAAACCTGCATCTTGCTCCCAGCTTCTTCTTGAGAAACATCCTCTAAATCAACAAGCCGAATAGCTTCAAACTCAGGCAGAGAAAGTTCAGACTCTTCTAGATCAATCATCCTAATCCCTGCCGGTTTAAAATAAGAAGAATTCGGTCTTCCACGAACCCTTCTTCGTCTACATGGTCGAACCATCTTAATCCCTAACTCTTCGTCCTCGACCACGTCCGTTCCCACAAGGTCCTCGTCCTCTTCCATTTCCAGCTACAGGTTCTGCGTCTTCGCACTCGCCCATCTGCCTTCCAGTCTTAGGTCCTTTTCCTTCGGGTCCTGTTCCATCTTTATTTGGCATTGTATTTTTCTCCATTTTAGTTATGCATATATATTCATAACCCTATTTAAACATTTCGTTTTCTAGACTTTTGCGTTTTCCTCGTAATTGCGTACCTCTTTTTGCACATAAAGTACAAAAGTTTTCGTTTTAAGTAAATATTCATAATAATCAACTTCTAAAATAAATCTTGGGTGTAAACTCTGCATCAGTAGTCAAATTAATCCCAAGATCCCTCAAACCATTCTCATCACCTCGCGTAAGCAAATGAGTTGTATGCATCTCACAGTTATGAAGTAATGGAAGATTATCTATACATTTTTTAGCAGTAGGATTTGTCGAAGAAGAAATTGCCAAAGAGATTAAAACTTCGCTCACATCCAAACTTGGACTAGAATTTTTAATTATCTTCTCTTTTAATCCCTGTATGCTTTTAATCAAAGATTCAGAAAGTAAGGCGATATCATCAGGAATATTCGAAACATGTTTCAGAGCATTAATTATACACGAAGATTCAGAATGAAGCAATTCAGAATTTTTACCACAAATAATTTCTTCTCCAATTTGAATCGCAGAACCACAACAGAATCCCTTGTTTCCCTTTCCTTCCTTAGCCACCGCATCCATAGCAGATTGCCTTGCCGCCCCTACAACAGACCGATAATCCTCATTGATTTCCAATTCTTGCATCAATTTTTCAACCTTATCAACAACCCCCTTATCCACAATCCCTAGAAGATTTTCCTTCTTATATCTAAAATATCTCCTAATAATTTCTTGCTTCGAAGCTTCTCTAACAACTTCATCATCAATAATCCCTTGTTTGGCCTTACTTACCCCCATTTCCGTAGGAGAAGCATAAATATCCATCCCAATTTTTTTAAGAATGCTTTTCAAAATAGGAAAATTCTCTATATCTCGATTATAATTTACCGCGGCAACACCATTAGCCTGTAAATGAAAAGGGTCTATCATATTCACATCCCCAATATCTGCTGTAGCCGCCTCGTAAGCAATATTCACTGGATGATCTATCTCTAAATCCCAAATCGGAAAAGTTTCAAACTTAGAAAATCCAGATTTCATCCCACGAACATTATCATGATATAATTGGGATAAACAAAAAGACATTTTACCACTCCCAGGACCGGCACCAGTAACCACAACAATCGACTTCTTCGTATTAACATAAGGATTTTTCCCGTATCCCTCTTCGCTAACAATCTTGTCGACATCGGCAGGATATCCTTCAATTTCATTCTGTAAATAAACCCGAATCCCAATATTCTCTAGATACCTCTTAAACTTCAAAGCTTTCTTTTCTCCAGAGAACCGATTAATTACAACAGCGGAAACATCCAATCCAAAATTTCTTAAATCATTAATAGATTTCAAAGTCACTGCCTCATAATTCAAACCGAAATCCGCACGCATCTTTCCATTCTCAATATCTTTAGCACTTATACAAAAAACAATCTCCGAATCATCCTTAATCATCTCCAACATTTTTATTTTTGCGTTAGCATCATAACCCGGAAGAACCCTGGCCGCATGAAAGTCATCACAAATCTTCCCCCCAAACTCAAGATAAAGTTTATCAAAATTATTAACCCTTTTCAAAATCTCTGATGATTGAATCTCAAGATATTTTTCTGTATCAAAACCCTTTTCCATTATTTGAAAAATCAACAAGCCCTTATAAATATTTAGGCAAAAAAACTATAAGACACCCAACCACAGTCTTATAAACACTTGAGAGCTTGATATCTCATATTCTATTTCTCAAGAGCTTCTGACTTCTCCACGGACCTTCAAAAGTAACTGTATCCCCAAAACAAAATAATCCGCTGGTGAGTCGTTTGTCAACTACTCCGGACTAAAGTCCGGAGCGTGACCTACCAATTCCCAAAACCTAATTCCAATGTTTACTTTGCGATTCCTCTATGTAATATCTAATCCTCTCCGTTGTGACACATCCTATACTTCGAGCGAAATATCCTTCACTCCAAAATTTCTTGCCCCATAGAAAACTTTTGAAAAGTTCCA